>NZ_JAGPXP010000017.1:0-151078 GCF_018070485.1 Micromonospora sp. C41 | reverse complement strand
CACCAGCCACGCGTGTCCGGATTCCAGGATTCGCGGACCACATACCGGGACTGCAGTAGATCTTGGTACGAAAGGGCCCCCATAGGGGCCGTTTCCTACCAAGATCTCCGGACCGCCTCGGACGAGGCGCCCACGGCGGCCCGGCGGAACGAGCACCTCCCGGCAGCGCGCACGGCGGTGATCAAGGAGTTTGTGTCCGGATCGGGCGCGGATCGGGACGCAAACTCCTTGATCACCGCGGAGAGCACGGGGAGATTCGCGGGGGTCAGAAGGGGGCGTCCACGGGTAGTCGGCGGACCTGGGTCAGGTAAGGATCCAGCTCGCCCACCTCGAAGCGGCACGTGCCGATGACGTGCCAGAACTGGCCGCCCGGGTCACCGTCCAGCTTGTACCGGCCGTCCGGGCTCACCGCCGCCCATCCGTCCGGCAGCCCGATCAGCGTGGTCCGCAGCTGGGCGTGCTCCGGGTCGGCCACGTCCCACAGGCGTACGGTGCCGTCGTCACCGGCGCTGGCGAGCAGGCTGCTGTCCGGGCTGAAGTGCACCGACCAGACCCGCCGGGTGTGTGCCGCCAGCGTGCCGTGCAGCCGGCCGGTGACCGGGTCCCACAGCCGGATCACCAGGTCGTCCCCGGCGGTGGCGAGCAGGTTGCCGTCCGGGCTGAACGCGCACGACCAGAGGCGGCCGTCGTGTTCGGTGAGCACGACACGCGGCTGGCCGGTCTGCACGTCCCAGACCACCGCCGTGCCGTCGTTGCCGGCGCTGGCCAGCAGCGTGCCCTCGCTGTTGAAGCCGACCGAGTAGACCCGGTCGGTGTGGTGTTCCAGCGTCATCCGGCAGGTGGCGGTGGCGGCGTCCCACAGCCGTACCGTCTGGTCGTCGCAGCCGGTGGCAATGGTCTCGCCGTCCGGGCTGAACGCGACGGTGCGCACCCGGCCCCGGTGCGGGGTGAGCGTGGCGAAGTGGCGGCCGGTGCGGCGGTACCACAGGCGTACCGTGTCGTCGTCGTTCGCGGTGGCGAGCGCGTCGCCGTCGGGGCTGAACGCGACCGCCCAGACGTGGTCGGTGTCCACGTTGAGTTCACGCTCGTCGGCGCCGGTGTCGGTGTTCCACAGGTGCACGCCGCCGTCGCCGCTGGGCGAGGCGACCAGCGGCTCCTCGGGGCAGAACACCACGGACAGCAGCCGGTCGGCGGGGCTGGCGAGCTGGCGCAGCAGGCGGCCGGTACGCGGTTCCCAGAGCCGGATCACGCCGTCGTTGCCGCAGGCGGCGAGCACTTCCCCGTCGTCGCGGAAGGACAGCGCGGTGACCCGCCGGCCGTGCCCGCGCAACGTGTGCTGGAGCTGCCCGGTGCGTACGTCCCACAGCCGGGTGGTGCCGTCGTTGCTGCTGGTGGCCACCTGGTTCTGGTCCGGCCGCCAGACCACCGGCCAGACCGAGCCGCGGTGCCGGGTCAGCTCGTGCCGGACCTGCCCGTCGTCGGTGTCCCAGAGCTGGATCGCGCCGTCGCTGGCGGCGGTGGCGAGCAGGCTGCCGTCGCCGTTGAACCGGACGCTGTAGATCGCGCCCCGCTGCCGCCCGAGCACCCGTACCGGCCGGCCGGTCTCGGTCTCCCACAGCCGCAGCGCGCCGTGCGTGTCGCCGGTGGCCATCAGCGTGCCGTCGGGGTGGATGTCGAGGGCGTACACGTCGGCCTCGTGGCCGCGCGGCGAGCGCAGCAGCTCGCCGTCGGCGGCCCGGCGGACCCAGACCCGGCCGTGCTGCCCGACCGCGGCCAGCAGCCGCCCGTCCGGCGTGTGCGCCAGCCGGTAGACGACTTCCGGCTCGCGCACCTCGAACGCCAGCCGGCCGGTGGGGATGTCCCAGCCGCGTACCGTGCCGCCGCTGTCGGCCACCACGACCCGCCGGCCGTCGGGGCTGAACGAGGTGCCCCAGATCGGCGCGGCGTGGCCGGGCCACTCGTGGCGCAGCCGGGCGGTGCGCGTGTCGTACAGCCGCACCACGCCGGCCGCGTCGCCGACCACCAGCCGGCCGCGGCGGCCGTCGGTGAGCAGCGGCCACACCCAGCCGGTGAAGACGTCCTCGATGACGTGCCGCACGTCGCCGTGGTCGGCGTCCCACAGCCGTACGGTGAGGTCGGCCGCGCCGGTGACGAGCTGGTGGGAGGCGGCGTCGTAGCGGACCGCGTACACCCGGGAGCGGTGTCCCTGGAGCGTGCGTACCGGCAGTCCGGTGGCGGTGTCGCAGAGCAGCACACCGCCGTCGTCGCTGCCGACCGCGAGCACCGCGCCGTCCGGGCTGTACGCCGCCGGCACCGGCAGCCGGCCCACCTCGAAGCCGTAGGCGACGCCCACCGCGGGCGGGGCCAGGCCCGGCGCGACCGGCCGGCCCGGCGCGACGACGGCGCCGCGCAGCTCCGGGGCGCGCAGCATGGCCGCGTCGGCGCTGACGTCGATCAGCGCGGTGCGGTGCCAGCTGCTGCCGCCCACGCGCGCGCCGCGCAGGTCGGTACGGAACAGCCGCGCCCCGGCCAGCTCCGCGTCGCGCAGGTCCGCCCCGGCGAGGCGGGCCTGGTCCAGGCGGGCGCCGCGCAGCCGGGCGTGTTCCAGCCGCGCCTCGGTCAGGTTCGTGGCGACCAGCCGCGCGTCGGTCAGGTCGGCGCCGGTGAGGTCGGCGCCGGCGAGTTCGCGGTGCGACAGGTCCTCGCCGCGCAGCACCGCGCCGCGCAGGTCGGCCCGGTCGGGCAGGCGCAGCCGGGCGGACAGCCGCAGCGCGTTGGCGCGCAGCGTCTCCCCCGCCGACTCGTCGCCGAGCACCCGAGCGGTCCAGGCGGTGCAGCGGGCCGGGTCGGCGAGGTCGCCGAGGAACTCGACGGCGAGCGCGGACAGCGACCGCACCGCCAGCGCGGCCGGTTCCTCGCCCCGGTTGATCTGCTCGGCGACGCCCTCGGCGACCAGCCATTCCATGACCGAGGTGTGGATGAACCCGAACAGTCCGTCGTCGGTGCGGACGAGCAGGCTGCCCGCGCCGACCGCGTGCGCCGCCTGCGGGCCGGACAGCCGCGAGTCGGCGCGCCCGGCGAGCTGGCCGGTGGACTCGGCCAGCTCGGCCAGGCGCAGGTACGCCTCGCCGCTCTCCCAGAGCTGGAACGCCAGCCGGCTCACCGCCTGCCACAGCTCGGGGCGGCGCAGGCTCACCGGCGCGCCGGGGATGCCCTGGGTGCGGCGCTCCTCGAAGTCCAGCCAGGACTCCAGGATCTCCCGGTACAGCGCGGCGGCGCTGAACGTGCCACCCGCGCCGGCGACCGCGGCGAGGCGCCCCTCGTCCAGGTTGGCGATGAAGCCGAGCATACGCGGGTTGCGGGAGAGCCCGAGCAGGTCCTTCACGCCGGCCAGCAGGTCCATCCGCTCGCGGGCGGCCCGCTCGTCGCCGCCGTACCGGTTGCGCAGGAACGCCTCGATCTGCCCGGGGGTGAAGTCCTCCACGGCGAGCACGCGCCGGTGCGGCAGCAGGCCGACCCGTTCGCCGAGCGCGGTCAGCACCTGCGAGTTGGTCTTGAAGTGCTGGGTCCGGCTGCTCACCACGATCTTCGCGTTGCCCTCGGCGGCCTGCAGCAGCGTCTCCAGGTGGTCGGCCGCCCGGTCGTACGTGACCCGGGCGACCAGCTCGTCGAACCCGTCGAAGAGCAGCACGATGCGGCCCTGGCGCAGCATGTAGCGGAACGCCTTGAGGTCGATCACCTGCTCGCCGTGGTTGGCCAGGTGCGCGGCGACCAGGCCGTCGACGGAGTGTGCCTTGTCCAGCGCGCGCAGCTCGACCAGGATCGGGATCAGGTCGGGCGCGGCGGTGGGCAGCCGCCGGGCCACCTCGCGCAGCGCGAACGTCTTGCCGCGGCCGAAGTCGCCGAGCACCAGCACGAACCGGCCGTCCGGGGCGGAGACGGTCTCCAGCAGCTCGTCCACCACGTCGTCGCGGACGCGCTGGTCGGCGCCGACGAGATGGCGGTAGCGCTGCGGCACGTACTGCCCGGGCGGGTAGAGGCGGTCGGCCTGCAGCCGGGCGGTCTGCGCCGCGACGTAGTCACGCAGGTCGAGCAGGCCCTGGAACTCGGTCAGGTGCAGCACGCGCACGCCCCGGCGTTGCGCCTCCTCGGCCAGCCCGCGCGGCACCCGGTCACCGTCGTAGACCAGTTCGGAGGCGATGTCCGGATCGGTGGCGTGCACCCGGCGGGCGAAGACGTCCACGTCGGCGGCGGTGGGGGTGCCCACGTGCGCGCCGACGCGCTGCTGGCGGACCACGCCGTCGGAGCGGTAGCTGATGTAGAGGTGCGGCGGGTCGGTGTCGACGCGGCGTACCACCACCCGGTCGTAGCGGGCCTCGCAGACCTCGGCGAGCCGGTCCAGCAGGCGCTGCACCGGGGCGGCGGTGACCGCCACGCCCTGGGTGGCCCCCTCGACGGCCACCGGGCGGCGCGGGTCGGGCACCTGGGCCGGGCCGGCCGCGCCGAACGTCGCCTCGGCATGCGGCCAGTTCACCGCCGTCAGCGCCCCGGAGTCGAGGCGGTCGTCGCGGCCGAGCACCCAGCGGGTCATCCCGTCGCCGCCGAGCCGCAGCACCTGCGCCCGGCCGTCGCGGGGCGCGGCGGCCAGCGGCACCACCGGGTCGACCCGGGCCGACGGCGCGGCGTCGGAGAGCAGCAGGTTGAGCATCGGGCCGACCAGCCGGTTGACCGCGCCGCGGTCGCGCAGCGACACCGGATCCGGCGGCACCTCGTCGGCGTACGGGCTGCGCGCCCCCGGCGCGTGCGCCATCGCGCCCAGCCGCAGCCAGCCGGACTGCTGGTAGTGGCGCAGCCGCTGGGCGAACCAGCTCGACTGCGCCTCGCCGAGGAAGCCGTACCGGTCCTCCTCGCGGTGGGTGATGGCGATGGTGGAGTTCAGCCCGGCCACCACCACCCGCAGGTCCGGGACGGGGAACAGCGTCCAGGGCTGCTCGCTGTCGAAGATCCGGTCCTCGAGGCCCTGGTAGAGGTCGTCGAACAGGCGCGCGTAGTGCCGCCACTTCGGCCAGAACGGCGGCTGCGGGTCGACGTCGTCGGCCTCGCAGGTCGCGAAGTACGCGCGGCACGCGGCCATCGTCACGTCGCGCGGGCCGGGCACCACGATCAGGCGGTGCGGCTCCAGCCCGAGCAGCACCCGCAGGCCGGTGAGGAAGCTCAGCGCGTCGGAGAACTCGCGCGGGCTGCCCGACTCGGTCAGGTTGCCGGCGACGACGAGCAGGTCCGGCCGGGGCACGCCGTCGTTCATCAGCAGCGTGAGGTCACCCATCAGGTGTTCCTGCACCTCGCCGGGGGTGACCGGCGCGCCGGGGGTGATCACGCCCCGGCCGAAGCGCGGCCCGGCGACCTGGAGCACGGTGACGGTGTCCCGGGCGGTCGGCGGCGCCACCGCGGCCGGCGGGAACGGCGGCGGGTTGATCGGGGTACGCCGGGCGCGGCGCGGCGCGGGCGCTCCGGCGGCGGGCGCGGCGAGCACCCCGTGCGGGTCGGCCGGGTGGTGCGGGAACGCCGGCTGCCGCATCGGTTTGGCCCGGCCGTCGAGCGCCTCCCGGATGCGGTCGAGCACCCGGTTGCGGGCCTGCGCCGGGTCGTCCACACCGACCAGGTCCACATAGGTGATGGTGGCGAGCAGCCCGTCGATCGGGCAGTCCTCGACGCGTACCGTGACGAGCTTGTTTCCGGTGCCGTCGGGGTCGGCGCGCAGCGCGGCCTGCCACTCCAGCTTGCCGTACGTGGAGTGCAGGTAGCGTTCGGACAGCACCGCCACCACGACCTCGGCCTCGCGGACGCCACGGTCCATGAAGTCGATGAAGTTGGTGCCGGCGACGAAGTCCCACGCCTGCAACAGTGTGCGGTAGCCGGCCGCCTCGAACTCCCACGCCAGCCACGTCGCCCAGCGCTCGTCGGCCGGTGAGTAACTGATGAAGAAGTCGATGGGGCGGTCGGACCGGGTGGGGTGCGCGCCTACAGCCACGTGGTCATTATGGCCACCGACGGTCAACAGATCGACACCCTCGGCAGTCCGGATCGGGCCCGCGTCGGGCTCCTGCCGCCACGCCCGCATGTGCGAGGATCATCACTCGTGGAGACCCCCGGCGATCCGCCGAACGCCGTGCCCGACCGTTCCCGCTGGGGCCGCCTGCACGTGCTGGACTGGATCGCGATCGGCCTGGCCGCGGTCGGGCTGGTGTGCGTGCTCACCGGGCTGCTGCCGCGCGCCGACGCCGAGGGCACGATGCGGCGGATCATCCCGATCCTGATCTTCCTCGGCACGGTCGTGGTGCTGGCCGAGCTGACCGCTGTGGCCGGGGTGTTCGACGCGCTCGCGACCCGGGTGGCGGTGACCGCGCGGGGCAGTTTCCGGGCCCTGTTCTGGCTCTGCGTCGGCTTCGCCTCGGTGACCACCATCGCGCTCAACCTGGACACCACGGCGGTGCTGCTCACGCCGGTGATGATCGCGCTGGCCCGGGCGCTGAACGTGCCGCCGACGCCGCTGGCCATGACCACCGTGTGGCTGGCGAACACGGCCAGCCTGCTGCTGCCGGTGTCCAACCTGACGAACATCCTGGCCAGCGACCGGGTCGACCTGGATCCGGTGCCGTGGGCGGCCCGGATGTGGTGGCCGCAACTGGTCGCCGTGGCGGTCACCGCGCTGCTGCTGTGGTGGTGGTACTGGCGTCCGGCGCGCGCCGGGGCCGACCCGTTCGACCCGCCGCCGCCGTACGTGCCGCCGGACCGGGTGCTCTACCGCACCGCGCTCGCCGCCTGCCTGCTGTTCGTCGCGGGAATCCTCGCCGGGGTGGAGATCGGCGTCGCCTCCGGGGTGGCCGCCGCGATCCTGGTCGCCGGCTTCGCGGTACGGGCCCGGCACCGGCTGCGGCTCGCGCTGGTGCCGTGGCGGCTGCTGGTCTTCGTGACCGGGCTGTTCCTGGTGGTGCAGACCATCGGCCGGTACGGCCTGGACTCCGTGATGGGCACGCTCATCGGCACCGACCCGGGCGCGGAGGGCGCGCTGCGGGCGGGCGCGGTCGGCGCGCTGTTCAGCAACGCGGTGAACAACCTGCCCGCGTACCTGGCCGGCGAGGCGGTGATCGCGGCCGACCGGCACACCCAGTTGCTGGCGCTGCTGATCGGCACGAACGTGGGTCCGCTGGCCACGCCGTGGGCGTCGCTGGCGACACTGATCTGGTACGAGCGCTGCCGGGCCGCCGGGGTGGCCGTGCCGCTGGGCCGGTTCGTGGCGACCAGCGCCGCGCTCGCCGTGCTCGCCACCACCGCCACCGTCACAGCGCTTCTTGTCGGTCCCGGCGCCTAGCATCGCGTCCATGAGCAACCCGCCCGAGATCGTCCGCCGCTACTTCGCGCTCGCCGGCCAGGCCGACAAGGAGCCCTGGCTCGCGTTGTTCGCCGACGACGCGGTGGTCGAGGACGAGGGCCGCACCCACCGCGGGATCGGGGAGATCCGCGCCTGGCGCGACGGCACGCCGCTGGTGTCGTACGAGATCACCGACGTCGAGCAGACACCCGCCGGGACGGTCGTGACCGCCACGATCAGCGGTGACTTCCCCGGCAGCCCGTTCGCCGGGCTGCGGTTCCGGTTCGAGGAGTACGACGACACCCGCATCCGCCGACTGCGCATCGCACCCTGAGCCGGGGCGGGAAAACCGCTACGGCCCGGCCGCGGGCAGTGGCTACCGTGCCCGCATGACCGCCGATTCCACCCTGCGCTTCTACGCCGACCCGGAGGAGTTCCTCGCCGCCGCCGGGACGTACCTGGCCGCCGACCCGGTGGTGAGCACCGTCGTCGCCAGCGTCACGCGCCGGATGGCGGCCCGCCGGGCCGAGGGCGTGGCGCTGCCCGAGGACGACTGGTGGCTGGTGGTGCGGGACGCCTCCGGGGCGGTGGTGGGCGCCGCGATGCGTACCGCGCCGTTCCCGCCGCGACCGGCGTTCCTGCTGCCGATGCCGCCGGAGGCCGCCGAGGCGCTGGCCCGCGCGTGGCACCGGCGCGGCGAGCGGGTCCGCGCGGTGAACGGCGCGCTGCCCGCCGCGCGCGCCTGCGCCGAGGAGGTCGCCCGGCTCGACGGCGGCCGGGTCGCTGTCGCCCAGCACACCCGGCTGCACGTGCTCGACCAGCTCACGCCGCCCGCGCCGGCGCCGGGCGCGTTGCGGACGGCCACCGCCGACGAGGTCGACCTGGTCGCCGCGTGGTTCGCCGCGTTCATGGCCGACGCCGACGAGCAGGCGGGCCGCCCGCGCGGCACGAGCGCCCACGAGACGCCCGACCGCGCCGATCTGCTGCGCCGCATCCGGGACGGCCGGGTCTGGTTCTGGACCGACGGGTCGGGCGCTCCGGTGCACCTGACCGCCGCCAACCCGCCGTCGTTCGGCGTGGCCCGGGTCGGTCCGGTCTACACGCCACCCGAGCAGCGCGGACGCGGCTGGGCCGGCAACGCGGTCGCCGAGGTCAGCCGGCTGCTCACGGCCGAGGGCGCGCGGGTGTGCCTGTTCACCGACCAGGCCAACCCGGTGTCGAACCGGCTCTACGCCGGCCTCGGTTTCCGGCCGGTGGTCGACATGGCCAACCTGGCCCTGGTCGACTGAGCCGACCTGGTCCCGGCCGACCGAGCCGGCTCCGGGTCAGCCGGTGAGGCCGAGCGCGGCCAGCCGGCGCGGATCGGCGATCACGTCCACGGCGGCGATCCGTCCGCCGGTGACGGTGAACGCCATCACCGACAGCGGGCGGTCCCCGGCGCTCACCAGCACCCCGGCGGCGCCGTTGACCAGCACCGGCCGGGCGTGCGGGAACAGCCGCCCGAACGTGGTGGCCTGCGCGGCCACCGTCGTCGCGCCGGTGAGCACGACCGTGTGGCGGGCGCGGGCGGTCCCCGCGTCGGAGCGCAGCACCACGTCCGGGTGCAGCACCGCGATCAGCGCGTCGAGGTCGCCGTCACGGGCGGCGGCGAGGAAGGCGTCGACCACCGCCCGCTGCCGGGTGAGGTCGGGATCGGGGGTGGGCGCCTGTCCGCGTACCCGGCGGCGGGCCCGGCTGGCGAGCTGCCGGGCCGCCGCCGGTGAGCGGTCGACGAGCGGACCGATCTCGTCGAACGGCACCCCGAACATGTCGTGCAGCACGAACGCGAGCCGCTCGGCCGGGCTCAGCGTGTCCAGCACCACGAGCAACGCCAGCCCCACCGAGTCGGCGAGCACCGCGGCATGCGCCGGGTCGTCGGCGTCCACCACCGGGTCGGGCAGGCGTACGTCGAGGGGGTCCTCCCGGCGGGCGGCGCGGGACCGCAGCGCGTTGAGGCTGACCCGGGCGACCACTGTGGTGAGCCAGGCATCCAGGTTGTCCACGGCGGCCGGGTCGGTACGGGCCAGCCGCAGCCAGGTCTCCTGCACCGCGTCCTCGGCGTCGGTGAGCGAGCCGAGCAGCCGGTACGCGACAGCGCGCAGACGCGGCCGCTCCCGCTCGAACCGTTCCGCCAGCCCGTGGTCCATCACCTGAGCCTCCCTCTCCCACACGTCGTCCCGACCCGCCACAACCAGCCGAGGTGACCGGAGGTGACCACCGTCACACCTGTCACGTCGACGGGTCGGCGCGGGTCGACGTGGCAGCACAGGCGACGGAGGGAAAGACGATGAACCCGCAGATCCTGGTCACCGGCGGCACCGGCACGATCGGCCGGCACGTCGTACCGCTGCTGCGCGCCGCCGGGCATCCGGTGCGGGTGCTCAGCCGGCGCGGCGGACGGTCCGGCGACGGCGTCACCCACGTGACCGCCGACCTGCTCACCGGCGCCGACCTCGGCCCCGCGCTGCGCGGGGTGTCCACGGTGCTGCACCTGGCCGGCGGCGCGAGGGGCGACGACCGCGCCACCGCCCACCTGGCCCGCGCCGCGCACCGGGCCGGTGTGGCGCACCTGGTGCACATCTCCGTGACCGGCGCCGACCGGGTGCCGCTGGCCTGGATCCGGTCCAAGCTCGACGCCGAGCGCGCGGTGACGGACTCCGGCGTCCCGTGGACGGTGCTGCGCGCCGCGCAGGTGCACGACCTGGTGCTGACCATGCTGACGGCGATGACCCGGCTGCCGGTGACGCCGGTGCCGGGCGGGCTGCGGCTGGAGCCGGTCGACGCCGCCGAGGTGGCGGCGCGGCTGGCCGAGCTGACGCTGGGCGCACCGGCCGGGCTGGTGCCGGACCTGGCCGGGCCGCACACCCACGGCATCGGCGAGCTGCTGACCGGCTACCTGGCGGCCACCGGGAAGCGCCGGGCACGCCTGCCGGTCCGCATCCCCGGGCGGGCGGGCCGGGCGTACCGGGACGGCGCGAACCTCGCCCGGCCCGGTGCGGCGAGGGGCGTGCGGACCTGGACCGACTTCCTGGCCGACCGAAGGCCGGGGTAGCGCAGGTTCGTCTGCAGCGGATCGCGTCTCACCAGCCGACCGAGCCGAGACTGACCGGGGTGAGGCGGCGCACCTGCGGCTCGATCCACTGTGCCGCGGTGACCAGCTTGACCAGCCGGTCGATGGTCTCCGGCGGCCCGGCCACGAAACTGCGCCGGTCCGCCGGGCAGCCGTACCGATCGTCGAACGTGCCGCCGTCGAGCGCGCGTACCGCCATGCCGGCCTCGGCGGCCAGCAGCATCCCGGCGGGCAGGTCGACCGCCTCGGGGCGGTAGCCGACGATGCCGTCGATGTCGCCGCGGGCCAGCATCACCCAGGACAGCAGCGGCGCCCACAGTTGCAGCACCCGCCGCGCGGTGGTGTCGAGCACCACCTTCAGCGCCCGGGCGGTGCTGTCGTCCCGGCGTACCTCGTGCCCCTGGGTCCAGGCCAGCACCGGCGCGGCCGGCACCGGCCGGTGCGCGGCGCGCAGCGGACGGGCGGCCGGGCCGGAGGGGTGCACGAACGCGCCCCGGCCGCGCACCGCCGACCAGGTACGGCCGGCGACCGGGTCGTGGACCACGCCGAGCACCGGCGAGCCGTTGTCGCACAGGGCGATCCCGACCACGTACGCGGGCAGTCCGATCGCCACGTTGTTGGTGCCGTCGAGCGGGTCGACCAGCCAGGCGAAGGCGGTGTCCGGGGCGTACTCGCCGCCCTCCTCGGCGATCACGCCGTGCTCCGGCCAGCGGGCCCGGATCCGGTCGACGATCAGCCGCTCGGCGGCCAGGTCGAGGTCGGTGACGAGGTCGCCGGTGTCGTTCTTGGCCCGGGCGCGCACCTCCCCCCGGGTGCCCCGGCGCAGCAGCCGGCCCGCCGCCTGGGCGGCCTCCACCGCGAACCGGTGCGCCTCGCGCAGGTCGGGCCCGCCTCTGCTCGGCTCCACGTCCATGGCTCCTCCAGCCAGTCAGCCCCGTGCCACCAGTCGCGCGATCTGCCGCGCCATCCGCGCGGTCTCCACCGCGTCGCATCGGTCCCGGCGTACCCAGTGGCTGCGCCCGTCCACCGCGCCGAGGCTTAGGTCGCACGCGCCGGGAGTGGTCCGGCCGAGCGCCACTGTCACCGCCGGCTCACCGGCGTCGACCTCCGAGGTGTGGAAGCCGCCGGCGCGCAGCGCGTACGAGTCGCCGGCCGAGTGCGTCTCCACGGTGGCGGTCATCGCGGTGACCAGCCGGTCGGTGGCGGCCATCTCGTCCACCTCGCCGAGGCTGCGCACCTCGTAGACCCGCCAGGCCGGGTCGGCCGGCGCGTCGTCGACCTCGATCAGCTCGTTGCGGACGGTGCCGTGCAGCACGTGGCTGAGCAGGTCCCAGCTGTGCGAGTGCATGGTGGAGGTGGTCGGGCGCACCGGCGGCGGGTCGGCGGGCCAGGCGTGCACGCAGACGCCGTCCGGGCCGTCGCGTTCCACCGGCAGGCAGGTGAAGCCGAGCGGGTGCCGGACCGCGCGCAGCGACCGCCGCCCCTCGGCGACGTCGTCGAGCACGTCCAGCGCCCAGCCGCGTAGGAGCTCCGGCCGGGTGCCCCGGTCGATCTCCCGTTCGAGGTCGGCGTAACTGGTCATGAGTAGGGGTTCCTCGCCTGGACGGCCTTGCCGATGATGTCGGCGACCTCGCGGTCGCCGAAGGACCGGGGCAGCGTCAGGCCGAGGGCGGTGAACAACCGCCGTACCTGCTCGACCGACGGCTCGTCGTCGAGCTTGACCTGGGCCGCCGCCTCGATCGGCACGCGCCGGCTCTGCCGGCGGCTGTAGTCCAGCTCGATGTTGAAACGGTTGTAGTAGACCTCGCCGCGGTCGATGCGCAGCGCGGGCGTCTGCGGGTTCTCCTGGGTGACGACGACACAGGAGGAGGAGAGGTCGTAGCGGAACGTGGTCATCTGCGCGGAGAGCCGCACGTCGACAGTGAGCAGGCCGGAGCGTTGCAGGTGCCAGCAGGCGGCCAGCACCGTCGCGTACGACTCCTTGCGGGTGCGGTCGACGGTCCACGGCTCGCCCGGCGCGTCCGGGTCGAGGCTGCGCCGGAACCGCGCGTACCGCTCGCAGACCTCCTCGTCGGTCGGGTCGATGATCTCGATGGCGACGGTGAGCGTGGCGTTGCGCCGCCGGGCGTGTTCCAGGCAGTCCGGCAGCGTGACCGCGCGCAGGAAGGTGCCGGTGCCGCCCTTGAAGCTCCACTGGTCGGTGTGCCGCCGGGCCTCGGCGAGCGCCTGCCCGACCTCGCTGCCGTGCAGCACCCGCACCATGGAGACGCTGTCGATGGCCTCGCGGGCCCGGTTCAGCGCGCCCTCCGGGCCGGTGATCTCCCGCATCTGCGGCACCAGTTCGGTGAGCCGGTCGCGGGTGTCCACGATGACCTGGCGGATCTCCCGCTCGGTGGTGCGCCGGCGCAGCCGGTCCCGCAGCACCGCCTGCGCGAGCAGGCCCAGCACCAGCAGGATCGCGCTGTTGACGACCTCCTGGCTGACCGCGTCGTTGGTCAGGCCGAGCACGGCGACCGTGAGGGCCAGGACGAGACCGATGAACGCGTCGAGGTTGGTCACGACCCAGGCGAGCAGGCGCGTCATGACATCCCCCGGTCGACGACGGAACCTCCATGATAGCCCGCTGTCAATGTCACCATCACACCCTGTTTCCGGCCGGCGGCGGCTGCCGGCGGGCGGCGCAGATCAGCGAGCCGCCGAGCCCGGGCGCGGCGCGGGCCAGCCGCCGCGACGCCACCCACCGCCCGCCGGGCAGCCGCCAGCCGACCTCGTTGGAGCGCAGGGCCACCGGCGTGAACCCGGCCCGGCGCAGCGTGCGGCGCAGCAGCGAGGCGGTGAACGGGCGGATGTGCAGCCACAGATAGGGGTGCAGCGGGTCGACCTGGCGTGGCGCGCGGCCGGCGAGGAACGCCAGCCGGTCCTGCACCGGCGCCAGGTTCGGGGTGGTGAGCACCAGCAGCCCGTCCGGCGCCAGCACCCGGTGGCACTCTCGCAGCAGCGCCAGCGGGTCGTACACGTGCTCGATCAGCTCCCCGGCGAGCAGCCCGGCGAAGCTGCCGGCGCGGAACGGCAGCCCGCGGGTGGCGTCCAGGCAGACCGGCAGCGCCCGGCCGCCGGTCACCGCGCGCGCCGCGCCCAGCGCCGCCTCGGCCATGTCGGCGAGCACGAGCGGGCCGGGCAGCGCCGCCGGGTCGAGCATGCCGCGCGGTCCGCAGCCCAGTTCCAGCACCGGCCCGCCGCCGGTCACCCCCTCGGTCACCAGCCGGGCCGCGACCGCGCGGCGCACCCTGTGGTACGGGTCGTCGACGTACCCGTCGACCTCCGCGCCGTCGTGGTAGCGGCGGTGGTTGGCGTGCCGGCCGTGCGCCTGCGCGCGGTGCGACGACGTCCCGGTCGGCGGCTCGGCCATCACCCCTCCAGAGCGGACGCCGGCCCCGTCGGCGGCGTCCGCTCCAAGCCTCGCACCGGTCACGCCCGGCGGCGCGCATCCGGTCCGTGATGCGCGCGCCCGGTGCGTCAGATCGCCCGCGCCCAGTCCAGCCGGGTGCTGTCGTCGTACTCGTCGCCGGGTATCCACCACTGCTCGCCGAAACCGCTGGTGGACACGATGATGTTGCCGCCGTCGGGGTACTCGTTCTCCGGCGGGATCGACAGCGCGGCGCAGTAGCGGCCGTCCGGGGAGAACACCGGGGACAGGTAGAACCGGGGTTCGTCGGTGAGCTTCTTCAGCCCGGTCCCGTTGATCCGCACCGAGGCGAGGGACTGGTTGAGCGTCTCCAGGTCCGGATACCAGCGGTCGGTGCAGAACACCACGCGCCCGGAGTCGGGCATGAAGACCGGCGAGCCGAACCGCTCGCCGGCCAGCGGTGTGTAGATCGGCCGCGCCCTGCCGGTCGCCAGGTCCAGCACGCGCAGCTGCGGCCCCTCGGAACGGCTGCGCCACCGCAGGGCGATCGAGGAGCCGTCCCGGGACCAGTCCGGGTCGGCCATAACGTGCCCCTCGACCAGCACCCGGGTGGCACCGGTCGCCACGTCGACGGCGATCAGGCGGTCGTTGTCCTGCCCGGTGACCAGCGCGATCTCGGTGCCGTCCGGCGACCAGGTCGGCGCGCCGTAGCGGACGCCGAACGGGTCGGCGAGCAGCGTGCGCTTCTGGCCGGTGGTCCGGTCGTACACCGCGACGAACGGCTCCAGCGTGCCGTCGCCGGAGCGGGCCGTGTTGACCCAGGCCACGTACCGGCCGTCGGGCGAGGTCTTGGCGTGGTCCCCGTTCGGCAGCAGCTCCCGCGGCGTGGTGCGGCCCGGGTCGACCTGGAGCACACCCCAGCCGACGCTGACCAGCCACGGCCCGTTGACCGGCTCGGCGGCGGCCGCGCCGTGGGACGTGGCGGCCAGCCCGGTCGCGGCGGCCAGCCCGGTCAACGCGGCGGTACGCAGCAGGGCACGACGATTCAACGCTGTCATTCGACAACCCCCGTGAGAGACGTGGCCCCCACCCTCCCGAGTGGATCGATCGACGGGAATCGGGCGAGCGGCCGCTTCACGCTCGGCTGCTCGTCCATCACCGCTGGTGAGGCCGCAGCGACCCGGTACGCTCGCCCCGATGACCTCCGACGCCCTGCGCCGCGCCCTCACCGAGCCGGGTGACCCGCCGCTGCTCGCGCTGCCCGGCGTGGCGGTCGAGCTGCTGGCCGCCCTCGCCGCCCCGCCGCGCCTCGGCGCGCACCTGCGGCTGGTGCACGACGTCGCCTGGCACCTGACCGCCGCGTTCGCCGACCGGTTCGCCGCGGTGCCGTTCGACAGGCAGGCGGTGCTGTTCGGCGCCGCGGTGCACGACCTCGGCAAGGTCGAGCATCCGGCCGAGCTGACCGGCCCGGGGTCCGCGCACGAGGAGGCGGGCTACCAGTTGCTGCTGCGCTTCGGCGTACCGGAGGAGCGGGCCCGCTTCGCCGTCACCCACGCCGCCTGGCACTCCCCCGGCGTACAGCTGGAGGACCTGATGGTCAGCCTGGCCGACAAGGTGTGGAAGGGCCGCCGGGTCGCCGACCTGGAGCAACTCGTGGTCGACCGGCTCGCCGGCATCACCGGCCAGGAGCGCTGGCAGACGTTCCTGGACCTCGACGACGTGCTCGCCGAGCTGGCCGCCGGCGCGGACCGCCGGCTGGCGTTCCAGGCCGAACATCCGGTGTACGGCTGACGCCGGACCGAGGACGGCGATGAGTCCGGTGCCGGTGCGCGGTCTTCGGTGAGTCGGTGTTCTCCGAGTCTCCGGGAGGAAGCATGAGCACCAGCGAAGCGCGGGGCCGGGTGCGGGCGTTCGTCACCGTGTCCCTGGACGGCTACGTCACCGGTCCGGACGACCACGCGGGTCAGGGGCTCGGTGCCGGCGGCGAGCGGCTGCACTACTGGGTGATGGGCGGGCCGTGGACGTACGACACGCCACGCGAACCCGGTGCCGGCATGACCGCCGAGGACCGCGCGTACTTCGACGAGCTGCTGGAGGGTGCCGGCGCGGCGCTGTGCGGCCGGGGCATGTACGACGCCGCGGGCGCCTGGGGCGGCCGGAACCCGTTCCAGGCGCCCCTGGTCGTGCTCACCCACCGCACCGCCGACCAGCCCGATCCGGACGCCGGTTTCCTCATGGTCGACGGGTTCGACGCGGCGCTGGCGGCGGCCCGGCGTACGGCCGGGGACAGTGCGGTGATCATCGGCGGGGGCGCCGACGTCATCCGGCAGGCGCTCGCCGCCGGCGTGGTCGACGAGCTGGGCCTGTCCACGGCTCCGGTGGTGCTCGGCGGCGGGAAGCGGCTCTTCGAGGGCTTCGACCGGGACGTCGATCTGGAGATCCACGCCGTGCACCACTCGCGGTACGCCGTGCACGTCCGCTACGCCGTCGGCCGCCGCGCGAGCGATACCGATTGACTTTCGATAGGTTCCGCGCGATAGTCGATGCATGCTTACGGCGCAACGCGCGGTGACACCACTCCGCGCCTTCCTGGTCCTGCTGTTCGCGATCCTGGTGCTGTTCCAGACCATGTCGCTGCCCGGCCAGTTCGCCCACATGGCCCGGGAAGACCCGGACATGGCGTACCTGCGATGGCCCGCCACCGCGGTCACGGTCTTCTGGGTGCTCTGCGTCCAGGTGGTGATCGTCTGCACCTGGCACCTGCTCACCCTGGTCAAGCGCGACCGCATCTTCACCGAGGCGTCCCTGCGCTGGGTCGACGGGATCGTCTGGGCGGTCGCCGCCGCCTGGGTGGTGCTCGTCGGGGTGTTCCTCTATGTGGGCTTCAACGCCGACGACCCCGGGCTGCCGCTGCTGCTGTTCCTGCTGGTCACCGGCGTCAGCGTGCTGGGGCTGCTGATGGTCGTCCTGCGCGCGCTGCTGCGCCAGGCCACCACGCTGCGCACCGACATGGAAGCGGTGATCTGATGCCGATCGTCGTGCGCATCGACGTGGAGCTGGCCAAGCGCAAGATGAGCGTCGGCGAGTTCGCCGAACGCGTCGGGCTCACCCCGGCCAACGTCGCCGTGCTCAAGAACGGCCGCGCCAAGGCCGTCCGGTTCAGCACCCTGGAGGCCATGTGCCGGGTGCTCGACTGCCAGCCCGGCGACCTGCTCGAATGGGTCCCCGACGAGGAGGAGCGATGAGGCACCTGGCCGCCGCCGTGGCGGTGCTCGCCGTCGTGCTCGGCGTCGCCGGCTTCGTGTACGGCGAGGCCGACGACTCCCCCGGCCTGCAACTCCTGTCCGCGCTGCTCGTCATCGGCGCGGTAGCCATCGGCGTACGCGTCGCCCGGCGTACCCGGTAGGGCCGGCGCCCCCTCGACGCCGGCCCTACCGCTCAGCCCTTCACGCAGACGACCTGCTTGAGGTGGGCGACCACCTCGACCAGGTCCTCCTGCTGGGCCATCACCTCGGTGATGTCCTTGTACGCGCCGGGAATCTCGTCCACCACACCGGCATCCTTACGGCACTCCACACCGGCGGTCTGCGCGGCCAGATCCGCCGTGCTGTACGTGCGCTTCGCCTGCCCCCGCGACATCCGCCGCCCGGCCCCGTGCGACGCCGAGCAGTACGCGTCGACGTTGCCCTTGCCGCGCACGATGTACGACCCGGTGCCCATCGAGCCGGGGATGATGCCCAGGTCCCCCTTACCGGCCCGGATCGCGCCCTTGCGGGTGACCAGCACGTCCACCCCGTCATAGCTCTCCTCCGCCACGTAGTTGTGGTGGCAGGAGATCGGCTCGTCGTAGCGCACGTGCGGGAACGCCTCCCGGACCACCTGGCTCAGCAGCGCGAGCATGACCGCCCGGTTACGCCGGGCGTACTCCTGCGCCCACCACAGGTCCCGCCGGTACGCCTCCATCTCCGGCGTGCCGGCGAGGAACACCGCGAGGTCCCGGTCCGGCAGGTCGGTGTTGTGCGGCAGCCCGCGCGCCACCGACATGTGCCGCTCGGCCAGTTCCTTGCCGATGTTGCGGGAACCGGAGTGCAGCATCAGCCAGACCCGGCCGTCGTCCGGGCCACCCTGCTCCAGGCAGACCTCGATGAAGTGGTTGCCGCCGCCGAGCGTGCCGAGCTGCCGCTGCGCCCGCGTCTCGAGCTGGGCGACCTTCCGGTCCAGCGTGGCGAACCGCCGCCAGAACTCGTCCCAGCCGGCCTGCTCCAGGCCCCGGACCCGCCGCGGATCGACAGCGTCGTCGCGCATCGCGAAGCCGACCGGGATCGCCGCCTCGATTGCCGAACGCAGCGGCGCGAGGTCGTCGGGCAGGTCGGCGGCGGTCAGCGAGGTCCGCACCGCGGACATGCCGCAGCCGATGTCCACGCCGACCGCAGCCGGCGACACGGCCTGCCGCATCGCGATCACCGAGCCGACAGTGGCGCCCTTGCCGAAGTGCACGTCCGGCATCACCGCGACGCCCTGCACCCACGGCAGCGCGCCGATGTTGCGCAGCTGCCGGGCCGCCTGCGCCTCGATCGTGTACGGGTCGGTCCAGACCCGGACCGGCGCCCGGGTACCGGCCAGCGGGGTGAAACCCATCGTCGTCTCCTTGCTCGTGTCCGTCGGAGATAGGTACCCCGGAAACGGAGAACCGCCCTGCTCCGGTGTCGGGGCGGGCGGTTCGCGCGGATCGTCGCGCCGGCGCTAGACGCGCCACCACCCTGGTTGCCACTGCCGTTCCCGGCCCGTGCCCGGTTCGGGCAGCAGGGCACCGGCGCGCGGCGCTTGCCGCTCGGCGCGGGTGCGGTTCTGCTGCGACACGGTGGACTCCCCTGGTGGATCAGATCGACGTTGCCCGCTCACCGTACGGCCGCCACGCACCGGCGGCAACGCGAATTTGCGACAGCACTGAACCTTTCCGCGCACGCGCTGATTACCAGGAGCTTCACGTGAGTGACCAGCGAAAGACCCGTCAGGACGGAACCTGGGCAAGCCTGAGCACGTATTCGAATCCGCGTTTCTGCGCGGGCGAATCCACCATTGGCAGGATCAGCGCCGGTATGCCGGCGGCAACCGATCCGCCGTCGCCGGCGGGATGATCACCGACCATCAGGGTCTGGCCCGGTGCGGCATGGAGGGCTTCGAGGGCGGCGACCCAGATCAGAGGGTCCGGTTTGACGAAGCCGACCTCGTAGGACAGTACGAACGCATCGACATAGCCGTCGAGTCCATGCCGCGCAAAGCATGTGCGGATGTCCCAGCCGACGTTGCTGACGACGCCGATGCGAACACCGCTGTCACGCAATGCGGACAGGGTGGCGACGGTGTCGGCGTACGGCTCGACTGCTTCGGCGTGTGTTTCGTGCATGGCCGATGCCAGCGCCTGGTCCACCCCAGGAATCTGTTCCAGCACAGCGAGGATCGCCCGATCCCAGACTCGCGGGTCCAGATCTCGGGCGATGTGGGCCGGATCCGTGGCCGTCTCCCGCAACAGTTCCGCGAAGTCGCCGGCAATACGGTGCGCCTCGCCGACAGCCAATGTCCGGTCGATCGATGCCGCCGCGTTGCCCACCCAGCGCTCCGAGTCTCTGGCGAACAGAGTCCAGGCGAAGTCGAACAGTACTGTCGTCACGCGCCTGGCGGTCATCGCATCACCCTAGATCGACACGGCGCGTCCGGGAGCGGCGGTCGACCTGGATCGGGCCGGGCCAGGGTGCCCGGCCTCAGCCGGCCTGCCCGACCGGGTGGCGCCGCATCTCCTCCATGAACGGGTAGCGCGCGGTCAGCTCGGCGAGCGTGATCCCCGCCCGCCAGGCGGCCGCCACCTGCGCGACCTGGAGCAGGTCGGTGGCGTCGCCGCGGGCCTGGACGTCGCCGTCCACCCTCAGGTCGATCATGAAGTAGCGGGCCTGGGAGCCGAGGCTGACGCAGACCACGCCCCGGGGGGAGGTCATCTCGGCGCAGGTGAAGCGGCTGCGCCCCTGCTCGGGCGCGGAGACCGCGCCGACGTCGAGCTGGTGCGCGGCGGCGGTCGCCACGAGCGCGGGGGCGAGACCACCCGGCTCGACCAGGTCCGGGTAGAGGCGCACACCCAGTGCGGCCGACACGTCACTCATGCCTGACTCCCACTTCCTTGTGACAGAGACCAGCAGCGCGCAGGTTACGGGTGTGTTACCGGCACGCACGGCCATCCTGTCCCGTACGACCGTCCGGGGGCAATAGGAACGCCCTCATCGAACCCCTGCGAGGTACGCTCCCGCCTCATGGCGCACATCCGGTGTGACTTCTTCTCCGAGGCGCTCGGCGTGGGCACCTCGATGACGGTGCTGCTGCCCGACCCGGGCGCCGCCGGGATCGGCATGGCGGCGCCCGGCGCCGACGGTGACCCGCCGGTGCTCTACCTGCTGCACGGGCTGACCGACGACGACACGGTGTGGACGCGCCGCACGTCCATCGAGCGGTACGTGGCGCCGCTGGGGCTGGCCGTGGTGATGCCGCAGGTGCAGCGCAGCTTCTACTGCGACGAGGCACACGGCAACCGCTACTGGACGTTCCTCAGCGAGGAGTTGCCCGAGGTGTGCCGGACGTTCTTCCGGCTGTCCGACCGCCGGGAGGACACGTTCGTCGCGGGCCTGTCGATGGGCGGCTACGGCGCGCTCAAGTGGGCGTTGCGCCGGCCGGAGCGGTTCGCGGCGGCGGCCAGCCTGTCCGGCGCGCTGGACGTGACCCGCCGCCGCCACCATCCGACCCACCCGGTCGACCCGGCGGTGTGGCACACGGTCTGGGGCGACGACCCGGTGCCGGCGGACGACGACACGGTGGGGCTGCTGGAGCGCTCCGGCGACGACCGGCCGGCGCTCTACGTCGCGTGCGGCACCGAGGACTTCCTGTACGAGGACAACGTGCGGTTCCTCGACGCGGCCCGCGAGCGCGACGTGCCGGTCACTGTCGACTTCGGTCCGGGGGACCACGACTGGGCGTACTGGGACGCACGCATCTCCGACGTGCTGGCCTGGCTGCCGCTGCGCACGCGCTGAGCGGCCGGACTCAGACGCCGACCGTGCCGTCGATCGCCTCGCGGATCAGGTCGGCGTGCCCGTTGTGGCGGGCGTACTCGTGCAGCATGTGCAGCATGACCAGGCGCAGCGACACGTCCTCGCCCCAGCGGGCCTGGTGACCTGTCACGTCGAGGGACTCGGCCTCCCGCTCGATGCGCCGGGCGTGCTCGATCTCGCGCTGCCACGCCTCGAACGCCTCCGCCACGTCGGCGTCGCGGGCGTCGTACGCCTGCTGGAAGTCACCGGTGTCCGACCACACCAGCGGCACGTCCTCGGCGGCGATGACCCGGCGGAACCAGGTGCGCTCCACCTCCGCCATGTGCCGGACCAGCCCGAGCAGGGACAGCGTGGACGGCGGCGACGCCTGCCGGCGCAACTGCTCGTCGGTCAGCCCCTCGCACTTGAGGGCGAGCGTGGCCCGGTGGAAGTCGAGGAAGGCGCGCAGCGACTCCCGCTCCCCGCCGAGCAGCGGCGGGCCGATCCGTTCGGTCTCCATGAACGCCCAGCCTAGCCGCAATCGATCATGGTGGAACGGCCGCGTCACCGCAGCGACGAACCGGCCACCGGGAAGTCGAACCAGGTGTCCGGGTACGGCTCGTCGACGTAGCGGTAGTGCCACCACTCCAGCGGATAGTTCTCGAAGCCCTGCGCGGACATCAGCCGGCGCAGCAGGTCCCTGTTGTTGCGGGCGGTGTCGCTGATCCGCGCGTCGGCGGTGTGGGCACGCGGGTCGAAGCAGTCGAAGCCGGTGCCCATGTCGATCGAGTCGTCGGCGAAGCGGCGGCCGGCCGGGTCGGTGCAGGGCACCAGCGGCTGGCCGGGCGTGTACCCGGCCTGCGGGGGCCCGGAGACCGGGACCAGGGTCAGGTCGACGGTGCTGCCCCGGCTGTGCGCGGTGGGCGCGCCGATGTAACCGTCGGCGAAGAGCCGGTCCTTCGGCACGGCGGGGTAGAACTCGCCCTTCATCAGCTGGTCGCCGGGGCGTTTCGCCCAGGCGACGAAGTCGTCGGCGGCGCGCTGCGGGCGGTAGCAGTCGTACACCTTGAGGCTGTGCCCGCCGGCGAGCGCGGCGGTCTGCACCCGGTGCAGCGCCTGCGCCGCCGGGCGGGTGAGCAGGCAGCGTGGTTCGGCGTACCCGTCGATCGGGCGGCCGACGAAGTTGTGCGGGCCCGCGTACCGGATGTCGGTGCGGACGGTGGGGTCGACGGTGCTGAGGTCCACGAAGTCCGCCGGGGCCCGCGGGCCGGTCGGGGTGGCGGACGGCGGCGCGGACGGCGACGGCGACGGCGCGGGCCGCTGGCAGGCGGCGGCGAGCAGCGCGGTCGCCACGGCCAGGCCCGCCGTCGCGCGCATGCCGGTGCCCATCCGCCGTGTCTACCAGCCCGGGCGGGCCGGCATCGGCGGAACCGGTGGTCAGGCGCCCAGCACGGTACGCAGGAAGTCCACAGCGGCGGCGTCGTCGTCGATGCCGCCCGCCTCGTGGCCGTTGAACCGCCACACCGTCAGGTCCTTGTCGCCCCGGTAGTCGTGGTAGGCGGCGTAGACCGTGGACGGCGGGACGATCTCGTCCATCAGCGCGACGGAGAACCGGGCCGGCGCGGTGGCGCGGCGGGCGAACGCGACGCCGTCGACGTAGCCGAGCGTGCGCAGCGTCTGCTCCTCGCGGTCGCGGTGCACGGCGAGGTAGTCCCGGATCTCCCGGAACGGCGCCGAGTCGGTGATCATGATCGCGCGCGGGATGTCGCAGAGGAACGGCACGTACGCCACCGCCGCGCGTACCGACGGCGCCAGCGCGGCGGCCGCGAGCGCTGCGGCCCCGCCCTGGCTGTGACCGAGAACGGCGATCCGGTCCGGGTCGACTGCCGGCAGCTCACGCGCGGCGTCCACGGCGCGGACCGCGTCGGTGAGGAAACGACGGTAGTAGTACTTGTTCGGGTCCTCGATGCCCCGGGTGGCCATGCCCGGCGCCTGCGGCCCGGCGGCGGCCACGTCCGGGGTGTCGCCCCGGCTCCACCCCGAGCCCTGGCCACGGGTGTCCATCTGGAGGTGGGCGAAGCCGGCCGCGGACCAGAGCAGGTTCTCCAGCGCGTGGCCGCGCCCGCCGCCGTACCCGACGTACTGCACGATCGTGGGCAGCGGGCCGGACGCGCCGCGCGGCGCCCGCAGCCACGCGCGGATCGGCTGTCCGGCGAAGCCGGGGAAGGTCACGTCGAAGACGTCGACACCGGTCAGCGGCGTCGGCAGCGGGGTCGCCGTCACGGGGTCGCCGCACGAGCGCGCCTGTGCGAGAGTGTCAGCCCAGAAGGCGTCGAAGTCGGCAGGCTCGTGCAGGTCGCTGCGGTAGGTACGGAGTTCGGCCTCGGTCAGGTCGGTGAGCACGCCTCGGTCTTCCTCGTCGTTCGTCGGGGGTGGACGGCGAGCCGCCGGAAGATGACTGGCGCATTTCCGGAACGTTTCCGCAACTCGTGCGAACGCTAGGGCCGGTCCGGCCTGTCGTCAAGCCCTCTGCGTACGGCAAGATGTGCGTGGGGCGGGACGGTCTACCGGTCGGTTCCGGCAGCCGGCGAAGGGAACACGGGTGAGCGCGGACGACGAACGCAGGGTGACCATCACCGCGATCGCACGGGAGGCCGGCGTCTCGGTCCCGACCGTGTCGCGCGTGCTCAACGGGCGGTCCGACGTCGCGCCGGACACGCGGGAACGGGTCGAGGAGCTGCTGCGCCACCACGGCTACCGGCGCCGGGGCAGCCGTACGGTGCGCCGGGCGGACCTGGTCGACCTGGTCTTCAACGACCTGGACAGCCCTTGGGCCGTGGAGATCATCCGCGGCGTGGAGGACGTCAGTCACGCCGCCGGGGTGGGCACCGTCGTCTCGGCGATCCACCGCGAGTCCAGCTCCACCCGGCAGTGGCTGCACAACCTGCGCGCCCGCGCGTCCGACGGCGTGATCGTGGTGACCTCGCACCTGAGCCCGGCCGTGCAGGCCCAGTTGCGCCGCCTCAACGTGCCGGTGGTGGTGGTCGACCCGGCCGCCGGCGTGGCCGCCACCGACGTGCCGGCGATCGGCGCCACCAACTGGACCGGCGGCCTGGCCGCCACCGAGCACCTGCTCAAGCTCGGCCACCGGCGGATCGGTTTCGTGGCCGGCCCGCCGCACCTGCTGTGCAGCCGGGCCCGGCTGGACGGCTACCGGGCCGCGCTGGCCGCTGCCGGTGTGGCCGCCGACGACCGGCTGGTGCAGCCCGGCGACTTCTACCACGCCTCCGGGTTCACCGCCGGTGGCGCGCTGCTCGACCTCGACGAGCCGCCGACGGCCATCTTCGCGGCGAGCGACCAGATGGCGTTCGGGGTGTACGAGGCGGTGCGCCGGCGCGGACTGCGGGTCTGCGACGACGTGAGCGTGGTGGGCTTCGACGACCTGCCCGAGGCGCGGTGGGCCTCGCCGCCGCTGACCACCGTCCGCCAGCCCCTCGTCGAGATGGGGCGGCTCGCCGCGCGTACCGTGCTGCGGCTGGCCCAGGGTGAGGAGATCGACTCGCCCCGGGTCGAACTGGCCACCGAACTGGTGGTGCGCGACAGCACCGCGGCGCCCGCCTGCCGCTGACCCGGACCGCCACTTTCAGTCCTGTTCCGGAATTTCCGGCTCGCGCAGAACCGGCCCGGTCGACATGGTGGCGGCGGCCGCCGCGGCGTGCCGGCGCCGCCGTGCCAGCAGCACCGCTCCCCCGGCCGTCAGCACCGCGCCCACCGCCACCGTCACACCGGCGCTGGGGGCGGCGCCGGGGCCCGGCGCGCCGCCACGCAGGTCGGCGTGCCCGGCCAGGGCCGACGCCCCGCCGCCCGCCGGTGGCGCGGTCCGGTCCAGCTCACCCGGCTCGACCAGCCGCCCGACCGAGGCGTCCCGAGGCTGCGCGAATCCCCAGTCCAGCAGCGCGGCGCCCTGCTGCCAGCCCCGCTGGCTGGTCACCTCGGCGCCGAGCAGCGTGACCACGAGCCGCCGCCCGCCGCGCTCGGCGGCGCCGACGTAGGTGTGCCGGGCCAGGTCGGTGAAGCCGGTCTTGCCGCCGATCGCGCCCGGGTACTGGTCCAGCAGCATGTTGTCGTTGGAGATCGCGAACGCCTTCTTGCGCAGCGCCGGCTGGGCCGGGATCTGCGCCGTACGGGTGGCGGCGTACCGGCGGAAGGCCGGGTTCGCGAAGCACGCCCGCGCGATGAGCGCCAGGTCGTACGCGCTGGTGAACTGGCCCGGACCGTCCAGCCCGGACGGGGTGACCGCGTGGGTCTGCCGCGCGCCGAGCCGGTGCGCCTCCTCGTTCATCGCCCGCACCCCGCCGGCCAGCCCGTCCGGGCCGCCGCCGAGGCGGGCCAGCGCGTTCGCCGCCTCGTTGCCGGAACGCAGCAGCAGTCCCAGCCAGATCGTCTCGATCCGGTACCGCCCGCCCTCGACCAGCCCGACCGCCGAGCTGCCCGGTTCCACGGCCAGATCCCCGGCGGTCACGGTGACCTCCCGGTTCGGGTCCAGCCGGGGCAGCATCGTGGCCGCCAGCAGCAGCTTCTGCACGCTCGCGGGCACCGCGTACTCGTGCGGCCCGCAGCCGCCGAGCACCGCGCCGCTGTCCAGGTCGGCGACCACCCAGGAGGTGGCGGTGACCGGCGGCGGCGCGGTCGACGCGGGCGGGACGACCAGCCCGGCGGTGTCCAGCGCCGCGCCGCCGACGGCCCGCGCGGCCGGATCGGGCGCGGGCGGCGGCTGCGGCGGCCGGGTCGACGGGGGCGGCACGTTCGGGCAGGGCGGCGCGGCCGGCATCCGGCGTACGGGCGCGCGGACGCCCGCCACCGCGGGCGTCGCCGACACCGGCACCAGCAGGGCGGCGGCCAGCGCCACGAAGGATCCCCAGGTCCTCATGACCCGGACGCTAGCCACGCCGACCCGAACGGGTCACCGGCTCCGGGATTCGGGCCCCGGCGCCGGGGCCACGCGGTAGGCTCCCCCGCCCGTGCCCGGATCAGCGCGCGGGCAGCCCGTGACCGCTGAGCGGGCCGACGTGCCATCCGCGGCGACGGCACTCGGCCAGCACGCGCGGAAGCGCGGCGACACCGGCCCGCCAGGCGCCCGGCGCGGCGGTACGGGAGGAGTCGTGCAGCAGGATCGTGCCGCCTCCCTCCAGCCCGGACAGGACGGTTCGCGCGACCGTGTCGGCGGTGGCCGTGGCGGTCCAGTCCCGCCCCCAGCAGCTCCACAGCACCGGCCGCAGACGCAGCCGCCGGGCGGCCGTGAGAGCCGCGGCGGTGAGCACGCCGTACGGCGGTCGCAGGAACCGGGGCGCACGGCCGGTCACGTCCGTGACCAGGTCGTACGCGCGGGTCAGGTCCCGGACGGTGCGGGCCGGGCCGCGCAGCAGCAGGTTGTCGTGCGTCCAGCCGTGCACGGCCACCTCGTGGCCGTCGTCGACCAGCCGGCGGCCCAGCGCCGGGTTGCGCCGCAGCATCGCGCCGAGCACGAAGAACGTGGCCCGGACCCGGTGTGCCGCCAGCACGTCCAGGACGTGGCCGGTGGACTCCGGGTCCGGGCCGTCGTCGAAGGTCAGCGCGACCCGGTCGGGCGCCCCGATTCCGTGCAGGCCGGGCAGCCACCGCCGCCGCACGGCGGGCAGCGCCGTGACCGACGGCGCCACCTGCAACACCGGCAGCGCGAGCGCGGCGGCCCGGGCCAGGGTCGCCGCTCTCATCGCAGACCGCCGGTGGACTGCAGCATCGCGGCGAGTACGGCGACCGCGTCGCCGACCGGGTCCAGCAGCGGGCGGCGCGTGCCGGCCGAACCCGCGGGCGGCGCCCGGCGAGCCGCCTCGGCGACCAGGCCGGCCGGGTCCTGGGACACGTCGTCGTGGCACGGGACCACCGGTGAAGTCCCGATCACCGCCGCGAGCACCGGCCCGAGCTGCTGCGGTGTGCCCGCCCACCGGCTCAGGCCGGCGCGGGCCAGGATCGCGGCGTTCGCACGCCCGTGACCGGCGATGGGCCGGTACGTGACCACCGGCAGCCCGGCCGCCAGCGCCTCCTGGCAGGTCAGCCCGCCGGCGTTCTCCACCATCACGTCGACGGCGCGCATCAGTGCCGGCATGTCGTCGACCCAGCCCAGCACGTACCGGCCGGCGCCGTGCAGCCGGCGGCGCAGCGCCGCGTTGTGCCCGCACACCACCACCGGGCGGACACCCGCCGCGGCGACCTCGGCCACCGTCGCCGGCACCTCGCCGGCGCCCCAGGAGCCCGCGACGACAAGCGCGAGCACACCGCCGGCCGGCAGGCCGAACCGCTGCCGGGCCCGCTGCCGGTCCTCCGGGCCGGGCCGGGCGAAGGCGCGGGACACCAGCGGCTGCACCACCGTGACGTCGGCGGCGTCGGCCTGACGCGTCTCGGCGTGGCGGACCGCGCAGTACACGTCCACGCCCGGCGCGAGCCAGGTCGGGTGCACCACGAAATCGGTCACGTAGGTGATCACCGGGACACGGAGCCGCCCGTGCCGCCGCAACGGGCCGAGGAGCTGGTTGGCGAACGGATAGGTGGTGACCACGGCCCGGGTGTCGGACGGGATGCGGCGGCGCAGGCGACGGCGCAACGGCCTCAGCAGCGCGCGGATCACGCGTACGGCCGTCGGTGAGCTGCCGGTCAGCCGGAACAGCGCGTGGTAGCCCCACGGGAGCCGGTGCAGCACCCCCCGGTACGTCTCGCGCACCGCCCGGTGCAGCGGGCGGGGCAGCAGGTGCAGAAGGTTCAGCCGGTCCACCGCGAAGCCCCGCGCACGCAGCCGTTGCGCCAGCTCGTCAGCGGCCCGGTCGTGTCCGGCGCCGATGTCCGCCGAGACCACCACGATCCGGCCCGGGTGCTCCATGCCGGGCGCATACCCACGGAATCGGTGTCCACGCGACCAGCCGGGACACCGGGTTCAGGCGCGGCGGCGTCCGCGGCGGCGGGACCGGCCCCGGCGGGCGGCGAGCACCGCCGCCACCCCACCGACGGTGAGGGCGAGCAGACCGGCGAGCGGCACGATCATCCGCCAGTCCCCCTCGCCGACGCGGCGCAGCGCGGTGCCGGCCGGCCCCCGCCACGGCGGCGAGACGGTACGGGCCGGCGCGGCGGCGGGAGCGTTACGGGGTTCCGCCGCCTCGGCGTCCCCCTCACCCGGCTCCACCAGCCGGCCGACCGAGGCGTCCCGGGGCAGCCCGAAGCCCCAGTCGAGCAGCTGGGCGCCCTGCTGCCAGCCGCGTACCGGCCGGGCCTCGGCACCGAGCAGCGTCACCACGAGACGGCGTCCGCCGCGTTGCGCGGCGCCGACGTAACTGTGCCGGGCCAGCTCGGTGAAACCGGTCTTGCCGCCGAGCGCGCCCGGATAGCGGTAGATCAGCTGGTTCTCGTTCTGGATCTGGAACCCGCCCTTCTTCAGGGCGGGCTGGGCCGGGATCTGTGTGCGTTCGGTGAGCGCGTACCGGCGGAACGCGGCGTCGGCGAAGCAGGCCCGCGCGATCAGCGCCAGGTCGTACGCGGTGGTGAACTGCCCGGGGCCGTCCAGTCCGGACGGGGTGACCGCGTGGGTCTGCCCGGCGCCGAGCCGGCGGGCCTGCGCGTTCATCTCGGCGACGCCGGCCTGCGTGCTGCCGGCGCCGAGACGGGCCAGCATGTTCGCCGCGTCGTTGCCGGACTGCAGGAGCAGGCCCAGCCAGAGCGTCTCCACGCTGTAGCGGCCACCGACGAGCAGCCCGACGGCCGAGCTGCCCGGTTCGATGTCGAGGTCGGCGCGGGTCGCGACGGCCACCTGCTTCGGGTCGAGCCGGCTCAGCATGGTGGCGGCCAGCAGCAGTTTCTGGGTGCTGGCCGGCGTGCCGGGGACGTGCGCCCCGCACGCGCCCAGAACGGCGCCGGTGTCCAGGTCCGCCACGAGCCAGGTGCTGGCGGTGACCGCCGGGGGCGCGGGGCTGCCCGGCGGCGCGACCAGCCCGGCGCCGGCCAGCGCCTCCCCGCCCACCGCCGCCTGTTCGGGCGTCGTGGCCGGCGGCGTCGGGCGGGGCGGCCGGCTCACCTTCGGCGCGGGCTGCCGGGGGCAGGGCACGGTGGCGCCGGGCGCGGTGGTCGTCCCGGGGGCGGCCGGCGCCGGTGCGGGTGTCCCGGCGGCGAGCAGGGTGACGGCGGTGACGGCGGCCAGGACCCGGGCTCTCATGAGAAGGCACCATACCGAGCCCGTTGATCAGGGCCGGGTGGCTCACCGGGGCCGTGACGCGGCGCCGATCGCCCGGCCCCGCTCGGTGACCGGCCGGGGGTCAGCGCACGCCGCGCAACCACCATCGTTGCCACGGCGTCTCCACCGCCTTCCGGTGGTAGCGGGACCGGACCCAGGCCACCGCCCGGGCGGGCGGCAGCCCGTCCAGTACGGCGAAGGCGGCGAGCGCGGTTCCGGTACGCCCCACACCGCCGTGGCAGGCCACCTCGACCCGCTCGCCCGCGTACGCGCGCCGCCACGCCTCCCGGAGCGCGTCGAGCGCGTCGGCGCGGTCGGCCGGGATCCAGAAGTCGGGCCAGCGGACGCGCCGGGCCGGCCATCGCGGCTCGGGGCCGGGCGCCAGCAGCAGCGCGAAGTCGGCGGGCGAGGCGGGCTCGGCGACTCGCCGCCCGCGGACGGTGGCGCCCCCGGGCAGCGTGAGCAGGCCGGCCTGATCGGTCCACGGTGTCGCGTCCATGGCCCATTGTGTCGTGTGGCACGGACACGTGAGTGCCCGCCGGACTCCGTCCGGCGGGCACTCACGATCGAGCCGGGTCTTTCCCGGCGCGCCCCGGATCAGCCGAGGCGACGGCGACGCCAGGCCATGGAGGCCAGCAGCAGCACCGCGCCGGCGGCGGCGAGGCCCCCACCGAGCTTCAGCGGCGTGCCGATGCTGTCACCGGTGACCGGCAGCCCGCCGTGGTGCGGGGACTTGGTCGGCCGCGGCGGCAGGACGGTGCCGGTGGCGCTGGCGATCCGACCGGACGTCAGACCGGTGGCGGTGAACGTGTACCGCCCGGGCCGGGTCGGCCGGTAGGTCACGGTGAAGTTGCCGCTGGCGTCGGTCGTCACGGTGAACGTGGTCGGCGCGGGCTGCGGCTGGGCACGGTTGGGCGTGTAGGCGACCGGCGCCATCGCCACCGTGCTGCCGTCGCTGCGTCGCGCGGAACCGTCGGCCGGGGCGGCCGCGGGCAGGCCCGAGATCGCCACGTCGATTCGGACCGTCTCGTTCGGCCCGAAGTTCGATCCCCGCAGGGTGAACGTCTCGCCGAGCCGGATGGTCGTCGGTGAGACGGTCAGCGACGCGACCTCGGGCGGGTAGACCGGGGGTTGCGGCTGCGCCGCCCCGGCCGCGGTCGGCACGGCCGCTACGGCCAGGCCCACCGTGAGCGCCATGATGATGCGGGATAGCCGCATGATGGTTTCCCTCCTACTGTTCACAGCTTGGTGCGTTGACTACTTGGGTGGTCCATGGGGTGACGGTGGGCGTGTGCACCAGCTCGGCCGTCCCGGCGCCGGTCTGGCCGGTGAGCACCGTGACGTCGAGCGTCCGGGTCTGCCCCGGGCGGGTCTCCACGTTGGCCACCGCCACCTGGCGGCGGCCGTCGGTGCCGCTGCCCATCGCGGTGTCCCTCCCGTCGAGCCGCCCGGTGAGGACGGCGCCCCCGGTGGGCGTGTGGACGGAGACGAAGGTGCGTGCGGTGTACTTGTCGCCGGACAGGGCCAGCCCGGTCACCGACTTGGTCAGGCCCGACTTCGGGGCGGTGGAGTGCACCGTCACCTTCAGCCGCAGCTCGCGGCGCCCGTCCGGATGGCATTCGCCGACCGTCACGGTGGCCGAGAACCTGAGGTAGTAACCGAGCTTCGCGCCGCTGCCGTCGTTGAGGAACACGCCGACAGTCGGCACGGTGTCCTTCTCCGGGAGCTGACCCGCCAGCCGGGTGTCGGCCAGCGCGCGCTGCTCATCGGATCGGACACTCCAGAACAATATCCGACGTTCGCTAATGGAACGACTAAAAACGGTCAAAAGCGACCGAGGGTCGACCGTCTTGGTGAACAACGTGTCGAACACGCCGGACGCGGCCCGGGCGAAGAACACGTCCTGGTCCTTGGTGTCCAGGTCCCGGTACGAGTCACTGAGCAGCGTCCGCACGGCGGTGGCGGCGGCCAGCGAAGGCCCGTCCGGCACGGTCACCGGGCCGACCACGCCGAGCAGGTACGACAGGACCACGGGGTCCACCGCCAGCACGCCGTCCACGGTGGTGCCGGTACGGCGGCGCACCATGTCCCGGTAGAGCGCGGCGGCGGCCGGGAAGTCCGGGCTGAGGTTCACATCCGCCGGATAGATGCCCGGCAGGTCGCCCCAGAGCCGCTTCGCCTCCGCGCCGATCTTGAGCGGTGGGTCGAAGGACCGCAGGTCCGACGAGCTGCCCTGCTTGACCAACCGGACCCGGCCGCCCTCGGCCCGCAGCACCGCGTACGCGCCGAACATGCCGCCGGTGGCGCGCAGCTCAGCCGGATTCTGCGAGACGAGCAGATAACTGCGTGGCCCGTCCGCACCGAGCAGCGGCGGCAGCAGCCGCGCGCCCCGATCCGCCGCCGAGGTCAGCTCGCCCAGTTTGTCCAGCTCCGCGCGCAGCGCGGTGACCGCGTCGCGCACCTGCGCCACGAGGCTGTCCACCGGCACCTGCCGCAACCGCTCGGCGGTGGCCCGGACCGCCTGGTCGGCCGCCGCGACCTCGGCCGAGACCCCGCGCAGGCGGGCCAGGTCCAGCCGGCCCTGCTTCGGCACCAGCGAGGCGAGGTCGACCCGCAGCAGCGTGGGGAACGCGAGCCGGGCCAGGTCGTCCACCGCCACCGAGATCTGCCGCACCGCGGCCAGGTTGTCCCCCGCGTAGGGGGCCTGCTGGCCGGCCCACCAGACCGGATCCCCGGTAGCGCCGCGCGCGGCGGCCGCCTGCTCCTGCAACGCGGCGAGCGTGCGCTGCGCCCGGGCCACGTCGCCGTCGAGCACCTGGGCGCTGAGCTCCTTGGCCAGCCCGGCGGCGTTGACCAGGTGGGCGCGGGCCTGCCAGCCCCGGAACGCCACCCAGCCAGCGGTGCTGAGCAGCACCGAGACGACGACCAGCCCGGTCAGCAGGATCCGGCGGACCCGGGCGCGCCGGCGCCGCCGCGAGCGCCGTCGGCGGCCGGGCGAAGGACCGGGTCCGGACACAAAATCCTCCTACGAGACGAATAAGACACTTTTCGCAATCGAGTTGCTTTCTAGCATGGAAAAGGAAGCTTTAGTTGGCTATTCCGCCGCTCTGTCGGCTTGCATCGCTTCTGCGAGTTTTGCTCGCTTCGGCGCCACACCCGCCGCCTCCTGCAGCAGGGCCTCGATCCGGTCCACGCCGGTCCGCATCGACATCTCCCGCAGGTACGCGCCCCGGCCCCGCCTACCCATGTCGATCCGGGCGGCCGCCGGGATGGCGGCGGCCAGCCAGAAGCGGTCGGCGAGCGCCGCCCAGTCCTCCGGCGGGCAGGACAGCCCCGCGCGGGCCCGCTCGACCAGCTCCGCCGTCTCCCCACCGGCGGAGGCGACCACCGGCGCGGCACAGGAGAGCGCGGCCTGGAGCTTGGCGGGCACGGTCCCCCGCAGCTCGGGCAGGTCGCGCTGCGCCACGAGCTGATAGTCGGCGGCCGCGTAGAGCTGCGGCATGTCCACGGCGGACCGTCGCTCGACGAACCGGACGTTGTCGGCGCCGAGCTCGGCGGCGAGCCCCCGCACCCGCCGCTCCTGCGGACCGGAGCCGACCAGCACCAGGTCCATCCGGTCGCCAAGCGCCGCCGCCGCGCGGACCGCCGTCTCCAGCCCCTGGCGCACGCCGATCGTCCCGGCGTGCATCACCACGCAACGGTCGTCCCGCCGGATGAGCCGGCGGACGGCCGGACCGGCCTGGGTCGGACGGAAGATGCGTTCGTCGGTCCAGTTGAGCACCGTACGCACCCGCGCCGGATCGGCCCCGCGGGCGCGCACCAGATCCGCCATGGACGGCGAGCTGACCGCCACCACTGCCGCCTCCCGGTAGAGGCGGCGCATGGCGGCCTCCAGCCGGGCCGGCGCCCGGTCGCTCTGCGCCGGGCCCGGCTCGTGCTCCGTCCAGACGTCCTGCACGTGCAGGACGGTGGGCGTACGGCCGAGCAGCCGCAGCAGCCCGGACGCCGCGAACGTGACCGCCGGGTGACCGAAGACGTAGAGCGCGTCGACGCCCCGCAGCAGGCCCCGCCCGGCGAGCGCGGCGCTGCCGGCGAAGGAGAGCCAGCTCGCGGTACGGGCCCGGGGCGTGCCGTCGCCGCCGGCGTACCGGGGCACCCGGCGTACGGTCAGCCGCTCGCTGTGCGTCTGGTGCCGCCAGCGCTGCCGCCAGCCCGGATAGACGTGGCCACCCGGATAGTCCGGGAACCCGGTGAGCACCCGTACCTCGTGGCCCCGGGCGACCAGCTCCTCGGCCAGGCTGCCCGGGACGAACGCCGGCTCCGGCGGGAAGTGGTACGACAGGATGCCGATCCTCATGTCCACGCTCCCGGCGCGGCTTGCCGGACGGGCGCGCGGCGCGGCGCGTACGATTCCGGCAACCCCTCTGCGTCCGGCCGCGACAGCCGGAAGAACGCCGTCGCGGCACTCTGCGCCGCGACCGTGCCGACGAGAGGGGTGCAGATGGTCGACGAGGTCCTCTTCGTCTGCCACGCGAACATGTGCCGGTCACCGATGGCGGAGTTCATCGCCCGCCGGATGCTGGCCGGTCTGCCGCTGGCGGTCGCCAGCGCGGGCACCGACGCGATCGACGGCGCCGCCATGCACCCGTACGCGGTCGAGGTGGCCGCCCGGACCGGCGCGGACCCGGCGGCCTTCCGCACCCGGCGGCTTCGCCCCGAGCACCTGACCGGAGCGGCGCTGGTGCTGACCGCGACCCGCCGCCAGCGCTCGGCCTGCACCGCGATGGCCCCGGCCACGCTGGCGCGGACGTTCACGCTCCGGCAGTTCGCCCGGCTGGCCACCGAGGCCCGGGCGGACGAGGCGGAGGCGGGCACGCCGTTGCGGGCGGCCGTGTCGGCCGCCGTGCGCGCCCGGGGGCGGCTGCAACCCGCCGCCCCCGACGTGGACGACCTGCGCGACCCGATCGGCGGCTCGCCGGCCGACTTCCGGCGGTGCGCGGAGGAGATCGAGCGGTCGATCCGCCCCGTGCTCGCGCTCATCGCGACAGCCGGGTGAGTTCCTGCGTCCGGTCGCCCCCGACGGCCTTGGCGCCCCGGCGGCTGCCGGCCCGGTCGGCCGGCACCGAGGGCGCGGCCGGCGGCACGACCACCTTGTACGCCTCGTACTGGTAGGCGTCCGACTTGGCCACCTTGGCCATGTTGAGCACGCAGCCGAGCAGGCGCACCGAGACCGAGCTGAGCGCGTTCGCCGCCGCCGCCACCTGGCTGCGCGAGGTCCGGCCCTGCTGGGTGACCAGGAGCGCGCCGTCGGCCTGCACGGCCACCACCACGCCGTCGGTGACGGCCAGCAGCGGCGCGGTGTCGATCACCACGATGTCCGCCGAGTCCCGCAGCGCCACCAGCAGGTCCGCCATGGACTTCGAGCCGAGCAGCTCGCTCGGGTTAGGCGGGGTGGCGCCGCTGGGCAGCACGAGAAGGGACTTCTCCCCCCAGCGCTGCACCACGTCACCGACCTGGACGTCGCCGACCAGCACGTCGGTGAGGCCGACGCCGCCGTCGAGGCCCAGGTAGTCGGCCACCTTCGGGCGGCGCAGGTCGGCGTCGATGAGAAGCACCCGCCAGCCCGCCTCGGCCAGCGCGATGGCGGTGTTGCAGGCCATCGTGGTCTTCCCCTCGCCCTGCAACGCGCTCGTGACCGCGATGACCCGGGCCGGCTCGTGCACGTCCACGAAGCGCAGGTTCGTGCGCAGTTTGCGGACCGCCTCGGCCCGGGCGGAGGTGGCCGCCGCGCCGACGATCAGCGGCGCCGCCTTCGCGCCGTTCTCGTACGGGATCTCGCCGAGCAGCGGGCTGCCGGTCACCCGTTGCAGCGCGGCGCCGTCGCGCATCCGGACGTCGGCCAGCCCGCGCAGCACGGCCAGCGCGGCGCCGAGCAGCAGGCCCAGCACACCGCCCATGACCAGGTTGCGCGTGGGCTGCGGCGAGACCGGGCTGGACGTCACCCGGGGACCGCTGACGACCTCGATCTTGATCGGCGGGGCATTGCCGTCCGGCGGCGTCTCGACCTTGCGCACCAGCTCGGTGAACTTCGTCGCGAGCGTCTCGGTGGTCTTCAGCGCCCGGGTCTGGTCGGTGTCGGTGATCGTGGCCTTGAGCAGGACCGTGCCGGTCGTGCTGGCGGTCCGGATCCGGCTGCGCACCTGGTCGGCGGTGAGACCCAGCGGCGCGTCGGCCACCACGCTCTGCGCCAGCCGGTCGCTGGTGAGCAGGTCACCGTAGGACTTCACCCGCTGCTGAAGGAAGAGGCTGCCCTGGTAGGCGTCGGTGACGCCCTGGCTGGGCGTGGTGACGAAGAACGTCACCGAGGCCTCGTACCGAGGCGCCGTCCGGACCGTCACGAGCGCGGCGGTGCCCAGGGCGAGCATCACCGTCACCAACACGATCCACCAGTGGCGTCGGACCAGGCGCAGGTAGCCGAGAACGTCCATCACGCCCTCCCTAGCGACACGCCGGTCTGCCGATGAAACTGCACGAAAGCCCCCTAAAAGCACCCGTACCCGTGCCAGGATCGAATCGCCTATTCACGACGTTACGTGACTTGACGAATGTAAACGACCGAACAGGCACAGAAGGTCTAATCCTTTCAATCCGGATAGGACACAGAGGGCAGCCCATGGATCGTGAAGCCAGCACAGCAGTGCGACCGCACCGCCGGATCACCCACCGCGCCGCCACCCTTTCCCTGTTAACGCTGGACACGGCCGCGTGGTGCGGAGGATTTCTCGGCGCCGCCTGGACGAGGTACGAGTTCGACCTGACCGTCGCCGCCAGCGCCCGTACGCTCGGCCTGGCGCTGGCCTGCGCCGCGCTGTACGCCGCGCTCACGCTGCTGCGCTCCCGGATCTACGGCCGCTACCCGATCGGCAGCTCTGGGGACGCGCAGGGGCTCGCCGTCACCGTCGCGCTCGTCGCGGCCGTCGGCGCCGTCGCCGTGATGCAGTGGACGCGGCATCCCGTACCGGCCAGCACGCCGCTCGTCGGCGGCACGGTGGCGCTGGTGGTGATGGCGACCGCCCGCGGCCTGTGGCGTGCCCACGCCGACCGCCGGCCACCCGCCCCACGGAACGCCGAGCGCTGCCTGGTCTACGGGGTGGACGCGGCCAGCGAGCGGCTCGTCCGGGTGCTGCTGCAGGATCCCGACAGCAGCTACCGGCCGGTCGGCCTGCTCGACGACGCGGCCGACAGCCGCGGCCTGCGGCTGGAGGGGCTGCGCGTACTGGGCGGCCGCGAGCAGGTCGGCGACGCCGTTCGGGCGACCGGGGCGACCACCGTCATCTTCTCGATGAGCGGCTCGGACCCGCAGCTGCTGCGCGACGTGCGTACCCGGACCCTGGAGGCCGGGGCGGCGTTCAAGGTGCTGCCGCCGGTGCGCGAGCTGCTCGACCGGCCGGTCGCCGCCACCGACGTGCGCGACGTCCAGCTCACCGATCTGCTGGGCCGGGCGCACCGGGTGGCGGAGCTGAGCGTGGAGCGGGGTGGGCTGGCCGGCCGGCGGGTGCTGGTGACCGGCGCCGGCGGCTCGATCGGCTCGGAGCTGTGCCGGCAGATCGCCCGCTGCGAGCCGGACGAGCTGATGATGCTCGACCGGGACGAGTCGGCGCTGCACGCGCTGCAGATGTCCCTGCACGGGCGCGCGCTGCTGGACGGGCCGGAGCTGATCCTGGCCGACATCCGCGACGCCGAGGGCATCGCCCGGGTGATCGCCGACCGGCAGCCCGACGTGGTGTTCCACGCCGCCGCGCTCAAGCACCTCACGCTGCTCCAGCGCCACCCCGGTGAGGCGATCAAGACCAACATCCTGGGTACGCTGAACGTGCTGGAGGCGTGCCGGGACGTCGCCGAGTTCGTGAACATCTCCACCGACAAGGCGGCCAACCCGGCGAGCGTGCTCGGCTACTCCAAGCGGATCACCGAGCGGCTCACCGCGTACCACGCGCAGCGGCTCAACGGCACCTACCTCAGCGTCCGGTTCGGCAACGTGCTCAGCAGCCGCGGGTCGGTGCTCACCGCGTTCCAGGCGCAGATCCGCGCCGGCGTGCCGGTCACCGTCACCCACCCCGACGTCACCCGCTACTTCATGACCGTCCAGGAGGCGGTGCACCTGGTGCTCCAGGCCGCGACCATCGGCCGGGGCGGCGAGGCGCTGGTGCTCGACATGGGCGAGCCGGTCCGGATCGCGGACGTGGCGCGCCGGCTCGCCGCCGAGGCGGACCGGCCCGTGGAGATCGTCTTCACCGGGTTGCGGCCCGGTGAGAAGCTGCACGAGCACCTGTTCGGCGCGGACGAGGTGGACACCCGCCCGCTGCACCCGCTGATCTCCCACGTCCCGGTGCCGGAACTGGACCCGGACGAGGTGCGGACGCTGGACCCGTACGCGGAACCGGACGAGCTGATCAAGCGACTGGCGGCGTTCTGCGAACCGGCCGGCGCCGCCCTGCCGGCGCTGCCCGGCCAGCGCTGACCGGAGCCGGTGGGACGCCCGCCCACGAGATGGGACGAGCGTCCCACCGGCCCAGCTCGCCGCCGGTCCCGGCGGCCGTTAGGCTTGGAACCGGTGTGCCGGGAAGCCTGGTCGGCGATGGATTCGCCGACCCCAGCTCCCGAACGGACGCCGCATGACCCACACCCCACCTCCGTCGCGCCTGCTCTCCCGCCGCTCCTGGCCGGAGGCCCGGTTCCTGGCCGACGTGCTGCGCACCGAGACGGTCGGCGGCGCTCTGCTGCTTCTCGGCGCCGTGATCGCGCTGATCTGGGCCAACTCGCCGTGGCGCGCCGGGTACGCGGAACTGAGCCACTGGGTGCCCTGGCCCGGCGGCGCGGCGCTGCACCTCGACCTCAGCCTGCGCACCTGGGCCGCCGACGGGTTGCTGGCGATCTTCTTCTTCGTGGTGGGCCTGGAACTCAAACGCGAGTTCGTCGCCGGTGATCTGCGGGATCCCCGCCGGGCCGCGCTGCCGGTGATCGCGGCCGTCGGCGGCATGGTCGCGCCCGCGCTGATCTACCTGGCGGTGACGCTCAGCGCCGGCGGCGCCGGACTGCGCGGATGGGCCATCCCCACCGCCACCGACATCGCGTTCGCCCTCGCAGTGCTCGCCGTGGTCAGCTCCCACCTGCCGCAGGGGCTGCGCGCGTTCCTGCTCACCCTCGCGGTGGTGGACGACCTCTTCGCGATCACCATCATCGCGGTGTTCTACACCGCCGACTTCCACCCGCTGCCGCTGCTCGGCGCGCTGCTGCCGATCGCCGTGTTCGGGTTGCTCGTGCAGCGGCGCCGCACCTGGTGGTGGGCGCTGATCCCGCTGGCCGTGACCGCCTGGACGCTCGTGCACGCCTCCGGCGTGCACGCCACGGTCGCGGGCGTGCTGCTCGGCTTCACCGTGCCCGTGCTGCGCGGACGCGACGGCTCACCCGGCCTGGCCGAACGGCTGGAGCACCGCTGGCGGCCGGTCTCCGCCGGCCTGGCCGTACCGGTCTTCGCCTTCTTCGCCGCCGGGGTGACGCTGGTCGGCGTGGACGTGGGCGGCGTGCTCCGCAACCCGGTGGTGCTCGCGGTTGCCGCCGGACTCGTGCTGGGCAAGGTCGTCGGCGTGTTCGGCTCGACGTACCTGCTCGCCCGGTTCACCCGGGCCGAACTGGACGAGGAGATCACCTGGGCCGACCTGCTCGGACTCGCGCTGCTGGCCGGCATCGGCTTCACCGTGTCGCTGCTCATCGGCGAGCTCGCGTTCGGCACGGGCAGCCCGGAGGAGGACGGCGTCAAGGTGGCGGTGCTGCTCGGCTCGCTGACCTCCGCCCTGCTCGCCTCGGTGGTGCTGGTCCGCCGCAACCGGGTCTACCGCCGGATCAGCGAACGGGAGAACCGGGACGCCGACGGTGACGGCATCCCGGACGTCTACCTGGGGGGAACCGCCTGCCCCGTGTCGCGCGGGCCGTCCCCCGGGAGAGGACGGCCGGCGCGACACGGGCCGATCAGTTCAGCTCGGTGACCGCCTCGAAGATCAGCCACAGGCCGCAGATGGCGAACAGCACTGCCGCGCCGTAACGGATCGCCCGCTCCGGCAGGTGCCGGCCGAGCATCCGGCCCACCAGGATCGCCAGCGCGTCCGCGGCGACCATGCCGAGCGTCGACCCGAGCCAGGTGCCGAACCAGCCGTACTTGGTGGCCAGCGTGATGGTGGCGAGCATGGTCTTGTCGCCCAGCTCGGCCAGGAAGAACGCCACACCCACCGCGAGGATCGCCGACTTGCCGCTGCGTTCGGCCTTGCGCTTCTCCTCCTCGGTCAGCTTGTCGCCGCGCAGCGTCCACGCGCCGAATCCGAGGAACGCCAGGCCGGCGATGAGCGAGATCCAGCCGGTGGGCAGCGCGGCGTTCAGGCCGTACCCGATGGCCACCGAGGCCAGGTGCACGATCGCGGTGGCGATCGTGATGCCGATGAGCACCGGCACCGTCTTGAACCGAGTGGCGAATGTCAGCGCCATGAGCTGGGATTTGTCGCCCAGCTCCGCAACGAAGATCACGCCGAAGCTGACCACCAGCGCGACGAGGAAACCCTCCATGTGAACCTTCCCGATCAAGCCGGGAGGAGGAACGGGGGCGCCCTCGACCCGGCTGCGACAGCCTGAGTCGAAGGTCTCGCCCGCCCCGGAGACCGGGGCCGCGTGGCCGGATGCGGAACGCACCAGTGTGTCGACCACGACATTGGGGGCTACTCCCCTTCGCGCAGCCAGCCTAGCCGATCACCCGCCGGGCCCGTCAGCGGGTGTGGCCCGGACCACCCAGGCCCTCAGTCGGCCCGGGCCAGGCTCACCCCGAACAGCCCGCCCGGGTCGGTCCAGAACGCCTGCCGGGTGAACCCGGCGGCGGTCAGCTCGGCCGCGATCCCCTCCGGCCGGAACTTGGCCGACACCTCGGTACGCAGCTCCTCGCCGGCGGCGAACACGACGTCGGTGTCCAGCACCCGCACCGTCGCCGGGCGCTCGGCGCGCAGCCGCATCTCGATCCACTCCCGCTCCGGGTCCCAGACCGCCACGTGCCGGAACGCGTCGACGTCGAAGTCCGCGCCCAGCTCCCGGTTGATCACCCGGAGCACGTTGCGGTTGAACTCGGCGGTCACGCCCGCCGCGTCGTCGTACGCGGGCACGATCACCGCCGGGTCCTTCACCAGGTCGGTGCCGATCAGCAGCCAGTCGCCGGTCTCCAGCGCCGCGCGCATCGCCGTGAGGAACCCGGACCGCTCCACCGGCAGCAGGTTGCCGATCGTGCCGCCGAGGAACGCCACCAGGCGCCGGCCGCCGGTGGGCAGCCGGTCCAGGTGGCGGGTGAAGTCACCGACGATCCCCCGCACCCGCAGCCCCGGGTACGCGGCGGCGATCTGCTCGGTGGAGGAGCGCAACGCGCTCACCGACACGTCCAGCGGCACGAACGTGCCCAGGTCGCCGTGCCGGGTGAAGGCGTCCAGCAGCAGGCGGGTCTTCTCCGACGAGCCCGACCCCAGCTCGATCAGCGTCTTCGCGCCGGTCAGGGTGGCCACGTCGTCGGCGTGCGCGGCGAGCACGGCCCGCTCGGCCCGGGTCGGGTAGTACTCCGGCAGGCGGGTGATCTCCTCGAACAGCTCGCTGCCCCGGGCGTCGTAGAACCACTTCGGCGGCAGCCACTTCGGCGTCGCGGCCAGCCCCACCCGTACGTCCTCCCGCAACCCACGGTCGAGGTCCCGCTCCTCCAGGTGGATCTCCAGCGGCTCCGCGCTCATCAGGTGTCCTCTCTGTCCTGCCGGTGATGGGAAAAGGTCAGGCGGCGGTCAGCTCCCGCACGTCGAACCGGCCCGTGGACGCCACCACGAGCCGGCCGTCCGGCACCGCCTGCCAGGCCGGGTCGTCGTCGAACGGTTCGGAGGCCAGCAGCACCGAGTCCGGCCCGCGACGCGCCGACAGCGCGTGGCCGCCCGTGCTCGCCACCACCGTCGTACCGTCGGTGAGCAGCAGGTTCAGCCGTGAGCCGGGAGCGGCTGCGGCGACCGCCGCGACCGTGTCCGCGACCGCCTCGTCCGGCGCGGCCCCGGCGCGCAGCCGGTGCCGGACCAGCGCCCACAGCAGCGCCGAGTCGGTCGGCACGTCGAGCGTGATCAGGTCGCGCACGGGCAGGCCGGCGGCGATCGGGACCAGGCTGTCCGGCCAGCCCCGCACCACGCCGTTGTGGCTGAACAGCCACCGTCCCTCGGCGAACGGGGCCGCCGCCGTCTCGTGCAGCGGCATGCCGACGGTGGCGGACCGGACCGCCGCCAGCACCGCCCGCGCCCGCGTCACGGCGGCCAGCTCCGGCAGCGTGGTGTCGCTCCACATCGGCTGGGCCCGCCGGTACCGGACCGGGTCGCCGTCGTCCGGGTACCAGGCGACGCCGAAGCCGTCGGCGTTTATGGTGCCGCCGCCGCGCATGTCACGCGGCGCCCACGACTGGCGCAGCAGGCCGTACGGCGGGTCGAACAGCAGGCTGCCCAGGAGCACGGGTGGACCGAGGTACGCGAGGTGACGGCACATCGGGCCGGCTCACTCCTCCGGTCCGGCGTCACGGGCGCAGCGGAAACCGCTGAAGATCTGCCGCCGGATCGGGTAGTCCCAGTTGCGGAACGTGCCCCGGCAGGCGGACCGGTCGGTGCCGAACGAGCCGCCCCGCAGCACCCTGTGGTCGTCGCCGAAGAAGACCTCCGAGTACTCCCGGTACGGGAACGCGGTGAAGCCCGGGTGCCCGCGGAACGGCGACGAGGTCCACTCCCACACGTCGCCGACGAGCTGGTGCACGCCCAGCGGCGAGGCGCCCGCCGGGTACGCGCCCACCGGCGCCGGCCACAGGTGCCGCTGGCCCAGGTTGGCGTGCTCGGCGCCCGGATCCTCGTCGCCCCACGGGTAACGGCGGGACCGGCCGGACGCCGGGTCCCAGCGGGCCGCCTTCTCCCACTCCGCCTCGGTGGGCAGCCGCTTGCCGGCCCACGCCGCGTACGCCTGCGCCTCGTACCAGCAGACGTGCACCACCGGCTCGTCGTCGCGGACCGCCGACCAGCGGCCGAACCGGCGGTACGCCCAGCCGTCGCCGTCGCGCCGCCAGTGCATCGGCGCGCTCAGCTCCGCCTCGATCCGGTGCCGCCAGCCGGCCTCGCTCCACCAGCGCGGCTCGTCGTATCCGCCGTCGGCGATGAACGCGCGGTACTGCCCGTTCGTGACCGGCGCGACGTCGATGAGGTACGCGGGCAGGTCGACGGTGTGCGCCGGGCGCTCGTTGTCCAGCGCCCACGGGTCGGTGGAGGTGCCCATCGTGAACGGCCCGGCCGGCACCCGTACCTCCCCGCCGACCCGGGACCGGGGCTCCGGCGGTGGCGGCGCGTCCAGCACCGGAGCGCCGGCGCGCAGCTGGTGGGTGGCGAGCATGGTCTCGTCGTGCTGCTGCTCGTGCTGCACGATCATGCCGAACGCGAACCCGTCGGCGACCAGGGGACGCTCGGTGAAGCGGATGCCGTCGAGCAGGTCGAACACCTTGTCGCGGACCGTACGCACGTAGGCGCGCGCCTCGGCCGGCGGCAGCAGCGGCAGCGCCGGGCGGTCCTTGCGGGGCTGCTTGAACGCGTCGTAGAGGTCGTCGATGTCGTGGCGCACCGGTTCGCGGCCGCCGACGTCGCGGACCAGCCACAGCTCCTCCTGGTTGCCGACGTGCGCCAGGTCCCAGACCAGCGGCGACATCAGCGTGGAGTGCTGCCGGACCAGGTCGTCGTCGTCCACCGCGTCGGTGAGCGCCGCGGTGCGGGCGCGGGTCCGCTCCAGCTCCGCGGCGATCCGGTCGCGCAGTCGTTCGGCGTCCGTGCCCGGTCGCTCGGTCGTGGTCACCGGTGTCCCCTCTCCGCGGCGGCACGTCGCCGCCGGATCTCTCGGTGGGTCTCCTCGTGGATGGCGGGCGGCAGATCGAGGCGGGGCAGGGCCGTCAGGGCCAGGTCGAACAGCGCCGCCGCGGCGGTCGCCAGCGGGCGCTCGGCCAGTCCGCACCGGGCCGCCGCGCGCCACCGGTCGGCGACCGGCGCGGCCGCCGCCAGCGCGTCCCGGGTGGTCGCCGGGTCGGCGAAGAGCGCGGCCAGGACCGCCAGCGGCACGGTCCACGCCGCCCCGGGCTGTGCGTCCAGGTAGCGCAGCTCCAGGTAGCCGCGCGGGCGCACCGGCGGGAACAGCGTGCTGACGTGGTACTCCAGGTCGTCGGTGGTGGGCGGGCGGGGCAGCGCGCCGGCCAGCCAGTCGGCGAACGTGACGTCCGGCGGCGCGGTCCAGTCCGGGCCGTCGCCGCGTACGCAGAGCAGCGGCGCGGCGAGCGCGTACCCGGTCCAGGCGGCCACCGGATCCTCGTCGGCGCGTTCGGGCGACCACACCGGACGGGTCCGGGCCGGGTCGATGGCCAGCCAGGTGGCCATCCGGGCGGAGGCCCAGCCGGTGGCCCGGCCCGCGTGCCGGTCGGCGGTGGCGAAGGCGGCCAGCAGCGGCGGGCCGACGGCGTGCGCGGCGGCCCACCGCTGCGCGAGGTGCTCCAGCTCGCCCGCGTCGAGGCAGACCTGCAGGCCCGCCGTGCTGTACATCATCGCCCGCCCCGCCGGGCCGCGCCGGTCGAAGGCGCACCGCATGGCCCGGTAGCGGGGGGTTTCCACGACGGGTCGCGGCAGCCGCCAGGGGTCGATGCCGCTACGGCCGAGCACCAGCCCGGCGGCGTCCAACCGGGCCCGTAGCTCGGCGACGTCGGCCTCGATGGCCAGGACGAGCGCGCCGACAGTCGGTCGCGGCGCGGCGGAGATCTCCACCTGCCCGCCGGGCTCCACGGTCACGGCGCTCGCGCGCCGGAGCTCGTCGGCCGGGCTGGTGGGGTCGAGCGTCACGGGGCTGTGCCGCCCCAGCGCCCTGCGTAGTCGCTCGCGGTCGACCGGCCGGGCCGGGTCCGCGGCGTCGTGCACGGTCCATTCCAGTTCGACGCCGACGAGCGTGGGCGGTCCGGTCTTGAAGCAGATCCGGGCGAGATGGCCCCGGGCCGCCTGCTCGTCGCCCAGGACGACGGCGCGGTCCAGGTCCGGCGACATCACCATGGGGCGGCTCCTCCTCGGCGACGGACGACCACGGTGTCGCGACGCGCCCGGCCCGTTCGGCGCGGGACGCCGTCACACCATCCTCTGTCTAGCAGACGTGATCCGCTTGCCCGGAGAGATGAATTTTTGTCCGGAATCTGATTGCGCCCCCCCGCGCTCAGTCGTCCTCGTCCTGGTCGTCGTCTTCGGCTGGCGTGGTCCCCGAAGGCTCCCCCACCAAATTCCGGCAGTAGCTCTCCACCTGCTCGGGGCCGCCGGCGGCGGCCACCAGGTCGGCGAAGCCGGGCCTGGTCAGCGCCTTCTCCCGCTGCCGCTCCGACTTGACCAGGTAGGCGCGGCAGTGGGCGACGATCCGGTTGTTCCCCGCCGGGGGCGCGGGCGGCGCGGCCGGGACGCTCGACGTCGACGTCGGCGTCGGCGTCACGTCGCGGGCCGGCCGGGACGCCGCGCCCGACGCCTCGCCGGCCGGTGTGCTCGGCGCCGGCCGCGACGGCCCGGTGGCGGTGGGGCCGGTGACGCCCGGGCCGCTGGTGGCCGGCGCCGGCGGGATCACCGGGTCCGGGTGGCGGTCCAGGCGTACGGCGGCGAAGGCCACCCCGGCGACCGCGGTGGCGGCCAGCCCGGACAGCGCGGCGGCGATCCGCAGGCGCCGGCGCGGCCGGACCGCGGGCACGGGCCCCGGCGCGGGCGCGGCGCGGGCGGCCCGGAAGGCGGCGACCGCCCGGTCCTCGCCGGCGATCTCACCGGCGGTGGCCGGGCCGGCCGCGGCCGACAGCAGCCGGGTCAGCGGGTCGGTCTGCGGCCCCGGTGGCGACCCGGCGCGCGCGGCGTCGAGCAGACGATCGGATTCCGCCCGGTCGGCGGGCCCGCCGGACCGGCGAGGGTGCATGCCGTCTCTCCTCACGTCAGCCCTCCGCCGGCTCGGCCTCGGGCGCGTGCGGCACCTGGCGGTCGGTACGGGGACGCGGCGCGAGGGCGCCCCGGGAGTCGTCCGGGGCAGTGTCCGCCGCCGAGCGCTCCAGCATGGCAGCCAGCCGGCGAAGGCCCCGGTGCGCCGCGGTGCGCACGGCTCCGGCCCGCCGTCCCAGCACCCGCCCGGCGGTCTCCGCGTCGAGGCCGATGACGGCCCGCAGCATCACCGCCTCCGCCTCGGCCGGCGGCAGCGTACGGATCAGGGCCAGCGCGCTCTCGGTGGCGATGGCCTCGCCGGCCCGGTCGGCGGTGTCCGCGTCGGCGGCCAGGTCGTTGAGCGCCTGCACCGGCACCGGTACCGACGGACGCCGCCGCTGCCGGCGCAGATGGTCCATGGCCCGGTTGCGGGCGATCGTGACCGCCCAGGCGCGGAACTCGCCACCGGTGAAGGAGGGCAGGTCGCGGGAGATCTGGAGCCACGCCTCGGAGGCCACGTCCTCGGCGTCGGCGCCGACGAGAGCGGTCAGGTAGCGCAGCAGGGCGGGCTGCAGGCTGCGGTAGAGGAACCGGAACGCCTCCTCGTCGCCGGCCTGCGCCGCGGCGACCGCCTCGTTCAGCTCGGCCGTCACGGTCGCCGTCCGGACCGGGTCGTGTGCGGGCACCGGGCACGCCGGGGAGCCAGTGGCCACACCGCCATCCGCACCCCGCCCCCCGGTGAGTTGATCTGACACTCGCACACGGGTGCGATGAGCCATGGACACTGCCGCGCGGCACGGGCGTCGGCGGACATACGGTACCGACGGCTCGGGGCGGCCGGGAGCCGGGCCGACGCCTGGGAACGCGGGGCGCTCCGGCAAGACGCCAGGGCCGGAGGAAGAGAGAGAAATGTCTACGCCCGTCACCGGCGTGTCGAGGTAACGCAACGTACGGAATCGACGCTCCCCGGCGCAACCGATCGTGCCGGGCCCCGCGGGCGGACAGCGACGTGCTGTCACATTCTGGCCGATCGTGCCGGTCCGGTCACGGTGCGCCGATCGGCGTCCCGGCTGCTGGAACGCCCCGCTGAAGGCTTTCGATCCCGCGCCGAGATCGCGGGAAATACTTCGCGCCCGCTGTGGGTACGGTATGGGGGTGCTGTCCTCAGACGTCGTACTCAGCGGTCGGTACCGCCTGGAAGACCGTGTCGCCACCGGCGGCATGGGCGACGTCTGGCGTGCCACCGACCTGGTCCTCGGTCGTCCGGTCGCGGTGAAGGTGCTTCTTCCCGCCCTGGTGTCCGACCCCGACTTCATCGCCCGTTTCCGTTCCGAGGCGCGGATCATGGCCTCGCTGCGCCACCCCGGCGTGGTCCAGGTCTTCGACTGCGGCGAGGACGAGCTGCCCAGCGGCGGCCGGGCCGACTACCTGGTGATGGAGTTCGTCGCCGGTGAGCCGCTGTCGCGGCGGATCGAGGACGCGGGGTGCCTTGAGGTCGCCGAGACCATGTCGATCGTGGCCCAGGTGGCGCAGGCGCTGCACGCGGCGCACGGGCGCGGCATCGTGCACCGCGACGTGAAGCCGAGCAACCTGCTGGTGCAGGACGACGGCACCGTGGTGCTCGTCGACTTCGGGGTGGCCCGCTCGACCAACGTCACGAGCATCACCAGCACCAACGCGGTGCCCGGCACCGCCCTCTACATGGCGCCGGAGCAGGCCGCCGGCCGGCCGGTCTCGGGCGCCACCGACGTGTACGCGCTCGGCGCGGTCGCGTACTGCTGCCTCACCGGCAGCCCGCCGTTCACCGGTGACAACCCGCTGCAGGTGGCCGTACGCCATCTCGACGACGAGCCGCCGGAGCTGCCGGCGGAGATCCCGGCGTCGGTGCGCGAGCTGGTGTCCCGGGCGCTGGCCAAGGACCCGGCCGACCGCTACCCGAGCGCCGCGGCGATGGCCGACGCGGCGCGGGCCGCCCGTACCGACTCACCGACCGCGACGATGGCGCTGCGCGGCGCGGCGGGCCCGGCGCGGTCCCGCGACGACCAGCCGGCGGTCCGGCCGGGCGCCGCGGTGGCGACGTCGCGGCGGCGGGGCCGGCGCGGCACGCTCGTCGGGGCGCTGGGCGCGGTGCTGGTGGCGATGGGCGCGCTGGGCGCGCTGGTGGCCGCCGCGAACGACACCGCCGAACCGGCCACGAAGATCGACAAGACGGCGCCCGCGGTGGCGCCGAGCGACCCGGCCGCGGAGCCGGTCGTCGACGAGCCGACGGCCGGCGACGACTACACCTACCGGCCGGTCGGCCCGGGCGGCCGGCCGTCGGCCACGCCGTCGGTGACGCCGAGCGCCTCGACGGTCCCGTCGGCGCAGCCGAGCGTCAGCGAGGAGCCGGCGCCCACCGGCGCGCCGACCACCACGCCGCCCAGCACGCCGGCGACGACGGCGCCCACCACTACGCCGGCACCCGAACCGACCACCGCCGACCCCGGCACCGGCGGCGGTGACACCGGCGGGCAGCCGGCCACCCAACCCTGACCCACGACGAGCCGGCCCCGCCCGCGGCGGAGCCGGCTCCTCGTCGTGTCCGGGCGGTGGTGCTCAGTCCGCGCCGAGCGACGCCACCACCGGCCGGGACAGCGCCCGGCGGGCCGGCAGGACCGAGGCGAGCAGCGCGGCCACCACCGCCACCGCGACGATCAGCCCGATCCGCGCCCAGGGCAGGACGAGCGTGAAGTCCCCGCCGATGCGGGCCACCACTGCCATCGCCCCGGCGGCCGCCCCGGTGCCGAGCGCGATGCCGAGCAGCGTGCCGACGAGCGCGGTGAGCACCGCCTCGACCGCCAGCACACCCCGCATCCCGGCCCGGCTCAGTCCGACCGCGCGCAGCACCGCCGTCTCCCGGGTGCGTTCCACCACGGACAGGCTGAGCGTGTTGGCAACCCCCACGAGCGAGATCACCACGGCGAGGCCGAGCAGCGCGGTGACGAACCCCAGCACCAGGTCGACGGTGCCGGTGAGCATCTTCTTGTACGCGGCCTGGTCCATCACGTTCACCGTCGGGTAGCGCGCCAGCACCGACTCGACGGCGGTCCGGGCCTCGTCGACGCTCACCCCGGCGGCCGGATCCACCTCGGCCAGGTGGCCGCGCACGGTCGGGAACATGGCGGTGAAGTCGGCGTCCAGCACGTCCACCAGGTGACCGGCGGGCACCGGGCTCCCGGCCAGGATTGGCTCCTCGTCGGCCACCACCGCGGCGACCCGGAACGGCCGCCCGGCGAGCGTGATCGTGGAACCGGCCGTCCAGCCCCTGGTCGCGGCCAGCTCGCGGTGCACCAGCACCGAACCCGGCCCCAGGCCGGCCGGGTCACCGGCGTCGACGGCGGACAGCGTGCGCCGGACCAGCGCCGGGTGCGCGGCGCGCAGCTGCACGTCGCCGACCACCCGGCTGCGCTGCTCGTGCACCACACCCAGCTCCGGGCGGGCGGCCAGTTCGCCGGCAACGGTGGCCGGCAGGTCCCCGCCGATGCCGGTGACCAGGAAGTCCACGCCGATCCGGGCGTCCACCGCGCGTTCGATGCCGGACTTGACGCTCGCCGCGCCGACCACGAAGGCGGAGACCAGCCCGATGCCGATCACCATGGCCGTCGCGGTGGCGGCGACCCGGCGCGGGTTGCGCACCGCGTTCGACACGGCCAGCCCGCCGGTGGCGCCGAACGCCGCGCGGAACGGCCCGCCGAGCACCCGTACCAGCGCCGGCACCAGCACCGGGCCGAACGCCACGATGCCGCCGAAGGCCAGCAACCCGCCGGCCGCGACCAGCACCACCTGGCCGGTGGCGCCGGCGCCGGCCAGCGCCGCCACACCGGCGGCGAGCGCCAGCGCGCCGACCGCCAGCCGGATCCGCCCGGCCGGACGGACCGGGTTGACCGCCGCGTCGGTGAGCGCGGCCACCGGGGCGACCCGGGTGCCCTGCCAGGCCGGCAGCGCGGCCGACGCCACGGTGAGCAGCGTTCCCAGCCCCAGCGAGAGCAGCAGCGTACGCGGGGTCAGGGTGAGCCCGCCGCCCAGCGGCGCGCCGGTGCCGGCGAGCAGCACGCCGAGGCCGCCGGCCACCGCCGCGCCGGCCAGCACCCCCACGACGGAGGCGAGCAGGCCGGTCACCGCCGCCTCGGACAGCGTGGCCCGGTAGATCTGCCCCCGGGTGGCGCCGACCAGCCGCAGCAGCGCGGTACGCCGGGAGCGCTGGGCGAGCACGATGGCGAAGGTGTTGGCGATCACGAAGCCGGCCACCACCACCGCGACCGCGGCGAACGTGCCCAGCAGCATGCCGAACTGCCGCAGGTCGCGTACCGCGTCGTCGACCGCCGCGTCGAGGATGGCGTCGCGGTCCCGGACCGTCACGTCCGGTCCCACCACGGCGCGGATCCGGTCGGCCAGCGCCGCCGTGTCCACCCCGGGACGGGCCGCCACCATGATCCGGCCGTAGCCCTTCTCACCGCTGACGGCCAGCGCGTCCGGGCCGGTCAGCCCGATGTACGGGCCACCGACGTCGCGGGAGCTGCCGTCCACGTCGACGGTGCCGACAAGCGTGTACGGCCGGGCCGCGACGTCGCGTCCGCCGATCGACACCGGGCCGCCGACGGTGAAGCGCTCCTCGGCGACGGTCTCGTCGTCGAGCACCACCTCGCCGGGGCGCTGCGGCAGCCGCCCGGCCACCACGTCGTAGGACTGCAGGGCCGCCTCGGTGGGGACGGCGGCGAGCACCGCGTAGCCGAGCACGGGTCGGCCGTCGGCGCCCACCACCCCGGCGGAGCCGGTCAGCTCGCCCGCGGCGGCGGCCACCCCGTCGAGGGCGCGTACCCGGTCCACCAGCGCCGGGGGCAGCGGGTCGCTCTCCGCGTACGCGGCCAGGTCGGTGTGTCTGTCGAACTCACCGGCCCGCTCGTACGCCCCGGCGCGCATGCCGTCGGTGAACATCAGCGTGCCGGCGACGAACGCGACGCCGAGCACGATCGCCAGTGAGGACAGCAGCAGGCGCAGGCCGTCGGCGCGGACCTGGCGCAGGGTCAGGCGCAGCATCCCGGTCACCGCCCTGCCGGCGCGACGGCCGGATCGAGCCGGCTGAGCGCGTCCCGGACCGCGCCGACCGTGGGCGCGTGCAGCTCGTCGACCAGCCGGCCGTCGGCCAGGAAGACCACCCGGTCGGCGTACGCGGCGGCGGCCGGGTCGTGGGTGACCATGACGACGGTCTGACCGAGCATGTCCACCGCCTCGCGCAGCAGCCGCAGCACCTCGGCGCCGGAACGCGAGTCGAGGTTGCCGGTCGGCTCGTCGGCGAAGATCACCCAGGGTCGGGTGATCAGCGCGCGGGCCACCGCGACGCGCTGCTGCTGCCCGCCGGACAGCTCCGCCGGGCGGTGCCCGAGGCGGTCGGTCAGGCCCACCGCCGCCACCACCTGCCCCAGCCACGCCGGGTCCGGGCGACGGCCGGCGATCGCCAGCGGCAGGACAATGTTCTCCTGCGCGGTGAGCGTGGGCAGCAGGTTAAACTTCTGGAAGACGAAGCCGATCCGGTCCCGGCGCAGCCGGGTGAGCCGCCGGTCGTCCAGGCGCGTCAGGTCGGCGTCACCGATGTGCACCGCCCCGGCGGTCGGCCGGTCGAGGCCGGCGAGGCAGTGCAGCAGGGTGGACTTGCCGGAGCCGGACGGGCCCATGACGGCGGTGAACCGGGCGGCGGCCAGGTCGAGGTCGACGCCGTCGAGCGCGACGACGCGGGACTGCCCGGCGCCGTACTCCATGCGCAGCGCGCGGGCGGCGAGGGTGACGCCGGTGGTCGGTGGTGCGGACACTGAGGTGCTCCTGTCGGACACGGTCTTTCTGACAGTTCCGACGCTAGGGGCGGCACCACCTGGTTGATCTCCACCTGCGCGCTCGACCTCGATGCGACGGAGGTCGTCCCCCACCGGGGAAACCCGTACGACCTGAGGCGTACGCCGGGTCAGCCGCCGGGCGTGATCAGGCCGCTCTCGTACGCCAGGACGACCGCCTGGACCCGGTCGCGCAGCCGGAGCTTGGCCAGGATGCGGCCGACGTGGGTCTTCACCGTCGCCTCCGCGACGTGCACCCGGGCGGCGATCTCGGCGTTGGAGAGCCCCTGCGCCACCAGCAGCAGCACCTCCCGTTCCCGCTCGGTGAGCTGGGCCAGCCGGGGATCGGCGGCCGGCGCGGGGCCGAGCTGCCCGGCGAACCGGTCGAGCAGCCGCCGGGTGATCGACGGGGCCACCACCGAGTCGCCCTGGGCGACCACCCGGATCGCGGCCATGAGCTCCTCCGGCGGCACGTTCTTGAGCAGGAACCCGCTCGCCCCGGCGCGCAGCGCGGCGAACGCGTCGGCCTCCGTGTCGAACGTGGTCAGCGCCAGCACGCGGGGGCGCCCGTCGTCGCGCCGGGCACAGATCCGCCGGGTCGCCTCCACCCCGTCCATGGTCGGCATGCGCAGGTCCATCACCACCACGTCGACGGCGACCCGGTCCAGCACCCGCAGCGCGTCCGCGCCGTCGATGGCCTCGGCGACCACCGCCAGGTCGGGCTGGGAGTCGAGCACCATCCGGAACCCGGCGCGTACCAGCGCCTGGTCGTCGACGATCATCACCCGTACCGTCACGCCGCCGCGCTCCCTTCCCCGGTGCCGGCCGCCGGGGACAGCGGCAGCCGCGCCCGCACCCGCCAGCCACCGGCAAGTGTGGGTCCGGCGGCGAGGCTGCCGTCGTACACCCCGACCCGTTCCCGCATGCCGACCAGGCCGTGACCGCCGGACGGCGCCGGGCCGTCGACCGGACGGCCGCGCCCGTCGTCCACGGCGCGGATCACGACGGCGTCGGCGCTCCAGTCCAGCGTCAGCTCCACCGACGCGCCGACGCCCGCGTGCTTGAGCGTGTTGGTCAGGCTCTCCTGCACCACCCGGTAGACGGTCAGCTCCAGGCCGGGGGGCAGCGGCGGCGGCGCGCCGGCGCCGCCGCAGGCGACCCGCAGCCCGGCGGCGCGGAACCGGTCGAGCAACGCGGGCAGCTCCACCAGCGCGGGCCGGCGGTGCGCGGGCCCGTCCGCCGGGTCCGGCTGCGTCGCTGTGGGTTCCCGCAGTACGCCGACCAGCCGCCGCATCTCCTCCAGCGCCGCCCGGCCGGTGTCCGCCACCACCTTGGCCGCCTCGCGGGCGGTGGCCGGATCCCGGTCGAGCGTGAACCGCACCCCGTCCGCCTGCACGATCATCACGGCCATGCTGTGGGCGACCACGTCGTGCAGCTCGCGGGCGATCCGGGTGCGCTCCTCGGCGACCGCGGCCCGCGCCTGCGCCTCCCGTTCCCGTTCCAGCGTCGCGGCCCGGTCCTCCAGGCTGAGCACGTAGAGCCGGCGGGTCCGCAGGTTCAGCCCGGCCAGCCAGACCGCGCCGACGATCAGGGCGTAGAAGAACGCGCCCATCCACCAGGGCCCGGCGCCGGGCGTCTGGAGCGCGGCGAGCACCCCGCCGAGCACGGCGACGACCCCGGCCACGATGCCGTCGCGGAGCCGGTCGGCGTACTTGACCACGCTGTAGAGGGCGATCAGCACGGCGATGTCGTAGGCGAGCGGACCCCAGCCGGCGATCACCTGGAGCAGCGCGAGCGCGGCCACCGCGACGGCGACCTCAGTCGGGTGGGCACGCCGGAAGAACACCGCCACCGCCGCCGCCAGCCCGACCGCGAACGCGGGTACGCCGATCTGGCCGGCGACGTACGCGGAGACGGCGAAGAACACGACCAGCCCGCAGACGGCGGTGTCGAAGGCGATACCGCGCAGCGGACGGCCGAGGATGAGGCGAGCCACGATTCCCCAGCCTAGGCCCGCCCTCCCCACCCCTCCCCCGCCGCCCCACCTCGCGATGATCATGAGGTTGACGGGCGTCGTCGTCCGATTTGTCGCCGCCAACCTCATGATCACCGCGAGGAGCGGGGGGTGCGGGGGTCAGGAGGGCAGGAGGGCTCGCATGCGGGTGATCTCGGCGGACTGCTCGACGGCCACGCCGGTGGCGAACTCCTGCATGGACTGGTCGGCGCCGACCTTCAGCAGGTCGGTGGACATCACGATCGCGCCCTGGTGGTGATCGGTCATCATCTGCACGAACATCCGGTCGAACGCCGCGCCCCTTGCGTCGGCGAGCTGCCGCATCGCCTCGGCGGACTGCATCCCGCGCATGCTGCCGTGGTCGTGCCCCGGCACGTCGGCGGGCAGGTCGCGGGTGCTGAGCCAGGCACGCAGCAGGCCGACCTCCGGCCCCTGGGCGGCGCGGATCCGCTCGGCCACGGCGCGGATGCGGGGGTCGGCGGCCCGGTCGGGGGCGAGCGTCGCCATCTCCAGCGCCTGCTCGTGGTGCGGGATCATCATCCGGACGTACCAGATGTCGAGGCTGTTGAACCGGGGCGTCGACGCTGCCCGCACCTGATCGGGCGCACGGGTGGCGGCCGACTCCCCCGGGCGGCCGGGGACCAGCAGCGGCGGCGCCGAGGTGGTGGCGCTCGGGCTCGGCGCGCCCGTCGCGGCGTTGCCCGCCGCGGCCTCGGGCCGGGTGTCGTCGCGCCCGGCGAGCGCCAGCCCGCCGATCACCACGAGCATGACGAGCGCTGTGACGCCCACCCACACGCGCGCCTGCCGGCTGGTCATACGACGCCTCCTCCGGTCAAGGTGAAGGCGATCCTATACATAGACAAAAGTTCCCCAGTGTGACCCAGGTCACATTGATGACGGTCTCCGATAGGTAAGGTTTGGCGAATCATCATCCCCTTTCGAAGGGTGTTGCCGGTGATCAGCATCCACACGTCCCGCACCCGCATCATCAGCCTCGCCGCCGCCGGCCTGCTGCTCGCCGGCGTGGTCGCCGCGCCGCCGAGCAGCGCCCAGGAGATCCCCCGCGCCCAGGCCGCGCCGGCCACCGTGGACAGCGCCGTCCCCGGTGTCGACGAGATCTCCAGCAGCCCCAACCTGCGGCAGGTGGCCAACCTGCCGAAGCAGGCGCCGTTCGACACCACCGTAGCCCTCGGCACCGACATCGCCTTCCAGGGGCGGTACGCGTTCGTCGGCAACTACGACGGGTTCGTCATCTACGACATCCTCCGGCCGAGCCGCCCGACGATCGTGTCGCAGGTGCTCTGCCCCGGCTCGCAGAACGACATCTCGGTCCACGGCGACCTGCTCTTCCTGTCCACCGACTCCTCCCGCAGCGACGACTCCTGCGCCAGCACCAGCCAGCCGGCGTCGGTGAAGGAGTCCTGGGAGGGCATCAAGATCTTCGACATCCGAGACAAGCGCAACCCGCGCTACATCAAGTCGGTCGAGACGGCGTGCGGCTCGCACACCCACACGCTCGTGCCCGGCAAGGACAAGCGCAACGTCTACCTGTACGTCTCGTCGTACAGCCCGCGCGCCGACTTCCCGGACTGCCAGCCGCCGCACGACTCCATCTCCATCGTCAAGGTGCCGGTGAAGAACCCCACCACCGCCTCCGTGGTGGCCACGCCGAACCTGTTCCCGGACGGCGGCTACCCGGGCATCCCCGGTCAGTCGTCGGCCACCACCGGCTGCCACGACATCACCGCGTACCCGGCGAAGGACCTGGCCGCCGGCGCGTGCATGGGTGACGGCATCCTGCTGGACATCAAGGACCGTGAGGCGCCCCGGGTGATCGAGCGGGTGACCGACGCCGAGAACTTCGCGTTCTGGCACTCGGCCACGTTCAACAACTCCGGCACCAAGGTCGTCTTCACCGACGAGCTGGGCGGCGGCGGCGCGGCCACCTGCAACGAGGTGGTCGGCCCGAACCGTGGCGCGGACGCCATCTACGACATCACCGGCCGCGGCAACGCCCGCAAGCTGGAATTCCGCAGCTACTACAAGATCCCGCGCGTCAACGCCGACACCGAGAACTGCGTGGCCCACAACGGCTCGCTGATCCCGGTGCCCGGCCGCGACATCATGGTGCAGGCGTGGTACCAGGGCGGCATCTCGGTGTGGGACTTCACCAACTCCCGCAAGCCGACCGAGATCGCCTACTGGGAGCGCGGTCCGCTGGACGCCACGCAGCTGCGTACCGGCGGGTCCTGGTCGGCGTACTGGTACAACGGCCACATCTACTCGAGCGACATCCAGAAGGGACTGGACGTGCTGGAGCTGCGTGACCCGCGTACCTGGCTGGCGCAGTTCCTGCTGGTTCCCGAGCTGAACGTGCAGACCCAGGCGGGCTACCTGAGCTGGTGACCCGCTGACCCGTCCCGGGCCCGGCGCTCCCCTCGCGGGGGCTGCCGGGCCCGGTGCGTTGTCAGCGCCGACGACCTCGGCCGGAGCGGTCCACCCGGCCCGGATCAGCTCATCGGCAGGCGGTAGTCACGGGTGCCGCCACCGGCCGTGACCACCCGCACCTCGCCGCTGCGCAGCCCGTACGTGACCGACCACCGGGTGTGCGACTGGCGTACCGCGTTCAGCAACCGCAGCGCCCCGGCCGTGTCGACCACCCCACCGGTGCGGTCCAGTTCCTTCGCCAGCACCCCGTACCTGCGGTCCTGGCGCAGTTCCCGGTCCGGCACCCCGGCGGCCGGCACGTTCGTCAGCGCCTGCCACGGGCCGCTGCGCCGGTCCACAGTCATCTTCCCGTCGACGAACTCCACCACCGCCGACGTGCCGGTCGCGTCGGCCAGCAGGTAGTGCAGCGGCGGCCCGCCGTCGAAGTCCAGGTTGTAGCGCTTGAACACGGCGACCGCCTCGTCCACGGTCGCGGCCGAGTCGAGCACCAGGCGCAGGATGCGCACCGAGCCCACCTTCGGCAGTCCGGGCACCGGCTCGGCGCGCGCCCCGTCGTCGGCGGCCAGCCCGACCGCGAGACCCCGCTCGTTCATGCCGTCGAACGGCAGCAGCGGCGCGTCCAGCAGCCGCCGGTCCCCCGTCGGGTCTGCGGCCACCCCCAGGTAGGAGATGTCGACCAGCGAGATCGAGGCGTACCCGTCCGGCGGGTCGGTGCGCAGCACCAGCGCGGGGTTCGGCTCCCAGTCGAAGTTGCGGGCGAACACCGGCCGCTCCCGGTCGCCGAGCGCGGCGAACAACGAGCAGCCGAACGGGCTCGGCGGCGTCGACCCGGCCAGCCCGGCGGTCGGGTCGTAGTCGCCGTCGTACGTCATCTCGTACATCGGCAGATCGTCGATCTTGCGGAGGCTGGCCAGCGTCCGTTCGACCTGGCCCGGGTCCTGCCGCGAGGCGGTGGGCGAGCCGGCCGCGGCCGGCGGGTCGGACCGGCGGCTCTCCCCGCAGGCCGTGCCGAGCAGGAGCAACGCGAGCCCGCCGGCGATGAGGGTCCTCCGCATGACAGCGACGCTAGAAGAGGCGTCCGCCGATGTCCATCCGGGACCCGGTCAACTCCGCACGACAGCGAACATCCAGCAGCCGTACACCACGTTGCGGCTGTGCAGCAGGTCCACCGCCGGGTCGGCGAACAGCTCCGCGACCACCGCCTCCGGGTCGCCGCCGTCGTGTCGCCGTCCGCCCACGATGCGACCCCGGCTGTCGTACGCGCGCAGCACCTGCTCCCGTCCGCGCCACTGGGACGGGTACGCCGTCACGTCGTGCGGGCCGGCGCATTCGGCGGCGTGCGCGAACACCGGTCCCACCTCGCGGTACGGGCTCGGCGGCAGCGGCGGGGCGTACCCGAACAGCAGCAGCGTCTCGTCCGGCCGGGCGTCGCGCAGGCAGCAGCGCAGCGGCTCGCCGCCGGTGGCGCGCCGGTGCTCGGGCGGCTGCCCGGTGGCGTCGCGGCCGGTGCGGCGCAGCTCGGCGAGCGTCCCCGCGGGCAGCGGGCGGATCCGGAACGCGGTACGGGTGGTCGTCACGGTCCCAGCCTGGCGCGGCCCGGACCGCGGCGCTGGCGGTGATCGGACCTGGCATTCCGGGTGCCGCCAGATTGCGCGCCGAGCGGGCACCCGTCGGCCGCGTCCCGCGCCGACAATGGCCGGATGGACGTCGACGACTACCGGACCCACTCCCCGTACAGCGATCCCCGCCACCACGCGGCGCTGCTCGACGCCGTGCCGGCCGACCTGGCCACCGTCGCGGCGACCGCCCGCAACGTGATCATCCACTACCGGGCCGGCGGGGTGGAGCTGCCGGACGTCCGCCGGGCCGAGGTGAATCTGCGCTGGCTGGACCGCATCCTCGACGCCGACCAGTCGCGGTTCCCGCTGCCGCTGACCGCCGAACGCCCGGCCGCCGAGCGGGTCGCCGGCTGCTGCCGGGACCACACGCTGCTCACCGTCGCGGCGCTGCGCCAGCACGGCGTCCCGGCGCGCAGCCGGGTCGGGTTCGCGAGCTACTTCGTGCCCGGCTGGCATCACGACCACGTGCTCGCCGAGTGGTGGAACGGCGAGCGGTGGGTCTGGTCCGACCCCGAGCTGGACCCGGCCGGCGACCGGCCGTTCGACGGCTACGACATCGACCCGGAGGCCGGGCACTTCGAGTCGGCGGCCCGGGTGTGGCTGGCGTACCGGGCGGGCCGGCTCGACCCGGACACCTACGGCGTGGACCCGTCGCTGCCGATCCGGGGCGACTGGTTCATCCACGACTACGTGCTGCTGGAGCTGGCCCACCGGCACAAGGACGAGGTGCTGCTCTGGGACGGGTTCGGGGCGATGACCGAGGACCTGACCGGCGCCGACCTCACGCTCGTCGACGAGGTCGCCGCGCTGCTGGTGGCCGCCGACCGCGGCGACGCCGCCGCCGGGCGGGAGCTGGCCCGGCGGTACGCCTCGGACGCCCGGCTGCGTCCGGGCCCGACAGTGCACTGCATGGACCCGGTCTCCGGCGTGGCCGCCGACGTGGACCTGCGACGCTGACCGGGCTCACCCGGGCAGGGGCGCCTCGTCGCCTCGGGTGCGGCGCGGGTTGACCAGCCGCCGGACCATCGGCGCGGCGTTCCACCGGGCCGCGCCGACCAGGTCCCGGGCGTGTTCCAGCACGGTGTAGTCGGGCCGGGCCATGCCCTCGGCGATGGCCCGGTCGAGGTCGTTGCCGCAGCGGGTGAGCACGCTGTCGAAGTCACGGCGGACCGGTTCCAGCAGGTCGTAGCCGAAGGAGCGGTGCAGCCGGGCGAACAGCGGCTTGTAGAGGCGGGCCCGCTCGTGCAGGCCCGACGAGTACGACATCGGGTTCTTCGGCCGCTGCCGGACGTAGCCGGGCAGCAGGTCGGCGAAGGCCTGCCGGACGATCCACTTCTCCTGCCCGTCGCGCAGCTTGAGGTCCAGCGGCAGCCGCATGGCCAGCTCGACGACGCTGAGGTCGAGGAACGGCACCCGGGCCTCCACCCCGTGCGCCATGCTGGCCCGGTCCACCCGTTGCAGCTCGGTCCGGCACAGGTTGCGGATCTTGTGCAGGAACAGCCGGCGGGACCGCTCCGGCCCGACCTGGTGGTACATCGGATAGCCGCCGAACAGCTCGTCGGAGCCGTCGCCGGTGAGCACCACCCGTACGCCCAGCTCGCGCAGCCGCCGGAAGATCGGCACCGAGACGACAGCGTTGATGATGTCGCCGTACTCGGTCAGCTCGGAGACCCGGATCGCCTCACGTACGTCGGCCAGCCGGATGTCACGCGGGCGCAGCTCGATCACCTCGTGCGGCACGCCGAGGTCGGCGGCGAGCCGCCGGGCGTACGCGACGTCGGGGCTCTCCGGCACGCCGATGGTGACCGCCACGCAGTCCGGGTGCAGTTCGCGGGCGTGCAGCAGCGCCAGCGAGCTGTCCAGGCCGCCGGAGAGCACCACGCCGACGGTGAGGTCGGTGTCCAGCCGGGCCCGCATCGCGTCGGTGAGCGCGACGCGGACCAGCAGGGCCGCCTCGTCCGGGTCGTCGATCACCGGCAGGCCGTCGCCGAGGGTGAGCAGGTCGACGTGCGGGCGCGGCCGGACCGGTTCGCCGGGCTCGACCCAGCCGTGGTGCCCGGGCGCCACCTCGCCGATCGGCGCGCCGTGCCCGACGAGCGCCTTGACCTCGGAGGCGAGGTGCAGGCAGCCGGGCAGGCGGGACCAGTACAGCGGCTTGACCCCGAGCGGGTCCCGGGCCAGGTACGCCCGCCCGCTGTCCCGCTCGACGATCACGAACGCGTACTCCCCGCGCAGCCGGCGCACGGCGTTCTCGCCCCACTGGCGGAACGCGGTCAGCACGACCTCGGTGTCGCCGGTGGTGCGGAACTCGTGCCCGAGCCGGGTCAGCTCGGCGCGCAGCTCGTGGTGGTTGAAGATCTCGCCGTTGTAGCAGAGCAGGTGCCGCTCGTCCGGCGACATCCACGGCTGGACGGACCGTTCCCGGTCCACGATCTTCAGCCGCCGTACGCCGGCCAGGAGGCCGTTCTCCTGGCGGGTCTCGGTGACCTCACCGCGCGACGCGAGCGCGGTGAGCATCCGGCGGAACGTGGCCGGGTCGGCCTCGGGGCCGATGCTCAGCGCGATGCCGCACACCGGGTCACACCCCCATCTCGGCCTCGTACGCCCGCCGGTAGCGGCGGCGGGCGTCCGGGGCGAGACACACATGCCAGGCCTGTCCCTCGTCGACCACGTTCACCTCGCCGGCGTCCTGACGGGCCAGGAGCAACCCGGCGAGGGCCGAACGGGCGCCGAAGCGCTCGTACCATTCCAGCTCGACATCGGCGGCCCAGCCGAGGCAGTGTCCGCTGGGCACCATCGCGGCGTACCCCAGGCGGCGCAGCCGGTACTGGTGCTCGGCGCTACGGGCCAGGCTGGTCACCCAGAGCGGCGGCGTGCCGTCCGGCGCGACGGCCGCGAACTCCCGGGCCAGGTCGTTGAGGAACGCGATCATCTCGCGGCGGGCCCGGCGGAACAGCAGACCGGCGGTACGCGGGGTGGCGGCCGGAAGCAACCGGCGGCGCACCGCGCGCAGGCCCCGGCCCACGACCGTGGCGGGCTGCTCCTGATAGCGGAACTCGATCAGCCCGCGCCGGCGCAGCCACTCCAGGTCGACGAGTTCGGCGCTGGTGCGGACCTGGTCGTCGGTGAGGAACGTCGGGGCGTCCCGCCACCAGAGCACGTCGACACGGGAGAGCAGGTAGATGCGGACCAGCGCGGTGAGGTCCTGCGCCGAGCTGCGCGCGTTTGGCTGGTAGCGGGCCATCTCCAGCAGCAGCGTCTCCCGGGCCCCGATCAGCCCCTGGGGCGTGGCGTCGAGGACGGCGGCGATGGCGGGTTCGCGCAGCCGCTGGTCCAGCAGCACCTGGCGGGCGGTGGCCGACGGCGCGTCGGCGAGCGCGCCCACCTCGACCAGGAGGTCCGCCACCGCCGCCCGGTACGCGGACAGGTCCGGGACAGCGTCGCCGCGCCGGCCGGCTGCGGGCACCCGGCGGGCGGGAGCGGTGGGTGCGGCGGCGGGACCGGGCTGGCGACCGGGGCTGCGGCTGGGCACTCGCATGGTCTCCGTCCCCTCTCGGTCAGGACACGGCGTGATTGGGCCTGCACACACCGTAAAGACCGGAGAAGGCGCGATTCCTCCCATCTCCCCCGAAGTGCCCGATCAGGTGGCGGACGGCGACACCAGGGCCTGCACCTCCTCGTATCCGGGTGGCGCCGGCAGGCCCGCGTCGCGCCCGGCGCCGATCGCGTCGGTCAGGTGCAGCGCGGCACCGAGCGCGGCCCGGAACAGCAGCGATCCGGTGCTGACCCGGGCCACGCCGAGCCGCCCGAGGGCTGCGAGGTCCGGGCCGCCCGGCCGGTACAGCACGTTCAGCGGCAACCCCGCCTCGGCGGCGAGCAGGCCGACCAGGTCGTCCGGCGCGCCCGGCACGAACAGGCAGTCGGCACCGGCGGCCCGGAACGCCGCCGCCCGCCGCCGTGCCTCGTCCAGCGGCGCCGGCACGCCCAGCCACCAGGCGTCGGTGCGGGCGTTGACGACCATCCGCGGCACCGCCGCGCGGACCGCCCCGATCACGGCGGCGACGTGGTCCGCCGGGGCCAGTCGCCCGTCCGGGCGCCCGTCCTCCAGGTTCACGCCGACCACCCCGAGCGCGGCCAGCTCGCCCACGAACCCGGCGACCTGCGCCGGGTCGTCGTGGAAGCCGTCCTCGACGTCCACCGTGAGCAGCGCCGGCAGGTCCCGCAGCCGGTACGCCAGCTCCAGCGTCTCGGCGCGGGTCGCCCTGACGGCGTCCGGTCGGCCGGCGGCCGCCGCCACGCCCAGGCTGGTCGTACCGATCGCCTGATGGCCCCTGGCGGCGAGCGCCGCGGCGGAGGCGTGGTCCCAGGCGTTCGGCAGGAGCAGCGGTTCGCCGGGCCGGTGCAGGTCACGGAATGCGCGGTACCGGTCGGTCATCGGAGGATCACCTCGAGTGGGGTCGGCGGGACGTCAGGGGCAGGGCCGGCGGGACGGCAGCGGCGGCGCAGCACGCCGACCACGCCGGCGGCCAGGGCGAGCGCGTGCCGCTGCCCGGGGCAGCCGCGGGGGCCGGCGCCGAACGTCAGCGCGGCGTTCGCCCGGCCGGCGCGGAAACAGTCCGGCTCCGGAAAGACCGCCGGGTCGCGGTTGGCGGCGTCGAACCGCAGCAGCAGCCGCTCCCCCACGCGCACCGGCTGGCCGTCCAGGGTCAGCGGGTCGGCGGCGACCCGGCGGGTGACCCGTACCGGCGGGTCGAGGCGCAGCACCTCGGCGAGCAGCACGTCGGTCTCGAGCCCGTCCGGCGCGTCGAGCCCGTGCCGGACGGCGGCCACGATCAGCCCGGCGGTGGCGTCGGCGGCCTGCACCAGCAGCCCGAGCCGGTTCGCTGTCACCTCGGCCGGAGCGGGCGGCGACATGGCCAGCAGCGCCGCCACCGCCCGGTCCGCCCGCCGCACCGCCGCCGGGCCGGCGCCCGGGTGGTAGGCGGCGGCCACCGCCGTCACCTCCGCGACGGCCGCCGCCGAGTCGGCCAGCCCAAGCCGCTCCGCCAGCACCACAAGGGGTACGCGCCGAGCCAGGTCACCGGTCACGTCCACCCGGTCGCCGCCGTTGTCCGCGCTCGCGGCGCGGTCGAGGATCCGCCCGGTCAGCCGTTCCGCGATCACGCGCAGTTCCCGTGGGTCGAGCGTGTCGAGCGCCGCCACCCCGACGGCTCGCCGCGCGGCATGCCGGGCCGGCGGGCTGAACCGGCTCACCGAGGCGCGCAGCCATGCCAGGCCACCCTCCGGCGCCTCCTCGGCGGGCGGCACCACGCAGCGGGGATCGGTCAGGACGGAGACGACGTCCGCGTACCGGGTGACCACCCAGCCGCCGTCGTCCGAGGTCGGCGGCCCGCAGGGCGGCGTGCCCGGAGCAGCCGTGATCGTCGGTGAATCCATCACCCGACCGTAGGGCGCCGACAGTTCGGCCCGGACCGAACGATCCGGCCGGGCACACCGGGCGGTCAGCCGCGGGCGGGACCGGTGCCGCGGGGCACGGGCGGGTCAGGCGCGCGCCGGGCCGGTGTCGCGGGTGGCGGGCGCGGCCAGCAGCACCGGGTCGAGCCCGAGCGCCTCGGCCAGCGCGTCCCGCCCCGCCGGGGTGACCCGTACCGCCCGGCCGTTGCCGCGCGCGGTCCAGCCGAGGTCGAGGAAGCGCCCGCACAGCGCCGCCCCGACCGCGCCGGCCAGGTGCGGGCGCCGTTCGGTCCAGTCCAGGCAGTCGCGGACGAGCGGCCGCCGGGTGCCGCGCAGTGGTTCGACGGGTACGCCGAGACGGTCCAGCCAGCTCATGCCGGCCTCGGTCAGCGCGAGGCCGCCGGTGCGGTCGAGCACGCCACGGTCGAGCAGGGCGTCGTGCAGCAGCACGCCGAGCCGCCCGGCCAGGTGGTCGTAGCAGGTGCGCGCGTACGCCAGGGCGGCACCGGCCGACGCGGCGCGCAACGTGCGGGGCGGGGCCGCCGGTGCGGGCGCCCGCGCGGCCAGGTCCTCGACGAGCTGGGCGACGCCCGGGTCGGCGAGGCGGACGTACCGGTGGCGGCCCTGCCGCTCCTCGACCACCAGACCGCCCGCCACCAGCCGGGTGAGGTGGCCGCTCGCGGTGGACGCGGCCACCCCGGCGGCGCGGGCCAGCTCTCCGGCGGTCCAGGCGCGGCCGTCGAGCAGGGCCAGGCAGAAGCCGGCCCGGGTGGGGTCGGCGAGCAGCGCGGCGAACCCGGCGAGTCCGCGTCCGTCGGCACCGGTGGTCATCGGCCCATGCTGACACGGGCACGGTTCGGGCCGCGCCGAACGGTCCGGGGGTTGGGGTCAGATCGCGGTTCCGGGTGGGGACTTCAGGAGGGATGCCGCTTCGGCCGGGTAGCCGCCACGACCCGACCGCAGGGCGATGGCCGCCAGACGAATCAGGTCGATGTTGACGCCGGCAGCACCACTCGGGTCATGCACCTGCAGGCGCACCTCCACACTCACCGCCGTCTCGGCCCAGCCCTGCGCTTCGATGTTGAGGTGGGCGATCTTGTGGGATCGCAGGTGCGGCATGTACGCGAGGGGCGCCATCTGGACCTTGCCGGACGACCCCAGGGCGTTCAGCTTGGACTGCTTCTTGGTGTTCGGGTTCTCGACCAGGTTGCGGAAGTCTTCGGTCCCGCCCAGATTGACCTGGTAGGAGCTGCCCAGGGTGAGGCCGCGCTCCTCGATCAGCCGCAGTAGTGCGTGGTGCAGCACGGAGGTGCCGAACTGGCTGGCCAGGTCGTCGCCGAGCAACGGCACACGGGCTTCCTCGAAACGTGCCAGTAGTGACTCGTGCCTGGCCACCGGATCCGACGTGGTGTTCACGAACGCGACTCCCGCTGTCAGAGCCGCCTCGGCGTAAGCCCGAGCCGTGTCCGGCCGGCCGCTCGGAGCGGAGTAGAGCAGCACCTCCGCCCCTTCCAGCGCGTGCGCCACCCGTTCGACTTCCGTCGAGTCCACCAGGCCACGCCGCACCGTCACGCCGGCGGGCGGAAGTTCGGTGTCGAGGCGCGGGAAGTTGTTGGGCGGCATGAATATCGCCTCGTGGAGATCCTTGCCCACCTTTCGGTCGGACATGGCGAAAGCGGCGACGACGTCGATGTCGCTGACGCCCAGTCCCGCGATCTCTGGCCGGTGGAGCCCTACCAGGCTGCCGGTGTTGCGGTAGAAGGCGATGCCCTGCACCAACGCCGACGTGTTGTTGCCCACACCGACGACCGCCAATCGAACACTGTCGATCATGGGGCGAAGAGTACCCGGATCTGCCCAGGCCGGGGGTCCCGGTCAGCGGAACCGACGCCCACCAGCGCCGGGTATGACCTCTCGGTCAGCCGCCGGAACGCGGGCAGGCGGCGGTCAGCTCGCTGACCGTACGGGTGTCGGCGTCGTAGCTGCGCGCCGCCACGAACGCCCCGGCCGGGCGGCCCGCTCCGGCGACCGCCCGGGCCCGGCGCCGGTCCGCGCCGCCGAAGCGCAACGCCAGGCTCAGGTGGGGAATCCAGCGACCGGGCAGATGCCACGAACGCGCACCGGACGCCTCGGCGAGCACGTCCCAGACCGCGCCGTGCAACGCTGCGAGCTGCGGCGTCGGATGGACCAGCCACACCAGCGGCGCGGTGCCGTCGAGCACCGCCACCCGGTCCAGCCGCACCGGCAGCGGCAGCGCCGCGTCGCAGAGGTCGGCCAGTCGCTGCTCGGCGCCGGGCGGGAACTCCTCGACGGAGGCGAGCGTCAGGTGCGGCCGGTTCGTCGGGTGCGTGTTGCGGGCCAGGCTGGGCAGCCCGGCGGCGGCGAGCCGGTCCCAGGCAGCGCGAACCGCCGCTTCCAGTTCGGATGAGCAGAGCAGTTCGACCGTCCGCACGTGATCAGGCTAGCCGCCGGCAGCGTGCCACGACGTCCCGTACCTCAGAGCCAGCCGGCCTCGCGGGCGAGCCGTACCGCTTCGGCCCGGTTCGCGGCGCCGAGCTTCTGCACGCAGGCGCTCAGGTGGTTGCGGACCGTCCCGGCGGCCAGGTGGGTACGCCGGGCGATCACCGCGACCGGGGTGCCCAGCTCAGCCAGGCGCAGCGTCTCCAGCTCGCGTGGTGTCAACGGGCACTCGGGCAGGGTGAGCGCGTCGGCCGCGAGCGCCGGATCGACGTACCGGGCGCCGGAGTGCACGCGGCGGATCACGTCGGCCAGCGCGCCGCCGGGAGCGCCCTTGGCGAGGAAGCCGCGCACTCCGGCGGCCAGCGCCGGCCGGAGCTGGGCGGGGCGGCCGTGTCCGGTGAGGATCACCGGGGCGCAGCCGGGCAGCGCCCGGGTCAGCTCGGCGGCGACCTCGACCCCGCCGGGCGCCGGCATCTCCAGGTCGAGCACGGCGACGTCCGGCCGGTGGGCAAGCGCCGCGTCCAGGGCCGCGCGCCCGTCGCCCGCGTGCGCCACCACCTCGATGTCCGGCTCCAGGTCGAGCAGCGCGGCGAGGGCGAGCCGGATCAGCTCCTCGTCGTCGGCCAGCAGCACCCGGATCATCGCGCCACCGGCACGGTCGCGACCAGGCTGAACACGCCGTCGGCGGCGTCCGCCCGGACCCGGCCGCCGACCGGGGCGAGCCGGTCGGACAGGCCGCGCAGGCCGCCGCTGAGCCGGTCCGGGCCGTCGCCGTCACGCACGCCGTCGTTGCGTACGGTCAGCGTCACCGCCGTGTCCTCCCGGGTGATCTCGATCCGGCACCAGCCGGCCCGGCTGTGCCGCAGCACGTTCGTCCCGGCCTCACGCAGCACCGCGGCCAGGTCGGCGGCGACCGGACCGGGCACCTCGCCGGACGGCGGGACCACAGTCGTGCGTACGCCGCTGGAGCGCAGCACCTCCCCCACCGCGGCGGCCTGCTCGGCCAGGTCGACGGCGCGGTAGCCGTGCACCGCCGCGCGTACCCGGGTCAGCGCCGTTGCGGCGAGCCGCCGCGCCTGCGCCGCCTCCCGGGCGGCCCGGTCCGGGTCGGTCGGCGCCAGCCGCTCGGCCAGCTCGGCCTTCAGCGCGATCACCGTCAGGTCGTGGCCGAGCAGGTCGTGCACGTCCCGGGCGAAGCGCAGCCGTTCCTCGGCGGCGGCCAGCCGGGCCTGGGCGGCCTGCCCCTGCCGGGCCTCGACCAGCAGGTCCCAGAACCAGACCTGGACCCAGGTGAGCGCGGCTATCCCGGCCCCCACCAGGCCGGTGACCAGCAGCGCCGTGGTCAGCGGGCCATCGGTCCACCAGGTGACGGCCGCGGACGCCGCGAGGACGCCGGCCGCCGCCACCGCCGCCACGACGGGCCGGAACAGCAGCGGCGTCATGCCGACCAGCGACGCGCCGAGCCACGCCCAGGTGGGCCAGGAGCCGGCCGCGACCGGGCCGAGCAGCGGCAGGCTGAGCAGCGCCGCCACGGTCAGCGCGGCGTGCCGGCGGCGGCGCGCCGGCACGGGCAGCCACGGCGTGACGGCGGCGTGCAGCACCGCGACCTGGGCGGCGGTGAACACGAGCAGCCCGGCGGCGCCGAGCGCGACGCGTGCCGGGTCGGGTTCGCGGGCCAGTCCGACCGCTGGCAGCAGCACCGTCGTCCACACGTTCGTGGCCAGCGACAGCAGCGTGACCCGCCGGGCCCGGCGCAGCCGGTGGTCCGCCGGATCGACGCTCATGCCCGCTGATCCTAGGGCGTGCACCGGTCCGCCCACTCCTGAGAAACGTCACGGCCGGGCCGTGCGATCCGCACGGTTTCCCGATGACTGACGCGCCTTCTCCGGTGCGCCCGGCGGCGGCAGGGTCGGGGCATGACGGAGATGACTGTGGTCGTACCCCGGCGGTGGGCCGGGTGGGCGCGGACGCGGCACCTGGCCGCGATGGTGGTGGCGATGCTGGCCGGGATGGTGCTGCTCGGGCCGCTGTGGCGGGTGGGCGCGGACGTGCTGGGCGGCGCGGCGGTGCTGGCGCGGCCGGACGTGGGCGCGCTGGTGATGGCGACGAACATGGCGGCGGGCATGGCCGCGTGGATGTGGCACCGGGGGTACGGGCGGGCCGCCACCGCGGAGATGTCGGCGGCCATGTACGTGCCGTTCCTGCTGCTGCTCCCGCTCTGGTGGGCGGGGTGGGCCGGGGACGACGCGCTGCTGCTCGGCGGCCACCTGCTGATGGTGCCGGCGATGCTGCTGGTGGCGCTGCGGCACCGGCACACGTCCGCCGCGCCGCCCCGCCGACACCCGGTCGCGGCAGCCGTGGCGCGCGGGTGGCCGGCCGGGCTGGCGCTGCTCATGACCGTGGACATGTGGTTCGCGCCGACCGTCTTCGCGCCGTGGACGCTGCTGGTCCTGCCGGCCGGCTACCTGCTGATCGGCACCTGGCGGCGGCAGTGGGGCGACCGGCGCGCGCTGGCCGCGCAGCTCGCCGGGGCGGCCGGGTGGGGCGGCCTGGCGGTCGTGGCGACGGTCGCCTCCGCCGACGTCGCCGGGGTGCTCGTCGGGGTGGGCTGGCTCGTCCACGCCGCCTGGGACGCCTGGTACCACCGCACCGGCGCGGTGGTGCCGCGCGGGTACGCGCTGTGGTGCGCGGTGTTCGACGTCGCGGTCGGTTTCACCACGTTGCTGGCCGTCCTGTCCCGGTGATCCGGCGGGGGCACGGGGCCGCGCCGGATCACCCGGAGGGGACGGCACGCAGGTGGCGCGGCGAACGTTTGGCCCGGTCGCCGCGACCGCCGCGCGGCGGTGATGAAAAACTTGTCGCATGACCGCCGCACCGACCCCGACCGACCCCGCCATTCCCGCCGACGCCGAGGACGCCACCGCCTTCGCGGATCTCGGGCTGCGCACCGAGTTGCTGGGCGCGCTGGCCGCGCTCGGCTACGAGGAACCCACCCCGATCCAGCGGGAGGCGATCCCCCCGCTGCTGGCCGGGCAGGATCTGCTGGGACAGGCGGCGACCGGTACGGGCAAGACCGCCGCGTTCGCGCTGCCGCTGCTGCAGCGGATGCCGGTGGGACGGCCGGACGGCGACCCGGTGTCGCTGGTGCTGGTGCCCACCCGTGAGCTGGCCGTGCAGGTCTCCGAGGCGTTCCACCGCTACGGCAAGGACCTGGGCGCCCGGGTGCTGCCGATCTACGGCGGGCAGCCGATCGGCCGGCAGCTGCGCGCGCTCGACCACGGGGTCGACGTGGTGGTCGCGACGCCGGGCCGGGCCCTGGACCACATCGCCCGGGGCACGCTGCGGCTGGGCGCGCTGGCCACGGTGGTGCTGGACGAGGCGGACGAGATGCTCGACATGGGCTTCGCCGAGGACATCGAGGCGATCCTGGAGCACGCGCCGGCCGGCCGGCAGACGGTGCTGTTCTCGGCCACCATGCCGGCCCGCATCGACGGGCTGGCCCGGCAGCACCTGACCGATCCGGTCCGGATCCAGATCGAGCGGGAGCGGCCGGTCGCCGGGGAGGCGCCCCGGGTGCGGCAGAGCGCGTACATCGTGGCCCGGGGGCACAAGCCGGCCGCGCTGGGCCGGGTGCTGGACGTGGAGTCGCCGACCGCGGCGATCGTGTTCTGCCGCAGCCGCGAGGAGGTCGACCGGCTCACCGAGACGATGAACGGCCGGGGCTACCGGGCCGAGGCGCTGCACGGCGGGATGAGCCAGGAGCAGCGGGACCGGGTGATGGGCCGGCTGCGCGCCGGTACGGCGGACCTGTTGGTCGCCACCGACGTGGCCGCCCGGGGGCTGGACGTCGAGCAGCTCACCCACGTGGTCAACTACGACGTCCCGTCGGCGCCGGAGTCGTACGTGCACCGGATCGGCCGGGTGGGCCGGGCCGGGCGGGAGGGTGTGGCGATCACGCTCGCCGAGCCGCGCGAGCACCGGATGCTCAAGACCATCGAGCGGGTCACCGGCCAGCGGATCACCATCGACAAGATCCCCACGGTGGCGGACATGCGCACCCGGCGGCTGGAGCTGACCCAGGGCGCGCTGCGGGAGAGCCTGCTGGAGGACGACCTCGACCCGTACCGGGTGATCGTCGAGTCGCTGACCGACGAGTTCGACCTGGTGGAGGTGGCGCTGGCGGCGGTAAAGCTGGCGCACGAGGCGACGTCGCCCGGCTCGGACGACGAGGAGGAGATCCCGCAGGTTCCGGTCCGGGGCCCGCGCGAGGGCCGCCCGGAGACCGGTGGGCGGGGCGAGCGCCGGGGGCCGGGCCGTCCGCGTACCGGGGGGACCACCCAGGTCTTCATCGGGCTGGGCCGGCGTGCCGGGGTACGGCCGCAGGACCTGGTCGGCGCGATCACCGGGGAGACCCGGATCAGTGGCCGGGACATCGGCTCGATCGAGATCGCCGACCGGTTCTCGCTGGTCGAGGTGCCGCAGGCGGTGGCCGACGAGATCATCTCAGGGCTGCGGGGCACCACGATCAAGGGCCGTAAGGCGACCGTACGCCGGGACCGGGACGGCGACGGTTCCGGTGAGCGCCGCGACCGGGGTTACGAGCGGCGCGACCGGCGCTGAGCGCGGGCGGACACGGCGTCGCCCCGGCCACCGTGCGTACGGTGGCCGGGGCGACGGCCGTCAGGCCGCGGCGAGCGCCGGGCCGTCCAGCGCCTGCGTGTCGAGTTCGGCCGGGCGCAGCGCCAGCGCGAGCACGTCCGCCACGTCGGACAGGGTGTGCACGGTCAGCGCCTCCCGCACCTGCGCCGGCAGGTCGTCCAGGTCCGGCTCGTTGCGCTTCGGGATGATCACCTCGGTGAGACCGGCCCGGTGCGCGGCGAGCAGCTTCTGCTTCACCCCGCCGATCGGCAGCACCCGGCCGGAGAGCGTCACCTCGCCGGTCATCCCGAACTCGGGCCGCACCGGACGCCCGGTCACCAGTGAGGCCAGCGCGGTCACCATGGTGATGCCGGCGCTCGGGCCGTCCTTCGGTACCGCGCCCGCCGGAACGTGCAGGTGGATCCGCCGCCCGGCCAGCGCGTTCGGGTCCAGCCCGTAGCGCCGCCCGTTCGACCGCAGGTACGACCACGCGATGTGCGCGGACTCCTTCATCACGTCGCCGAGCTGCCCGGTGAGCGTCAGCCCGGGCTCGCCCTCCATGGTGGTGGCCTCGATGAACAGCACGTCGCCACCGGCGCCGGTGACGGCCAGGCCGGTCGCCACGCCGGGCACGGCGGTCCGCTCGGCCGACTCCGGGGTGAACTTCGGCCGGCCCAGGTAGCGGGCCAGGTTCCCGGCGTCCACGTGTACCGGCGCGGCGTCCGTGGCGAGCGCGACGGCCACCTTGCGCAGGATCTTCGCCAGGGCCCGTTCGAGCTGCCGGACACCGGCCTCCCGGGTGTACTCGCCCGCGATCAGCGCCAGCGCGTCGTCGGCGACGCTCACCTCCTCGCCGGTCAGCCCGGCCCGCTCCCGCTGCCGGGGCAGCAGGTGGTCGCGGGCGATGGCCACCTTCTCGTCCTCGGTGTAGCCGTCCAGCGCGACCAGCTCCATCCGGTCCAGCAGCGGGCCGGGGATCGCCTCCACCACGTTGGCGGTGGCGAGGAACAGCACGTCGGACAGGTCGAGGTCGACCTCCAGGTAGTGGTCGCGGAACGTGTGGTTCTGCGCCGGGTCGAGCACCTCCAGCAGAGCCGCCGCCGGGTCGCCGGAGTAGCCGGCGGCCAGCTTGTCGACCTCGTCGAGCAGCACGACCGGGTTCATCGAGCCGGCCTCGCGCAGCGCCCGCACGATCCGGCCGGGCAGCGCGCCGACGTAGGTGCGCCGGTGGCCGCGGATCTCCGCCTCGTCCCGGACGCCGCCGAGGGAGACGCGGACGAAGTTGCGGCCCAGCGCCCGGGCGACCGACTCGCCGAGGCTGGTCTTGCCGACACCGGGCGGGCCGGCCAGGGCGAGCACCGCGCCGGAGCCGCGTCCGCCGACCACGCCGAGGTTGCGCTCCGCGCGCCGGTTGCGCACCGCGAGGTACTCCAGGATGCGGTCCTTCACGTCGGCCAGGCCGGCGTGGTCGGCGTCGAGCACGGCCCGCGCCGCGGCCAGGTCCGTGTTGTCAGCGGTACGCGTGCTCCACGGCATCTCCAGCACGGTGTCCAGCCAGGTACGGATCCAGCCCGCCTCGGGTGAGGCGTCACTGGCCCGTTCCAGCTTGCCGACCTCGCGCAGCGCCGCCTCGCGTACCTTCTCCGGCAGGTCGGCGGACTCCACCCGGGAGCGGTAGTCGGCGGAGCCGTCGGGCTCGTCCTCGCCGAGTTCCTTGCGGATCGCGGCGAGCTGCTGGCGGAGCAGGAACTCGCGCTGGGACTTCTCCAGCCCTTCGCGCACGTCGCTGTTGATCTGCTCGGTGACCTCCTGCTCGGCCAGGTGCTCCTTCACCCAGCCGACCAGCAGCTCCAGCCGGGCGGTGACGTCCGGCGCGGCGAGCAGCTCGGTCTTCTGCGCCAGGCTGAGCCAGGGCGCGTAGCCGGCCGAGTCGGCCAGCTCGGACAGGTCCGTCATCCGCTCCATCGCGTCGATCACCTGCCAGGCGCCGCGCTGCTGGAGCACCGAGGTCATGAGCGCGCGGTACTCGCGGGCGAGTTCCCGGGCGCGGCCCGCCGGGGCGGGCTCGTCGAGCGTCGCGGCCTCGACCCAGAGCGCGGCGCCGGGACCGGGCACGCCGGAGCCGATACGGGCCCGGACGAGACCGCGGATCACGGCGGCCGGCTCGCCGCTGGGCAGCCGGCCCACCTTCTCGATCGTGGCGACCACGCCGACGGAGCCGTACTCGCCGTCAAGGCGGGGCACGGCCAGGAGTTCCTTGTCGCCGGTGGCGCGGGCCGCGTCGACGGCGGCCTGGGTGGTCGGGTCGAGGGTGACCGGGATGACCATCCCGGGCAGCAGGACGGTGTCGGTCAGGGGAAGTACCGGAAGAGTTGCCATCGGACACCTGCCATCACGTTGGTTGAGCGTGTCTGGCTCAAGTAACAAAAGGTGTCCCTTGTTCCGGATTGTGACCCACGCCACTGTCCGGCCTTCCCGACGCCTGTTCGCGCACCGGTCCTCTATTGGCCGCGACGCTTACCTGGCACGACCCGCCGAATGCAAAGAGGCGGGTATTGTTGCGAAATTACCGTGAGGTAAGTCAGACTCTTAGCACACCCCGCCCGACACAGGGAGTAATGGCGATGGCAAGGAAAGTAATCACCGTTCTGACCGACGACCTCGACGGCGGAAAGGCCGATCGGACCGTCGAGTTCAGCCTGGACGGCGTGGCGTACACGATCGACGTGTCCGACGAGAACGCGGGCGTTCTGCGCAAGGCGCTGGACCCGTACATCAGCGCTGGCAGGCGGATCGGCCGCGGCGCCACCGAGGTCGCCCGCGCCACCCGGCGCGCGGGCCGGCCGAGCACCTCGGGAATGGACCGCGAGCAGAACCGCGCCATCCGCGAATGGGCAGCCAAGAACGGGTACGAGATTTCCGAGCGCGGGCGCATCCCGGTGTCGGTCGTCGAGGCGTACAAGAACCGCTGAGCGCTAAACACTCACCGTCGGGTATCCCAGGGTCACGCTGAGAAATCGCAGCGCCCGGCCGGCCTTTTGTGTTGTCGGTGACTTTCATCGGGCTGGAGTCCGACGGCACGAAACTTCTTCCCGGAACGATTCCCACGCTCCCCTGCCGGACCCGCCTCGCGTACCCACCACGCGGACACGACACGGCCGCGGCCACCCGGACGGTTCCCGGGCGGCCGCGGCCGTCGCGTGTCCTCAGTTGACCCGGATGCGCACCACGTCGATGGCGGGAGTCTGGTTCGCCCGCTCCATCATCGGGATGCGGTGCGAGCCGTCACCGGCCCAGACCGCGCACTGCGCCACGCCCGACTGCGCCAGGCCCGGGATCTGGATCAGCACGTCGTCCGGCTGGTTGCCGCCGCGGCCGTCCTCGGTGGCGACGAAGAACGCCGGCACGTCCTGCGGGTTCGGGGGCTGCCGGGTGCTGCCGAGCATCCGGCAGGCGGTGTGGAAGTGGCCGCGCACCAGGCCCTGACCGTTGAGCAGCGAGCTCTCCAGGTAGTAGCCGCCCTGCCCGGCCGCGAGGAAGCGGTCCCGCACCAGGTTCTTGGTGGTCACCCGGAGCGTGAACGGCTGGTTGCGCCGCACCTGGTTCGGGAACTGCGTGATCAGCAGCGACGGGTTGTTCGCCGCGGCGCCCACCTCACCGAACGCGGTGCTGACGCACCGGTTGCCGTTCTGGAAGCCGTCGTGCCCCTGCAGCTGGCTGCCGGAGCAGTCCTTGGCGAGCACGTTCAGCCCGTTGCCGCCACCGTTGTTCTGGCCGCCGCCGTTGTTGTTCCCGCCGCCGTTGTTCCCGCCGTTCTGGCCCCCGTTCTGACCGCCGTTGTTGTTGCCGCCGTTCTGACCCCCGCCGTTCTGACCCCCACCGTTGCCGGGGACGTCGGTCAACGCGCACCGGGCGAACTGGTCCAGCCCCTGCGGGCGCTGGCCGAACCGGCCGATGGCGGTGGCGATCCGGTTCAGCGCCGCGGTCCGCTTGTCCGCGAGCGGACCCAGGATCGCGTTGTTGATGAACTCGCCCCCGTTGCGGCCCTCCGCCGCGAGCCGCCGGTTCGCCTCAGCGATCTGGGACGTCAGCGCCGCCAGTTCTCGATCCACCTCGGCACGGGCCCGGCCGGGCACCTGCGGCAGCCGACCCCGGACGTCCGGGCAGGTCACGGTCGGAGTGCCGGCGCCGGCGCCACCCGCGGTCGTCTGCTGGCACTCGGCCGGCGACATCTGGCCGTCGCCCCAGTGGTTACGGACCCAGCGGCCGTTCTGCCAGGTACGGGTGCTGCTGCCCTGGCCGTCCGGGGCGGTCGCCCCCGGGCTGGCGGGCACACAGGACGCCGAGGCGGCGCGCGTGGTCGTCCGCCGGTCCTGGGCGGACGAGATCTGGGTGACGGCCACGATGCCGCCGAAGACCGCGAGCGTGCCGACCACTGCCAGCACCCGCTTGCTCCGCGCGTTACCGGATGACCGGCGCGCCCGTGTGGACCTGCGCATCGAATTGCTCTCCTTCTCGATCCGGTAGTTGACTGGTGATCCCGGCGGACCGATGAATTCGGGGTGTGAGATCACTGCGACGCTCGGGTCGCGCGTCGATGGCCGACGATGCCCTTTCCGCATCGTCTCCGCGCCGTCCGGGCGCGGCGGGGAAGTCTGCGTCCATTCCCGATGAGGTACGGAGCGCCGTCGGCGAAGGTTCAACCGGAGATCGAAAAAAATCGGGACGTGCCGGGCCGGGGTCGGCTCGGCGCCGCGGCCAGGAAGGATTCAGTCCGCGCAGAGGTGGTCGAAGGCGAAGCCGCCGTCGAAGGAGTCCCGCCGGGCCGCGAGCGCGCGCACCCGACCGCAAAGCTCCTCCCGGTCCACCAGAGACGCCCCGGCGGCGTCGAGATCGCGCAGTCGCTCCCCCAGCGCCATCGCGGCCAGGTCCTCGGCGAGCCGGCCCGGGTCCACGCCGCAGGAGAATCCCCGCGACGTCAGCCGTACCCGCTCCAGCAGGCAGCCGCCGGGCCGCACCTCGACCCAGCACCAGCCCTCCGCCGGGCCGCCGGTCCAGCGCACGTGCAGCCCGCGCACGATCGGGTCGGCGATCCGGCCGGCCACGTACGCCTCGACCGCCTCGACCCGCGCGAGCGCCCCGAGGTCGTTCACCGGTCCACGCCGGCCGTCCGGGAGCCGGCCGATGATGTCCCGGAAGCCGACCGCGTCCCCGGCGTCCGGGTCGGTGCCCTCGGCGTAGGCCCGCGCGTCCAGGACGTACTCGACGAAGCGGCGGACGTGATCGGCGCCGCGCAGCGTCGGTGACTCGACCCGCAGCAGCGGCAGGCCGACGGCGGCGGACACCGCGTCGGTCAGCCGTTCCTCCCGGCGGGCGGGCGACCCGTCGGACGCGGGCGCGGTGAACCGCACCGCGAAGCGCGGCAGGCCGGTGTCGGCGGCGCCGACCACCAGGTCCAGCGGCGCCCGTCCGGCCGTGCTCCACTGGTTGCCGGTGACCCCCGGCGGTCGGCCCTGCACCAGCTCGCCGAGCCGCCGGCCGGCGTACCCGACGTGCCCGTGGCGGGTCAGGCACGGCGTCGCGCCGGACGGGACCGACCGCAGCCAGGAGGCGGTCACGCTGCCGGTGTTCGTCATCTCGCCCCGCCCCCCGTCGTCCGGTCGACGCCCGAGTGTAGGGCGTCGGGCGTCCGCTCCGGCGGTGCGGTGGAGCACGCCGGGGCCCGCCGACCGGTGCGCAGCCGCGTCCGTGCCTCTAGGCTCTGCCCGTGCACAGCGGACGGACCCCGGAGCAGTTCACCAAACGCAGTCTCGTCGCCCTCTCCCACGCCATCGAGCGGGCCGCGCTCGCCGAGGCCGAGGACGGCCCGCTGATCGTGTTCGCCCTGTTCCAGCGGCTGCCGTACTTCGACCGGGAGCGCGAGGTCTACCGGCGCATCGCCGGCCGCGCCGCGGCGACGGTGGTGGCGATGGTCGGCGGCCCGCCGCCCGACCTGCCCGAGCGCACGTACGGCGTGACGCTCGACGAGGCGGAGGAGCTGGCCCGCGAGTGGAGCGTGGTGGTGCTGAGCCCCCGGTTCGGCGCCACCCTCGTGGCCCACGACCGCGCCGAGGCGACGCCCGCGCCGACGCTGGAAGCCGGCCGGCTCTTCGACGGCCGCTGGGGATTCCGCCGGGACGAGGCGCTGCACGAGGCCATCCGGCTGCGCGAACAACTCGCCGAGCGGCTGCCCGCCGAGGCGCGCACGGCGCTGGACGAGGCGATCGCCCGGGTGCGCGACATCCCGGCCGGACCGGGCGAGCCGCGCGCCGAGGCGGCGCTGCGGCTGCTGGCCCGCCGCGCCGACCGGGTCACGCCGCCGGTCCAGCCGGCCGAGGCGTTCCTGGACGAGCCGGGCCTGCGCCGGTGGGCCGGCATGGACGGGGTGACCGCCTCGGGCACGCTGCCGGTGGCGCTGGTCGGCCTGCGGGTGGACGAGCCGCCCGGCTCGCCGGAACGATTCGGCCGGCGCAACGGCGCCCGGGAGGGCCATGCCGTGCTCGCCGCCGTCACCGGCGCGCTGCGCCCGGTCGACCGCGCGCTGCGGGTCGCCGAGAACGAGTACCAGCTCCTGCTGCCCGGGCTGGACGAGCCGGCCGCGCTCGAGGTGGTGCGCCGCCTGCACGACGCGATCGCCGCGCTCGCCAAGTCGTACCCGTTCCTGGTTTACACGATGCACGCGGCGGTCGGGGTGAGCACCCGGCGGCCGCTGCCCACCGCGGACCTGCGCGCCGCCGTCGACTGGGCGGCCCGCAAGGGCCTGCCGGTGGCGGGCCTGCCGCCGGAGACGGCCGACGCCGCGACCGCGCCGGCCCGCTGATCCGCGGTACGAGGGGAGAACACGCCGTGCGGGTGGTGTCGCTGGTGCCGTCGCTGACCGAGGCGGTGGCGGCCACCCGCCCGGAGGTGCTGGTCGGGGCGACCGACTGGTGCACCCATCCGGCCGGGCTGGACGTCGCCCGGGTCGGCGGGACGAAGTATCCGGACCTGGACCGGGTGCTCGCCCTCAAGCCGGATCTGGTGCTGCTCAACGAGGAGGAGAACCGGCTGGCCGACGCCGAGGCGTTGCGCGCGGCCGGGGCGCCGGTGCGGGTCACGTTCCCGCGTACCGTGCCGGAGGCGCTCGACCAGCTCGGAGAGCTGGTGGTCGCGCTCGGCGCGCCGGCCGAGCCGCCGTGGCTGACGGCGGCCCGTCGCGCCTGGGCGGCCCTGGGCACGCCGGCGCGCGTCCGCACCGCTGTGGTGCCGGTGTGGCGGCGCCCGTGGGTGGTGCTCGGCCGGGACACGTTCGCCGGGGACGTGCTGGCCCGGCTCGGCGTGCTCAACGGCTGGGCCGGGGACGCGGAACGCTATCCCCGGCCCGCTCTCGACGAGCTGCGCGCCCGGTCACCGGAGCTGGTGGTGCTGCCCGACGAGCCGTACCGGTTCACCGCCGACGACGGCCCGGAGGCGTTCCCGGGGGTACCGGCGGCGCTGGTGTCCGGCCGGCACCTCACCTGGTACGGCCCGTCGCTGGCCGAGGCCCCGGCGCTGCTCGCCGCCCAGCTCGCGAGCGCCACCGCCTGACCACGCCGGCACGCTCAGGCAACCGGGGTGGCGTGCACCGGGTCCAGCTCCATCAGCGTGGTGTCGTCCAGGTCGTACCCGATCGCGTTGTGCACGGCGACCACGCCCGCGACCTGTCCGGCCAGGCGGCCGGCGAGCTCGACGGCGCTGCGCCGGTCCAGCCGACCGTCCATAGTGACCTCGCCGCCGCGGACCTGCACCGTGACCAGGCCGTCGCGGACCGACAGCACCCGGCGCAGCACCTCGTGCACCACCTCCTCGCGGATCTCCGCGTCGGTACGCAGGTGCACCCGGAGCAGGTCACCACGGGTGACGATGCCGGACAGCCGGCCCAGGTCGTCCAGCACCGGCACCCGCTTGACCGCCTCGCGGTCCATCAGCCGGGCCGTCGCGGCCAGCGAGGCGCGCTCGTGGGTGGTGACCGCCGGTGCGGTCATCAGGTCCCCGGCCACCAGCGCGTCGGCCTTCTCCCGGGCGGTACGGCGCCGCCGCCCCTCGAACACCCGGCGCTCGTCCGGGTGACCGGCCCGCTCCACCTTGTGCAGCAGGTCCGCCTCGGAGATCACGCCGAGCACCCGGTGGAACGAGTCGACCACCGGCACGCCGCTGATCCGCTTACGCACCAGCACGTCGACGATCTCGCGGTACGGGGTCTGCTCCGTCACCGCCGCGACGTCCCTGGTCATCACGTCGGCCACCTGCCACGTCCTCATCACGACCTCCTCGTGCCGGGCCTTCACCTGCGACGATAGGCCGCCGCAAACGCCCTGGTCAGGGGCGGCGGACCGGCGGGGAGGGGCCGACCGGACCGGGTACGGACGGGACCAATGACCCGGTCATCAGGGCACCGGTCGGCCCTGCTCCGGGAGGCGGCGCGGCGGTGGAATGAATGTGCCACCGGGAAGCGCGGTGCGAGGCACAGGAAGGGACGTGGAGACCATGACCGCGACAATCGAGCGGACCCCCGCCGTCAAGCGGACCCCCGCCGCCACCACCGCTCCGGCGGCGCACATCGAGACCACCCGGCAGAAGGCCACCCGGTACGTGTGGGCCGGCCTGCGGCTCGCGCTGGGCTGGATCTTCCTCTGGGCCTTCCTCGACAAGATGTTCGGCCTCGGCCACGAGACTGCGGCGAAGAACGCCTGGATCAACGGCGGCAGCCCGACCAAGGGCTTCCTGGGCAACGCGGTCGAGGGCCCGTTCGCGGACCTCTACCGGAACATCGCCGGCGCGGCCTGGGCGGACACGCTGTTCATGCTCGGCCTGCTCGGCATCGGTGTCGCGCTGATGCTCGGCATCGGCATCCGGATCGCCGCCGTGGCCGGCGGACTGCTCCTGGTCCTGATGTGGACGGCCGTGCTGCCCCCGGCGAACAACCCCTTCATGGACGACCACCTCATCTACGCGGGCCTGTTGGCCGGTCTCGCCCTGGTGGGCGCCGGCAACACCCTCGGCCTCGGCCGGATCTGGGCGAAGCTCCCCCTGGTCCAGCGTCTCCCCTGGCTGAAGTGAACCAGCCCGCTGCGGGGCGGGCGTCGCCGACAGGCGGCGCCCGCCCCCTTCTCGTGTCCCCGCCACGCCGGTGTGCGGGGACCGGCGCGTATCGGCCGGTCGCGATCCGGCAGGATCGACGGTGACCACACCGTCAGCACCGAGGAGACCGTTCATGGACAAGCCCCAGGTCGGCCCGATCGAGGGCGCGCCGCCCGCGGATCTGGTCGTCGAGGACATCACCGTCGGCGACGGCCCGGAGGCCCGCCCGGGCCAACTGGTGAGCGTGCACTACGTGGGCGTGGCCCACTCGAACGGCCGCGAGTTCGACGCCTCGTGGAACCGGGGTGAGACATTCGAGTTCCCGCTCGGCGGCGGCCAGGTCATCGCCGGCTGGGACCAGGGCGTCGTCGGCATGAAGGTCGGCGGCCGGCGCAAGCTCACCATCCCGCCGCACCTGGGCTACGGCGCCCGCGGCGCCGGCGGCGTCATCAAGCCGAACGAGACGCTCGTCTTCGTGGTGGACCTGCTCGGCGTGCGCTGAGCGCAGCGCCCTTCACGTCGGGCCGTCGGCACTCGCGCCGGCGGCCCGTCGTGTGCCCGGCGGCCCGCTCCCGTTCAGGCCGCGCAGGCCACCATCTCGTGGGTGCGGCCGGACCGGTCGTGGGCACGGCTCGGCACGTCCTGCGAGCGGTCGGAGCAGCGCACCGGGAGCACCCGGTGCAGGCCGGTCACCCGCAGCACCCGGGCCACCACCGGGTCCGGGTCGACGAGCACCAGCTCGCCACCGCGGGCCCGGACCCGCAGGTGGGTGGCGACGAGCGCGCGGACCCCGGCGGCGGACAGCAGCCGCACACCCGACAGGTCGACCCGCAGCACCGGCCGCGCCGGCGCGGCCCAGAGCGCGGCCCGGAACGCCGTCACGGTGGCGATGTCGATCTCGCCGACCGGACGCAGCTCGACCACGTGATCGTGCACGTCCATCGCCACGTGGAAGCGCTCAACGCTGTGTACCATGCGGCCAAACCTACCCGGCCCCACCGACATTTCCGGGCCTCGCGGAGGGGTTCCGGGTACTGTCCGGGAACCGACCCCGAGCCGTCTCAGGGTCATCCCGCAGCCGCCGCGCCACGGGCGCGAAACGCCGTCGGGCACTGCCCTTCGCGACGCCGCCGGGCCACAATGAGCCGATGGCCGTCCCCCGCCCGCGTGCGCCCCTGCTGATCCGGCCGGTCCGCGAGCCGGCGACCGTGCCGCCGCCGCTGACCGGGCCCTGGACGCCCGCCGACACCCGGCTCGACCGGGCCGACCTGCTGCCGTTGCCGGCCGGCGGGCACGGGCCGGAGGACGTGGTGGTCGACGCCGACGGCCGGGTGGTCAGCGGCGACGAGGACGGCCGGCTCTGGTGGTGGCCCGCCGACGCGCCGGCCGGCACCCGGCCCACGCTTCTGGCCGAGACCGGCGGACGGCCGCTGGGCATCGAACGGGACCCGGTCGACGGCGGGCTGCTCGTCTGCGACGCGTACCGGGGACTGCTGCGGGTCGACCCCGCCGGCGCGGTGCACGAGCTGACCGGGACCGCCCCGCCGGTGCACCTGGCCGACAACGCGGCGGTCGCGAGCGACGGCACCGTCTACTTCACCGACTCCTCCGACCGCTTCCCGCTGTCGCACTGGAAGCGGGACCTGCTGGAGCACCGGCCCAACGGGCGGGTGCTGGCCTACGACAGGCGCACCGGGCGCACCGACGTGGTGGCCGACGGGCTCTACTTCCCCAACGGGCTGGCGCTCACCCCGGACGAGTCGGCGCTGATGCTCGCCGAGACCGCCACCCACCGGCTGCTCCGGATCGACCTGCCGGGCGGGCGGGCCACGGTGCTGACCGACCTGCCGGCGTACCCGGACAACATCTCCGCGGTGGGTGACGGGACGTACTGGGTCGCGTTGCCCAGCCCCCGGCTGGCGGCGATGGAACGGCTGCTGCCGCATCCGCGCGTACGCCAGATCGTCGCGCTGCTGCCCGGCGCGGTGCAGCCCCGGCCGCGCCGCTACGGGCTGGTCGCGCTGGTCGACGGCGCGGGGCGGGTGCTGCGGACGCTGCACGGCCCCAGCGGGGCGTACCCGATGGTCACCGGCGTGCGGCAGCACGGCCGCCGGCTCTGGCTGGGCAGCCTGACCGCGGCCGGGGTGGCCCGCGTCGACCTGGACTGAGCACGGCACGGGGCCGTTCCTCCCCAGGTTCAGCCGCCGCTGTTGCTCCGCGACGGGGCCGGCGCCGGCGCCGACCCGCCGGCCACCGCGCCCGGGTGCGGCGTGGCGCTCTGCGTGGGCTTCAGCCCCGCCGGTACGGGCAGCGCGCTGCCCTTGGCGAACTCGTCCCAGCTGACGTTCCAGGCGGTGAAGCCGTTGCCCTGGTCGAGCTTCACCTCGGTGCCCCGCACTGTCACCAGGTCACCGACCTGCGTGACGCCCATGAGCCAGTCCGCGGCCGTGGCCGACACGTTCGTGCAGCCGTGCGAGGTGTTGGTGTAGCCCTGCTCCCCCTCCGACCACGGCGCGGAGTGGATGAACTCGCCGCCCCAGGTCAGCCGCTGGGCGTCGTCCACGTCGACCACGTAGCCGCCGTTTGGCTCACCCCGGGTGTCGAACGTGGTGTGCTCGTGCTTCTCCATGATCACCATGGTGCCGCTGGACGTCGGCGTGCTCTCCTTGCCGAGACTGACCGGGATCTTCTTGAGCACCTTGCCGTCCTCGTAGACGGTCATCTGCTTGGTCCCGTTGTCGATGTCGAGCGTCACCTGCCGGCCGACCTTGGCGGTCGCGACCCGGTCGGAGTCGCCGATCGCCTCCTTGCCGATGGGCAGCCCCTGCAACGCGCTGCGCACGCTGATCGTCGTGCCCGGCTTCCAGCGGTCCGGCGCCCGGTACTCGGCCTGCTTGCCGTCGGCCACCCACGACCAGGTGCCGGGCTGCGGCGGGTCGGTCTTCACGAACAGCCGGCGCTGCACGTCCGCGCGGGCCTCCTTCGGAATCGGCGGGTCGAATCCGAGCACCACCGGCATCGCCGTCCCGTACGTCTGATTCGGCCGGAAATACAATTCGCTGGTGACGGCCGGTTTGGTGGATTTGGCCATCGTCGTGAACGTCGTCTTCTGCGTGGCGGTCTTCCCCGAATCGCCGGTCGCGGTCACCTCCGCCGTGTACGTCCGGGAATTGGCCAGCGGACGGTCCGGCACCCAGCCGGAGCCGTCCTCGCGCGGCTGGGCCGGTACGGCGTTGCCCTTGTCGTCGGTCAGCTTGACGGCTGTCACCTTGCCGTTGCTGACCTTCGTGCCCACCTCCGCGCTGATCGGCACGTTCTTCGTGCGATCGGCGGGTGTCACGGTGACCGACGGCGGCGACGCCTCGGCCTGTTTCGCCACCGACTTCGGGCCGGCGGTGCACGCGCCGACCGCCAGCGGCGCGGCTGCGACAGTCATCGCGAAAAGCGTCAGTCGGCGCCTCGCAAACATATTTCGCCCCCCATTTCCGAACCCTCTCGCCCACATTCTGTAGGCCCGGGATCACGCCGTGGCACCTTCGGCGGAATTGCTCGGAAAAGGCTGCGGAGAATCGTGCCGGACAGGTAATTCCCGTCCCCGCTTGCGCCGCACGCGCCCTCCGCCCGGTTCCCCCTCACCTACTGCCCGGCCGCCCCCGGGTCCGTCGATCATGAAGTTGACGGCACACGATGTCCGTTTCATCCCCGTCAACCTCATGATCGACGAAGAAGGGGCGGCGTGAGGTTCCGACCCGGCGAGATCTTGGTACGAAACGGCCTCCACAGGGGCACTTTGCTACCAAGATCTCGACCGATCCCACCCACCGGAACAAGGGTCCCGCAAGACGGCCAGCGCTGGACTCCCTCGCTCGCGTCACCCGCGCCGCCGCGGCGATCTTGCAGTTGCGGCCCCGGAGAAGGGTGCGAATCGGGCACGTCGAGGGCCGCAAGTGCAAGATCGCGAGCGGGGGACGGGGAGCCCGGGGCGGGGAGCGGGGGCGGGGACGCGGCGCGGCCCCGGACCTCCGTGGGGAGGGCCGGGGCCGGGAGCCTGACCGGTCAGACGTTGGCGACCAGGAGGGCGGGCTGCTCGACGCAGTCGGCGACGTGGCGCAGGAAGCCGCCCGCCACCCCGCCGTCGCAGACCCGGTGGTCGAAGGTGAGGCTGATCTGGGTCACCTTGCGGACGGCGAGCTGCCCGTCCACCACCCACGGCTTGTCCACGATCCGGCCGACGCCCAGCAGCGCCGCCTCCGGGTGGTTGATGATCGGCGTCGAGCCGTCGACGCCGAACACGCCGTAGTTGTTGAGCGTGAACGTCCCGCCGGTCAGCCGTGCCGGGGGCAGCGTGCCGGCCCGGGCCGCCGCGGTGGTCTCGGCGAGCGCGGCGGCCAGCTCCCGGGTGGTCAGCCGCTGCGCGTCACGCAGCACCGGCACGACCAGGCCCCTGTCGGTCTGCGCGGCGATGCCCAGGTGCACGCCGGCGGACTGGATGATCCGCTGCCCCTCGGTGTCGACGTGCGCGTTGAGCTGCGGGAACTTCCGCAGGCCGCTGAGGCAGATCCGGGCCAGCAGGGCCAGGATGCTCACCGGCGCCTCCGGCGTGGCGGCGTTGATCGCGGCGCGCGTCTCCAGCAGGCCGGTGGCGTCCACGTCGACCCAGATGGTCACCTCCGGAATCTCCCGGCGGCTGCGGGAGAGCTTGTCGGCGATCACCTTGCGGATGCCGGTGAGCGGGATGACCGTGTCACCGTCGCCGGCCGGGGCGAGCCCGACGTGGGCGGCCGGGGCGTCCGGCACCGCGGCCAGCCGGGCCGCCGGAGCAGCAGCGGCCACGGCGGCGTCCAGGTCGGCCCGGCGGATCACGCCGCCCGGCCCGGTGCCGCGCAGCGACGCCAGGTCGATGCCGTGCTCCTTGGCCAGCCGCCGCACGATCGGCGAGATGACAAGCGGCGCCGCCGCCGGTCCGCCGGTCCGCGCCGGGTCGACCGACGCCGGCGCGGCCTCGGGAGCGAGCGCCAGACGCGGCCGACGCCGCCGCCGACCCGAGCCGCCGTGGCCGGTGCCGTAGCCGATCAGGACGTTTCCGGACCCGGCCCGCTCCTCCTCGCGGTAGGTGGCGTGCGGGTCGGGGGCGTCGTCGAGCGGGGCGATGGTGATCAGCGGCTGACCGACCGGGCGTACCTCACCGGCCGCGCCGTGCAGGGCCACGACCCGTCCGGCGTACGGGCACGGCACGTCGACGACGGCCTTGGCGGTCTCCACCTCGACCACGCTCTGGTCCACGGTGACCACGTCGCCGACGGCGACCCGCCACTCGACGATCTCCGCCTCGCTCAGCCCCTCCCCGAGGTCGGGCAGGAGGAAGTCGCGGGTCCCAAGAGCCGTGCTCATGCCGTGCCGGCCGGGCATGCCCTCACGGCCCTCGCTCCGCTCGGTGCGTTCGGTCATGCCGCCACCCACCTCGTGTCGGGCTGGTCGTCCCACTGCAGGCGGGCCACGGTGTCCAGCACCCGGTCGACCGAGGGCAGGTGGGTGTGCTCCAGCATCGGCGCCGGGTACGGGATGTCCAGCCCGGACACCCGCAGCACCGGCGCGTGCAGCGCATGGAAGCAGCGCTCCTGCACCCGCGCGGCGATCTCCGCGCCGACACCGGCGAAGCCCTGCGCCTCCTGGATCACCACGCACCGGCCGGTACGGCGTACCGAGGCGGTGACCGTGGCGTCGTCGAACGGCACGATGCTGCGCACGTCGACCACCTCCAGGTCCCAGCCCTCCTCGCGGGCGGCCTCGGCGGCGGCCAGCGCCACAGGCACCGCCGGCCCGTACGCGATAAGCGTCGCGTCGGTGCCGGGGCGGCGCACCACGGCGCTGCCGATCGGCGCGGTACGGGCCGGCAGCTCCGCCTCGGCGCTGGTGAAGTAGAGCTTCTTGGGCTCCAGGAACACCACCGGGTCGGGGTCGTCGATGGCGGCGCGCAGCAGCGAGTACGCGTCGTCCACGGTCGCGGGCGTGACCACCTTCAGGCCGGGCGTGTGCGCGTAGTACGCCTCGGACGAGTCGCAGTGGTGCTCCACGCCGCCGATGCCACCGGCGTACGGCACGCGGATGACGATCGGCACGCTCAACGCGCCGCGGGTGCGGTTGCGCAGCTTCGCCACGTGCGAGGCGATCTGCTCGAACGCCGGGTAGGCGAACGCGTCGAACTGCATCTCCACGACCGGCCGCAGCCCGGACATGGCCAGGCCGACGGCGAACCCGACGATGCCGGCCTCGGCGAGCGGGGTGTCGAAGCAGCGCTTGTCGCCGAACCGGGCCTGCAGCCCGTCGGTGATCCGGAAGACGCCGCCGAGCTGGCCGACGTCCTCACCGAAGACGACCACCCGCTCGTCGTCGAGCATCGCGTCGGCGAGCGCCGCGTTGAGCGCCTTCGCCATGGTCATGGTGGCCATCAGGCATCCCCCTCCGCGTCGGCGGCCAGCTCGGCCCGGACCATCTCGCGCTGCTCGACGAGTTGCGGCGTCGGCTCGGCGTACACGTGGTCGAACAGGCTCAGCGGGTCCACCGTGGGCTGGTCGTCCATCCGGCGGCGCAGCGCCGCGGCGTACTCCTCGGCCTCCTCGGCGATCGCCGCGACGGCGGCGTCGTCGAGGACGCCCTTGGCCCGCAGGTACGCCTCGAGCCGGGCGATCGGGTCGCGGTCGCGCCACGCCTCGACCTCGTCGGCGTCGCGGTAGCGGGTCTGGTCGTCGGCGTTGGTGTGCGGCTCCATCCGGTACGTGTGCGCCTCGACCAGGTAGGGGCCCTTGCCGGCGCGGGCGTGCGCGACGGCGCGCTCCAGCACCGCGAGCACGGCGACCGGGTCGTTGCCGTCGACCTGCTCGCTGGGTACGCCGTAGCCGACGCCCTTGTACGCGAGGCTCGGCGCGGCGGTCTGCCGGGACAGCGGCACGCTGATGGCGTACTTGTTGTTCTGCACCAGGTAGACGACGGGCGCCTTGAACACGGCGGCGAAGTTGATGCCCTCGTGGAAGTCGCCCTCGCTGGTGGCGCCGTCGCCGATGAACGCCAGCGCCACGGTGTCGCGGCCCTGGTACGACTCGCCGTAGGCCAGCCCGGCGGCGTGCACGCACTGGGTGGCGAGCGGGGTGCACTGCGGCGCGGTGCGGGTGGCGGCCGGGTCGTACCCGCAGTGCCAGTCGCCGCGCAGCAGCGTGAGCACCTCGACCGGGTCGAGGCCGCGGGCGGTCAGCGCCATCGACTCGCGGTACGTGGGGAACACCCAGTCGTCCTCGCGCAGCGCGAGCACGCCGCCGATCTGGCACGCCTCCTGGCCGCGCGCGGACGGGTAGACGGCGAGGCGGCCCTGCTTGGTGAGCGCGGTGGCCTGCACGTCGAAGCGGCGGCCGACGACCATCCGCCGGTACATCTCGCGCAGCGTCTCGACCGGCGGCTCCGGGTAGTCGTCGCGGGCCGGCAGCGGGGTCCCGTCGGGTTCGAGCAGCCGGACCGGTTCCCGCTGCGGCATGAAGCCGGCCGACGGGTCGGGTGCGGCCGGGGTGGTCTTCCGGCGGGTGCGCGGGGATGCCCTGCGGACCGCCTGGGGTGTGGTCGTCACGGCGGGGACCTCCTGGACGTGTGGTGGCCCTATGCTCCCGGTCGTGGATGATTGACTCAACATGCGGGATGAACGCGGGACGAATGGCACGGGAGGGCGGCTGCGGTGAGCCAGGAGACCGGCACCACACCGGGCGCGGCGGGCGGAACGGGACGTTCGGCCGGGCCGTTGGACGAGGTGGATCGGCGGATCCTGCGCGAGCTGGTCCGTGACGCCCGCACGTCCATCCGTACGCTGGCCGAACGGGTGCACGTCTCGCGTACCAACGCGTACGCCCGGGTGGAGCGGCTGCTGCGCGACGGGGTGCTGACCGGGTTCACCGCGCGGGTCGCGCCGGAGCCGGCCGGGCTGGGCACTTCGGCGTACATCGCGCTGACCATCGAGCAGAACACCTGGCGGGAGGTCTCCGCCGAGCTGGCCCGGGTGCGCTACATCGAGCACGCGGCGCTGCTCAGTGGCGAGCACGACGTCCTCGCGCTGGTCCGGGCGCCGGACAACGCGACGTTGCGGGACGTGGTGCTGGACCGGGTGCAGAGCATCGCCGGGGTGCTGTCGACGCGCACCTGGCTGGTGTTCGAGGAGTTCGACGGCACGCAGAGCCCCTGGGACTGACCGCCTCAGCGTTCCGGCGGCGACTCCAGCCCTTCGGCGTCGGCCCGCTCCAGCAGGGGTTCCAGCGAGTACCGCCGCCCGTCCAGCCCGGCGTGCGGGTCGCCGCGGTCGGCGAACCGCCCGGGCATGCTGACCACGTCGAAGTCCTCCGGGCGGGCGTCGTCCAGCTCGGACCACTCCAGCGGCGCCGAGACCAGCGCCGCCGGTGTCGGCCGGATCGAGTACGCCGAGGTCATGGTGTGGTCGCGGGCCATCTGGTTGTAGTCGACGAAGACCGGCCGGTCCCGCTGGTCGCGCCACCAGGTGGTGGTGACCAGATCGGGCAGGCGGCGCTGCATCTCCCGGCCCAGCGCGAGCACCGCCCGCCGGCACTCGCCGAAGCTCCAGCGCGGCTCGATCGAGACGTAGACGTGGATGCCGCGTCCGCCGGTGGTCTTCGGGAAGCCCTCCAGGCCCAGCTCGGCCAGGAACGCGCGTACCTCGTGCGCCACCGGCACCACCTGCGCGAAGTCGACACCCGGCATCGGGTCGAGGTCGATGCGCAGCTGGTCGGGGCGTTCCACGTCGCCCTTCGACACCGGCCACGGGTGGAACCGCAGCGTGCCCAGGTTGGCCGCCCAGATCACCACGGCCAGCTCGCTCGGGGCCACCTCGTCGGCGGTACGGCCGCTGGGGAACGTGATGTGCGCGGTGCGCACCCAGTCGGGCGCTCCGGCCGGAAGCCGCTTCTGGTAGAACGCGTCGCCCTTGTTGGTCTGCCGGGTGGCCACCTTGGCGCCCTCGAACACGCCGCGCGGCCAGCGTTCCAGCATGGTCGGCCGGTCCCGCAGCGCGCGCAGGATGCCGTCGCCGACGGACAGGAAGTAGTTGACCACGTCCAGCTTGGTCAGCCCGCGCTCCGGGAAGTAGGGCTTGTCGGGGCTGGAGACGCGGACCAGCCGCTCCCCCACCTGGATTTCCTGCGCCGCCGTGGTCGCCACCGTCACACCGTAGCGATCCTGGCCGGGCGTGGGGACCGGCTCACCGGGACTCCCCGGTGACCGACAGCCGGATCCAGGCGTCCACCCAGGCCCGTACCGCCGGTTCGCCGGGGTCGGCGCCGAGCGCGCCGGCCAGGCCGGACACTGTCGCGCCGCAGCGGTCCAGGCCGACCGCGGCGAGCCCGGCCGCCGTCGCGCGCAGCCGCTCCGGGAAGGCTGCCGGCAGGTGCCGCAGGCCGGTGTGCGCGGCCTGCGCGAGCAGCGCCACCGCCGCACCCAGCGCCGCGGCGACCGGGTCGGGCCGGGCGTCGACCGCGCCGGCCAGCCGCCCGTCACCCACTCCAGGCGCCAGATCGGGTACGACCACAGTGTCGGCGACCACCGCCAGCGGCTCGACGACGAGTCCGTCGGCGCCCCGGCGGACTGTCCCGCTGACGTAGCGCGGGGGCCCGTGTGTGCCGTCCAGTGCCGCCGCGAGCGCGTCGAGTGCACCCGGGGCGGCGGCGTGGTGAGTGGCGGTGACGGTCGCCGTGCCGCCGTCGGCCCCGGTCACCGTGGCGTGCAGGCGCTGTTCGCCGGCCGCGTACCCGATGGCGCGGACCTCGCCGAGCGCGAGCACCCGCACCGACTCGGCGGCGGTCCGGGGGCGCAGCAACCGGGGCGGCCGTCCGGCCAGCTCGGCGGCGAGCGCGTCCGGGTCGCGGGCGAGCAGGCCCGGCGGCAGACCGGACCAGTCCCCCGCGCCGGGCGTGACAGTGGTGCGGGCCAGCCGGCCGGCGGCGAACCGGAGCTGGTGCGCGGCGCTGCGCACCGCCGACTCGGAGACCACGTTGCCGCCGGCGAGCGCGCCGAGCGTGGCGCCGGTGATCCGCCGCCCGGCCAGCTCGCGCCCGGTGGGCGGGTCGTCGCCGGTGACCGGGTAGGCGCGGCGCAGCACCAGCACCGAGACGGCGGCCGGGTGGGCGAGCACCACGTCCACGCCCACCTCGCCGCCGCTGGACCGGACCCGGGCGCCGAGGCCGGTCAGCCGTACCCGCCGCAGCGGCGTCTCCGCCGGCTCGTGGGTGCCGAGTACCCGCTCCGGCGGGGTGGCCCCGGCGTTGACCACCGCGCGCCGCCGCGCGGGCAGCTCGGCGAGCAGGTCGGCGAGGGTCTCCGGCCGGTACCGGGCGCCGCGCGCGGCGTACGCCTCCAGTTGCCCGGCCAGGTCCTCCACGGCGAGCAGCGGCCAGCGCAGACCGGCCGCGTCGAGATCGCGCCGGGCGGCGGCGAGCCGGCCGTCCACGCCGGAGCCCAGGTGCGCGGCCCCGGTCAGCAACACGTCGGCGGCCAGCGCCACCGCCGCGTCCATCGCCGGGTGATCCGTCACGGTGGCCGGTCCGCCGACGCATACCTGCGCCTCGGGACGGTCCGGGTGTTCCCGGTCGGCCGCCCGGCACGCCCACACGGCGAGCGCGATCGACTCTCCGCCGTCGTCGGCGGCGTCGCCGCGCGCGTACCCGATCTGGCGGGGCACGAGGAACCGGACCGTGCCGGTGGGCAGCTCCACGCGCGGGACCGGGTCGGCGGCTTCCGGCCGGTGGACCACGGCGGTGTAGCCGCGGCGCAGCCGTCGCTTCGCGGCGGCGAGCGCCGGGGCGCCGATCGCGGCGGCCAGTTCCTCGTCGGTGACGTCGCCCGGCGACCATCGCCACGGTTCGCCGCCGGAGCCGGCGTCGTCCAGGCCCGGCGTGACGTCGTGGCCCGGCTCGGCGTCGTGGCTCGACGCGGCGTCGTGGCCCGGCACGGCCTGCCGGTCCGGCGCCGCGGGCTGGTCCGGCGCGACCTCGCGGCCGGGGGCGTCGGCGTGCGTGCGCTGGTAGGTCAGCACGACGGTGAGCAGGTGCCGGCACACGCCGGGCGCCGGGCAGGAGCAGATCCCGGCCGCGAGGCCGCCACCCACGGGCAGCGTCACCGTCACCCCGTCCGGGTACGCGGCGCGCACCGCGCCGTCGGCGTCCTCGGTGAGCACCGGCCGCTCACCGGCGTCGACCTCCCTGGTGGCGCGCTTCACCAGGCCCCTGTTGCTCAGCGCGGCCAGCACGTCCGGGGTGAGCGCGATCAGGTCGTCACGGGTCATCCGGTCCCCCTACCGGCCCACGTGCTCGGCCACGAACGCGGCCAGCTCGCCCGGCGTCATCGCGCCGACCGCGGCGCCCACGTCGGCCAGCCGCTGGGCGGTGGCCCGGTCGTACGCCGGGTCGGCTTCCTCGTCCAGCGCGGCGAGCGCCAGCACGTGCGTGCCCTGCTCCACGAGCTGCTGCACCGACCGGACCAGACGTCCGGCGTTCCCGCCCTCGTAGAAGTCGGACACCAGCGCGACGATGGCCCGGCGCGGGTTCTCCACGAGCTGCGCGCCGTACCCGACCGCGCGGGCGATGTCGGTGCCGCCGCCGAGCTGCACCTTCATCAGCAGCTCCACCGGGTCGTCCACGTCGGAGGTCAGGTCGACCACGTCGGTGTCGAACGCGACCAGGTGGGTGCGCACGCCCGGCAGCCCCCACAGGCAGGCGGCGGTCACCGCGGCGTGGATCACCGAGCCGAGCATCGAACCGGACTGGTCCACCAGCAGAATCACCTGCCAGCGGTCCAGGTGGCGGCGGGTACGGGAGAAGAAGTGCGGGTGCCGTACGTGCAGCCGGCGCTCGTCCGGCCGCCAGTGCGCCAGGTTCGCCCGGATGGTGCGCCGGACGTCAAAGTTGCGGGCCTGCCGGAACCGGCTGGGTCGTCGCGCCCGGGGCCCGGAGAACGACTGCCGTACCTCGGCGGCCAGCCGCTCGACCAGTTGCCGCACCACCGCCTCGACCAGCTTGCGGGCCAGGCGCAGCACCTCCGGGTCCATCAGGTGCTTGGTGCGTAGCACCGCGCGCAGCAGCGCCGGGTTCGGCTCGACCCGGGCCAGCACCGCCGGGTCGGTGACGACCTCGTGGATGCCGTACCGCTCGACCGCGTCGCGTTCCAGCCGCTGCACCGTCTCCTTCGGGAACAGCCGGGTGATCCCGTCCAGCCAGTCCACAGTGGTCAGCACGGACGGGCCGGACCCGCCGCGCCGCACGTCGCGGCGGCCGAGGTCGGCGTCGCGGCCGTAGAGCCAGTCCAGCGCCGCGTCCCGGCCGGCCGCCTCCGCCGACAGACCGCCCAGGCTGTCCTGCGCGGCGTCGCCGAGCACCAGCCGCCAGCGTTCCCGCATCGGGTCCGTCACGCCCGCTCCCCCTCCCACAGCCCTTCCCGGGCCAGCACCGCGTCGACCCGCTCCTCCACCGCGCGGGCGGCGGCCACCAGCAGCGGGTCGGCGTCCAGCCGCAGCAGGTCACCGGGCGGCGCGTCGCCGCCGTGCAGCGCCTGCACGTGCCGGGCCACCTCCGCCCGCTCCCGGGGCGGGAACCAGCCGAACGCCTGCCGCAGCGCGGGCAACGCCACCAGGAAGTCGTGCGCGCCCATCCCGGCCAGCAGTTCGTCGACGACCGTGAGCAGCGCGGCGTCGCCGGCCACCACCTCCTCGCGGGCCAGCGCGAACAACCCGGACAGCCAGTCACCGAGCGTGTCCGGCGCGGCCACGGCCCGGACCGCGCGGGCGGCGTCCGGCACGTCGCCCAGCGACCAGGCCAGGCCCAGCGCCGCGCCGCGCAGGTCCGGCGGGGCCGCCGCGTCGGCGGCGACCCGCCCGGCCACCGCGAGCGCGCCGTCGCGGTCGAGCCCGAGCGCGGGACCGGCGTGGCGGATCGCGTCCCGGACCGCGACGAGCGCGGCCAGCCGTCCCGGGTCGGCCGGCGCGGCCGTGGCCCGTACGCCCTCGACGAGCCAGAGCGCCCGGCGTACGGCGGCGGTGATCAGCGCGCCCAGCGGTGCGGTTCCGGCGCTGCCGAGGAGCCGGTCGTGCCGCCACAGCGCCAGCGCGACGGCGAGCGCCCGGCCCAGCGCCCGCAGGTCGGTGACCGTGCCGGTGGCGCGGGTGATCGCGGTGAGCGTGCGGGTGGAATGCTCGGAAAGCCCGGCCAGCGCGGTGTCGAACAGCGTCGTGGCGAGCGCGTCGACGTCGGCGCCGAGCAGCGTCATCCGCTCCTCGATCCGGGCGGTGACGGCGTCGGTGACGGTCGGCCCGTACCCACCGGCCTCGATCACCCGGGCGAGCCGGTCCGCCGACGGCGCGGGCGTCCAGCGTTCGGTGAGCAGCGCGTCCGCGCCCACCCGGGGGCCACTCTCGCGGCTGTGACCGGGTACGTCGAGCAGCCGCAGCCGGTGCAGCAGGCGGCTGCGGGCCAGGTCGCCGGAGACTGTCAGGTCCAGCTCGACCGTCTCCTGCGGATCGATCCGGTGCCGTGCCAGCTCGGCGTCGACGTCGTGCACGAGCGGCGGAAGTGGCGTGTCCGGGTGCAGGCGGCCGACCTGGTCGCCGCTGAGCGCTGCGACCATCTCCACCACCACCGGGTGCGCGCCGGGCGCGAGGGTGCCCCGGGTCGCCCACGGCAGCGGCTGGTCGAGCGCGTCGGTGACCAGCGCGGACACCAGAGCGTCGAGCACGTCGACCCGGCCCGGGTGGGCGTGGCCGCGCAGCCGGGCCAGGCCGCCGGCCATCGTCCGGGCGGCGATCAGGTCGGCGGTGGAGACGGGCTGCCGCCGGGCACGCAGCCGGGCCGCCACCGCCTCGGTGAGCGCCTCCGCGGCCCGGCGCGGCCCGTCCTCCCAGACCCGCTGGTAGTACGCCGGGGACGGCATCCCGGACTGGTAGCCGACGAACGCGTCGAGGCGCCGGAACGAGTACGGCACGAGGTAGCTGCCCGCCACCGCTTCCGGAGCCGGGGCGGGCACCTCCGGCCAGTCCTCGTCCTCCGGTCCGTCGTCCCCCGCCCCGGCGGTGAGCCGGACCAGGGCGGGACGGTGGAAGCCACCGGTCACCACCAGCACCGGGCGGCCGGCGGCCCGGCGGCGGGCGGCGCGTACCCAGCGGGCCATGTACGACTCGCGGGCGGTGTCGTCCGCCCCGGCCGCCGACTCGCCGCGCAGCACGTCGAAGTACGTGTCGAGGCGCTCGGCCAGCCCGTCGTCCGGGCCGATCTCGAACAGGTGGTCCCAGAGCGCGTCCACGTTGTCCACGGCGAGGGTGGCGCAGAGCCGGCGCACCGCCTCGGCGTACCGCTGGTCGGCGTCGGCGTACCGGTTGGCGCGGCCGGACAGCGCGGGATGCCACGCGGGCAGGTCGATGAAGCGCAGCTGCGCGCCCACCTCACGGCCGGCGGTCAGCGCCACCCACTCCGGCGAGTACGCGCAGAACGGGCTCCAGGAGACGTGCCGCCGGTTGCCGTCGCGGTGCGCGGTGAACACGGCGATCGGCAGCTCGTGGTCTCCCAGCAACTCGTCCATCCGCCCGTTCAGGTCCGCCGGCCCCTCCACCAGCACGTACGCCGGGCGCAGCCGCGCCACCGTGGCCGCGACCAGCCGGGCGCAGGCCGGGCTGTGATGCCGGACGCCGAGGAAGGTGACGCCGCCGGGCGCCTCGACGGTGCTCACCCGGGCAGCAGGTGCCGGGCGTCGTGCACCGCCCGCCACTGCGCGCCGGAGCGGCGGGACACCTGCTGTTCCAGGTAGCGACGCAGCCGGGCCAGGTCCTCCGCGTCGTCCTTCGCGGCGGTGCCGGCCAGGCAGGCGACCAGGTCGGCGGCGTCGCCGGGCTCGCCGCGCAGGAACCAGCCGCGCAGCCCGACCGCGTGCGCCACCGACACCGCCTCGGCGGTGCTCATCACCGCCGACAGCCGCTCCATCGCGTCGCCGCGTTCGGTGATCCCGGTCCGCAGCTCCCGGAACGTGGTGACCAGCACCTCCAGCAGGTCCCGGCGGGGCGGCGCGGTCACGCCGGAGCGGCGCAGCAACTCGCCCGCCTCGGCCTCCACCAGTTCCAGCTCGGTGCCGAGGTCGGGGATCGGGAAGACGGTCTCGAAGTTGAACCGCCGCTTCAGCGCGGCGCTCATCTCGTTGACGCCCCGGTCCCGGGTGTTCGCGGTGGCGATCACGTTGAAGCCCTCGCGGGCGAACACCATGGCGTCGGCGCCGGGCAGCTCCGGAATGGCGAGCACGCGGTCCGACAGCGGGGAGAGCAGGCAGTCCTGCACCTCCAGCGGGCAGCGGGTGATCTCCTCGAAGCGGACCACCCGCCCCTCGGCCATGCCGCGCAGCAGCGGCGCCGGCACCAGCGCGCGCGGCGACGGACCGTCGGCGACCAGCAGCGCGTAGTTCCACGAGTAGCGGATCTGGTCCTCGGTGGTGGCCGCGCCGCCCTGGATGGTGAGCGTGGAGTCGCCGCTGACCGCGGCCGCGAGCAGCTCCGACAGCAGCGACTTGGCGGTGCCGGGCTCGCCGACGAGCATCAGCCCGCGGCTGGTCGCCAGCGCCACCAGCGCCCGGTCGATCAGCGACGGGTCGCCGACGAACTTGCGCCGGATCCCGGCCGCCGGGTCACCTAGGATGAACCGGCGCGCGGCGCGCAGACTCAGCCGCCAGCCCGGCGGGCGCGGGTCACTGTCGTTCGCGGCCAGCGCGGCCAGCTCGTCGGCGTACCGCACCTCGGCCGGAGGCCGCTGGGCCCGCTCGACGGTCGGGTCGAGCGCGGTCACCGGGTCACCTCCGCCAGGTCGCGCAGCACCTCGGAGACGGTGACGTCGTCCAGGTCGCCGAGGCGGACCTTGCCGTCGCGCTGGAACCAGCCGCCGTACGGCACGTCGTTGACCCAGATCGCCTCGATCTTCTGGTCGGGGAACATGTCGACGATCCCGACCGCGATGCCGGGGTCGAGGTCGATCACCACCGCCCCGCCGCCGGGGACCTCGCGTTCCAGCCAGCTCTGGATGCCGGCGTCCTGCGGGTCGCCGCGCCGCCAGCCTCGCCGCTCCAGGCTGAGCAGCCGCCCGGCCGGGACCGTGACGCCCGCGTGCCGCCGCAGCAGCTTCTCCGCGCGCTCGGCCTCGTCCAGCCGGTGCACGTCGCGGCCGAGCTGCGGGAACGGCTGGAGGATCTCGTAGTCGGCGAAGACCTCCGCCCAGGCCGGCACCGCCGTGCCGAGGCGCAGCGGGTGCGCGATGGTGACGGTGGCGTCATCCGGCAGCGCGTACGTCTCGTCGTCGACGTCGGCGAGCGTGCGGTCCTCGGCGACCCGGAACGCGGTGACCACCTGACCGGCGTCGTCCACAGTGGCCCAGACCAGCCGGCGCACGACGTGCCACAGCAGCGGGTGGGACAGGAAGTAGCGGCGGAAGTCCGTGGCCGGCCAGCGCCGCCCGGTCACCATGGCCGTCTCGAAGCGGCGGATCTGGTCGGCGGCGAGCGTGCGCACGTCCTTCTTCAGGCCGGCGAAACGCTTGTGCGCGGCGGGCGCGAGCGTGGCGTCGTCCCGGGCGCCGGGCTTGGGCAGGTCCTTGCGGCGGGCGCCGGCGCCGTCCACCACGTACGGCTTGAGCTGCTCGTCGAAGCCGACGGTGAACCGGCGCGGCCCGTAGTCGAGGACCAGACTGCCGTCGGCGTCCAGCCCGAGGTCGGGCACCAGCCGGTCGCCGAGCTGCTCGGGCGTCAGCCCCAGCCCGTCGGCGACCTCGGTGACCTTGCGGGCCGCCTGCTCCCGCAGGCCGCGGAACTTCACCTTCTGCGAGATGCCGTACAGGTGCATCAGCGCCACGTCGGTGCCGATCTGCGCCAGCACCTCCAGGCCGGTCACCGCCCGGGCGTGCTGGCTCTCACCCGGCCAGGCCCGGACCAACGGCGCGAGCCGCCGCGCGGTCGAGTCGTCGCCGAGCAGCCCCAGCGCGGTGAACGCCCAGCCGTCCCTCGACGGCGCGCCGGCGGCCTGCCAGCTCTCGAACAGCGCCCAGCCGAACTCCGCCAGGGAGTCGCTGTCGCACGCCGCGCGGACGATCTCCACCCCCGGGTACGGCTCGCCGGGCGCGGAGATGGCGAGCATCGTGCAGAGGTGGCGTACCGCCTCGGCGGGCAGCGCCGCCGAACGGTCCCGCAGCAGCACCTGCGGCAGCACCGCCGGGTCCAGCCACGCCGGCAGGCTCGGCATCCGGGCCGGGAGCTGCGCCAGCGGGTCCGCGTCGAGCATCGCCGTGGCGGCGGCGAGCGCCTCCTCGCCGTGCTCGCGGGCCACGCCGAGGAGCGTGTCGCGGTGTTCGGCGGCGACCAGGCGCAGCGCCCGCTCGGCGGCCCGGCGGCGCGGGCCGGGCGCGCCCAGGGCAGCCGGCAGCAGCGCCCGCACGGCGTACTCCGGGTGCCGCCGCAGCCAGGCCCGGGCGACCGGGCGGGCCGTCTTGAGCCGGTCGAGCCAGTCGGCCATCAGGTCGGCGACCTCGCCGTCGGCGTACGGCAGCAGCACCTCGCCGACACTCTTCGGCGCGGTACGGGCCAGGTGCAGCGCGGTGGGCAGCGCGTCCAGCTCGTAGCGCCCGGCGAGGCGGGACATCCACTCGTCGGCGCCCCAGGACTCGGTGGGCCGCCAGGCCGGCAGCAGCGGCCGGGCCAGTTCCTCGGTGGCCCGGACGAAGAAGTGGATCGCCGCTGACGATCCGGCTCGCCCGGCGGCGACCTCGGCGGCCAGCACGGTCAGGTCGTCACCCCGCCACCAGCCGGACCAGCGGGGCACCACCGCGGCCCACCGCTCCCGCTCGCCCGGCAGCCAGGCCGTGGCGGACCCGGCGGGACGGGCCAGCCCGTCCACCACCGGCGGGGCGGAACGTGGGCGGCGGACCGACCAGGGCGGGGACACCAGCACCGGCGGCAGCCGGTCCGGCCCGGCGGCCGGCAGCGCGGAGGCGTCGTCGTGGATCCGCTCGATTCGCTCCCGCTGTGCCGGGGCCAGCGTCGGCAGCGCCGCCTCGACAGCGGCCGGGTTGGCCAGCACGTGGGCGCGCAGCAACGTGGCTGCCTCCCGCGCAGCCGGGCTGCGCCCCTCGGCGGCGGCGGACAGCAGGCGCACGCCGCGCACCGGGAAGCGGCGCAGCATCTCCGTCACCGCGGGCGGCACGTACCTACGGTCCAGCCGGTCGAGCAGCGCCGCCATCGGCTCGTCGCCGGGCAGGGCCGCCAGCAGCGACGCCAGCCGCTGCCGCGCGTCCGCGCCGGCGTGCTCGTGGTCGAACCATTCGGTCAGCAGCGGCGCGATCGGCGACCCGACCGCCGCGGTGGCGGTGACGATCGGCGCCTGGTCGTACATCAGCCGGTAGACCGCCAGGTGCCCGCTGAGGGCGTGGATCGCGTCCACCTCGTCGACCGCGCCCAGCAGCAGCTCGGCGAGCAGCGGGCCCCCGTCGCGCGCCACGTCGGCGGCGTCCCGGGCCACCCACTCCCGCTCGGTCGGCAGCAGGAACGAGGTGACCACCCGCGTCGCCAACGGCCCGGACCGGTACGGGACCAGCGCGGCGCGGGCCGCGGCGTAGTCGTCGTCGCCGGCCGCCGCGAGATGGGCGCGGACCCGGCGCAGCACGGACTGGCGCAGCCGCCAGTGGCCGTAGTTCTGCGACTTCTCCGCCCTGATGCGGTTCAGCGGCAGCGGGGACATCGACCCGGCGGCAGCCACGGTGATCTGCTCGGTCGCGGCGACGGCCGCACCGGCCGGACCGAGATCGATGGCCAGCAGGTCGCCGAGGGCCAGCCCTTGCTGGTCGCGCCCGTGATAGCCGAGCGCCATGGCCACCGCCGCCACCAGCGCGGCACCGCCCAGCGGACCGGGCTCGCCGTCGAGGTAGCCGCGCAGCGCCGGACCCAGCTCCGGGTCGGTGGTGGCCCGGGCGATGGCGGCGACCTGGTCGGCCACCGAGTCCAGCACCTTCCGCCCGGCGGCCCGCCCCTTCGCGGCGCTGGGCAGGGTCGGGCCCGGTGCGCCGCCCCGGCGCGGGGCCAGCATCCGTCGCCAGCCGGCCGGGACCTCGAACGCGTCCTCGTCCGGCAGGTCGCCGGCGGGCGACGCGGCCGACGGCGTCCCGGCCCGGTCGCTGCCGGCCGAACCAGCGCCGGCCGGATCGGCGACGGTCGCCTCCGGTTCGTGGCTCGGCCCGGCCGGCCCGACGGCCGGCGCGCCGGTGTGCCCGGCGGAGGGCGCGGCGGTCGCCTCGGCGTACCCCTTGCGCAGTTTCTCCGCGATCAGCCGGTCGGCGTGCGCGGCGGCCTCGGCCGGCGAACCCAGCTCCTTGACCTGGGTGCGGCCCTGCGCGCCGAGGGATCCATAGCGGACCGTCACCGTCGCGTCGCGCTGCCCGACCTCCCAGAACTTGGCCGAACCGCCGCCCACGAACTCGAATCTGCGCACACCGTCTCCTTGATCGCCCGCAGTGTGCGGGGACCATAACCGGCGGCACCGACAGCGTGAGAACCGCTCAGGTGATCAGCAGCGCCCCGACGACGATCAGCGGCACCGAGACGAACAGGAAGATGCCGACGCCGGTGAGCACCCGCCCGCCGCCGCCGTCCTCCCGCTCCGGCGCGAGGCCGAACGCCGACCGGGCCGGCAGCATGCCGATGCGGCTCAACGTGAGGTCACCGGTCATCCCGATCACGGCGCCGACGATCATGAACGCGACGCCGAGCCGGTGCGTGAAGTCGCCGCCGCCGACGGCCACCCAGATGCCGACCGCCGCCGCGATCACCAGGACCGCGATCAGGAAGAGCACCAGCGCCTCCCGCAGCCCCCGCACCACAGTCGCCATGTGCGCCTCCCTCGTACCCGGGCCGTCCGTCCCGCGTCGTGGGACATTGTGCCGGGTCGATGCACGGCCGCGCAGTCCCGCGCCGGGCCGGTCCGGCACGGTTATCCCCGGTCGGGCCCGGGTACCGGGAGCCGCATGGCGGAGTTGGCATCGCTCTGGATCGTCCGGCACGGTGAGAGCACGGCGAACGTCGCGGCCACGGCGGCCGAGACGTCCGGCGCCGAGCTGATCGACCTCAGCCACCGGGACGCGGACGTGCCGCTGTCGCCCACCGGCGAGGAGCAGGCGCGGGCGACCGGCCGGTGGCTGGCCGGGCTGCCGGACTCGCAACGGCCGGACGTCGCGGTGGTGTCGCCGTACCTGCGGGCGGTGCGCACGGCCGAGCTGGCGCTGCACGGCACCGGGATCCCGGCCAGCGTCGACGAGCGGCTGCGCGACCGGGAGCTGGGCGTCCTCGACGGGCTCACCGGCCACGGCGTGAACCGGCGCTACCCGGAGGAGGCGCGGCGGCGTACCCGGCTCGGCAAGTTCTACTACCGCCCGCCCGGCGGCGAGTCCTGGACCGACGTGGCGCTGCGGCTGCGGGCGCTGCTCGGCGACCTGCGCCGCGACCACGAGGGGGGCCGGGTACTGCTGTTCGGCCACGACGCGCTGGTCTTCCTGCTGCGCTACCTGGTGGAGGGGCTCACCGAGGCCGAGCTGATGGCGCTGACCCGCGAGCACGTGATCGCCAACTGCTCGGTCACCGGCTGGCACGCCGACGACACCGGCCGGCTCGTGCCGGACGTGTTCAACGACGTCGCCCACCTGCACCGGCAGGGGGCGACGCCCACCAGGGAGGACGAGGTCAATGCCGAGCCGGTCTGACGTGATCACCCCCGCGCTGCTGCGGGACTGGGCGCTGCCGGTGCCCACCGGCGGCAAGGAGGCGCGCGGCACCGTGCTGGTGGTCGGCGGCTCCCGGTTCACCCCCGGCGCGGTGCTGCTCGCCGGGGTGGCCGCGCTGCGCGCCGGGGCCGGCGTGCTCCAGCTCGCCGCGGCCGAGTCGACGGCGGCGTCGCTGAGCATCCAGGTGCCGGAGGCGCTCGTGGTCGGCCTGCCGGAGACCGGTGACGGCGCGGTCCGCGGCGACCCGGGCGACCTGCTCCGCGGCCTGGTCGCCGAGGCCGACGTGGTGGCGGTCGGACCCGGCCTGACCGACATCGAGACCACCGGGGAGCTGCTGCGCCTGGTCCTGGACGCGGCCGGCCGGGAGACCGCGCTGGTGCTCGACGCGTACGCGCTGGGCGCGCTCAGCCACGCCCCGGACCTGCTGGCCGGGTCCGGCCGCAAGGTGGTGCTCACCCCCAACCTGACCGAGGCGAAGCACCTGCTGGGCCGCGATCCGGGCGACGACCTGGACGCCGAGGCGGTGGAACTGGCCGGCCGGTACGACGCGGTCGTCTCGCTCTACGGGCACATCGCGACGCCGGACGGCCGGGCCTGGCGGGAGGAGAGCGGTGACGCCGGGCTGGGCACCTCGGGCAGCGGCGACGTGCGGGCCGGGCTGCTCGCGGGCCTGCTCTCCCGGGGCGCCGACCCGGCGCAGGCCGCCTGCTGGGCGGCGTTCGCGCACGCGGTCAGCGGGCAGCGGCTGGTCCCCCGGTACGGGCGGATCGGCTTCCTCGCCCGGGAACTGCTCGACGAGATCCCGTACACGATCGCCACGGTCTGACGATCCACAGCTCGGCGGGGTGAGGCGTGTAACACCCCGCCGTCGGTGGGCGCTGTTGCGGCGAGGCGTGCAGCCTGCGCGTCTCCACCGGGCCGTACCCCCGTCCAGGGAGCGGCCCGGCCGCACCAACCCCCTGGGAGTCTGTGTGAACAATCTCCGTCGCAAGACATTCGCCGCCGCGTCCGCCGTGACGCTCGGCGCCGGTCTCGCCCTGATCGGCGTCCCGGCGCCGGTGGCGGCCGCCGGACCGGAGACGTCGTACCTGGTCCTCGCCCCGCAGGGCAACGGCACCGCCAAGGCCGCCGCGCGGGTGGCCGCCGCCGACGGCGCTGTCGTGGCCGCGTACGACAAGATCGGCGTGCTCGTCGCGCGCTCCTCCGCCCCGGACTTCGCCACCCGCGTGGCCGGTGCCGGCGTCGAGTCGGTCGCCTCCACCGCCGGTCTGGGCACCGCCCTCGACGAGGGCGAGACGGTCGAGGTCCCGGCCGCCGACGTGGTCCGCGCCGCGGGCGACCCGACCGCCGAGCCGCTGTACGGCCAGCAGTGGGACATGGACATGATCCGCGTCCCGCAGGCACACGCGGTGACCGGCGGCAGCCCGTCGGTCGTGGTGGGCGTGCTGGACAGCGGCATCTCCAGCAGCCACCCGGACCTGGCGACCCAGATCGCCAAGGACAAGAGCACGTCCTGCGTCGGCGGCGTCACCGACACCGCCGAGCCGGCGTGGAACCCGACCACCAGCGACCACGGCACCCACGTGGCGGGCACCATCGCCGCCGCGGTCAACGGCGTCGGCGTCACCGGCGTCGCCCCGGGTGTGAAGGTCGCCGCCGTGAAGGTGGTCAACGACGACGGCTACATCTTCCCGGAGGCCGCGGTCTGCGGGTTCATGTGGGCCGCCGAGCACGGCTTCCAGCTCACCAACAACAGCTACTACATCGACCCGTGGCAGCTGAACTGCCGCAACGACGCCCGCCAGCGTCCGGTGTGGCAGGCAGTGCAGCGGGCGCTGCGCTACTCGCAGTCGCAGGGCGTGCTGCACGTGGCGTCGGCCGGCAACGCGAACTTCGACCTGGCCCACAAGATCACCGACACCGGCAGCCCGAACAACGGCACGCCGGAGGAGCGCGCGAACCTCACCAACGCCTGCCTGGTCCTCCCGGCCGAGGCGCCGGGCGTGGTGACCGTCGCCGCCGTCGGCCCGACCGGTGACAAGAGCTACTACTCCTCGTACGGCCAGGGCGTGATCGACGTGACCGCACCCGGTGGCGACACCCGGTTCCGGACCCAGGGCGCGCGCTCGACGTCCACCGACGGCATTCTGTCCACCACCTTCAACACCGCCACCCGTACCAACGGGTGGGGCTACAAGCAGGGCACCTCGATGTCCGGCCCGCACGCCGCGGGCGTCGCGGCGCTGGCGCTGTCCGCGCACCCGGGCATGACGCCGGGCCAGCTCTCCTCGTTCCTGGAGCGCACGGCGGTGGCGAAGTCCTGCCCGGCGGGCGTGTACAACCCGGTGCCGCTGATCCCGGCGGGCCCGAACGCGTACGACGCGACCTGCTCCGGCGGGAAGCGCAACGGGTTCTACGGCGCCGGTGTCGTGGACGCGTACAACGCGGTGAAGTAACCCGTACCCGCGTGGACCGGGCCCGGCGAGCGCGCCGGGCCCGGTCTGTTTGTCCTGGTCGGGCCCCGGGTAGGGGGGCAGCGTCAGCCGACTATAGGAGGTAACCGGTGTCCACCGACGCGATCGTCCTGCTCAAGGAGGACCACAAGGAGATCCGCCGCCTGTTCAAGGCCTTCCAGGAGGCCGAGGAGGGACCGGCGAGCAAGCGCGGGAAGATCGTCGAGCAGATCCTCGAGGCGCTGACGGTGCACACCTACCTGGAGAACGAGGTGATGTACCCGGAGGTCCGCAAGCTGGTGCCCGACGTCGAGGACGACATCCTGGAGTCGTACGAGGAGCACCACGTCGCGGACGTGCTCTGCTTCGAGCTGTTCACCATGGACGCCGACGACGAGCGGTTCAACGCCAAGACGACGGTGCTGATCGAGAACGTGCTGCACCACGTCGAGGAGGAGGAGCAGGAGTGGTTCCCGAAGGTCCGGGAGGCGCTCGGCCGTAACCAGCTCCAGGAGATCGGCCAGCGGATGCTCGACCTGCGCCCGAAGGCCCCGAAGACGCCGACCGCCCCGAAGGCGCTGAAGAAGTCCCTCGATGCCGTGGTCGCCTGACACCGGCCGCGCGACGCGAGCGGGACCGCCCCGAGGCAGAGGGGCGGTCCCGCTCGCGTCGCGGGGTTCAGTCGCCGGGACGGGCGGCCCAACCCCGCAGGTCCGGGCCGGGCCGGTAGGATCGGCACGGGCCGTGACTGGCGCGTGGAGATGGAGCACCATCGGGGAGCGGCCTCGTCATGAGGACGCATGCCGAGCGCCTGGGCCTTCCGCACGTCACCTGGAGGTCGCATGTCGCGCAACGCCGAGTCCACCGCCTTCCGCAGTGCGCTGGAGGTCGTCCGCGGCGTCGAGCCGCGCGTCGCCGACGCCATCGCCGCGGAACTGGCCGACCAGCGCGAGTCGCTCAAGCTCATCGCCAGCGAGAACTACGCCTCCCCGGCGACGCTGCTGGCCATGGGCAACTGGTTCAGCGACAAGTACGCCGAGGGCACCGTCGGGCGCCGCTTCTACGCCGGCTGCCAGAACGTCGACACGGTCGAGGCGCTCGCCGCCGAGCACGCCCGCGAGCTGTTCGGCGCGTCGCACGCCTACGTCCAGCCGCACTCGGGCATCGACGCCAACCTGGTCGCGTTCTGGGCGATCCTGGCCGACCGGGTCGAGTCCCCCGCGCTGCGCAAGGCGCAGGCCCGGCAGGTCAACGACCTCACCGAGGCCGACTGGTTCGCGCTGCGCCGTGAGCTGGGCAACCAGCGGATGCTCGGCATGTCGCTGGACGCCGGCGGGCACCTCACCCACGGCTTCCGGCCGAACATCTCCGGCAAGATGTTCGACCAGCGCAGCTACGGCACCGACCCGGCCACCGGCCTGATCGACTACGACCGGGTGGCCGAGGCGGCCCGCGAGTTCAAGCCGCTGATCCTGGTCGCCGGTTACTCCGCGTACCCGCGGAAGGTGAACTTCCGGATCATGCGGGAGATCGCCGACTCGGTCGGCGCCACCTTCATGGTCGACATGGCCCACTTCGCCGGGCTGGTCGCCGGCAAGGTCTTCACCGGCGACTTCGACCCGGTGCCGCACGCGCACATCGTCACCACCACCACGCACAAGTCGCTGCGCGGCCCGCGCGGCGGCATGGTGCTCTGCGGCCCGGAACTGGCCGACCAGGTCGACCGGGGCTGCCCGATGGTGCTCGGCGGGCCGCTGCCGCACGTGATGGCCGCCAAGGCGGTCGCGCTGGCCGAGGCACGCCGCCCCGACTTCGCCGACTACGCCCAGCGGATCGTGGACAACGCGCAGGCGCTCGCCGACGGGCTGCTGCGCCGGGGCGCGACGCTGGTCACCGGCGGCACCGACAACCACCTGGTGCTCATCGACGTGTCCGGCTACGGCCTGACCGGCCGGCAGGCCGAGCAGGCGCTGCTGGACTCGGGCATCGTGACCAACCGCAACTCGGTGCCGCAGGACCCGAACGGCGCCTGGTACACCTCCGGCATCCGCATCGGCACCCCGGCGCTGACCACCCGGGGCCTCGGCGCCGCGGAGATGGACGCCACCGCCGAACTGATCCACACCGTGCTCAGCCAGACCACGCCCGGCACCGGCCCGGACGGCGCGCCGTCGAAGGCGAAGTACGTGCTGGACCCGGCGGTCGCCGAGTCCGTCGGCAAGCAGGCCGCCGACCTGCTCACGCCGTTCCCGCTCTACCCCTCGGTCGACCTGGGCTGAGCACCCGACAACACGAAGCGGCACCCCGGGAGAAGGAGTCTCCCGGGGTGCCGGCGGTTACGGGGTCAGCGCAGCGGGCGCTTCAGGTGGTAGCGGTGGACCTCGGTGCTGCCCTGCACGTTGTTCACGTCCTCGGCGGCGGAGACCAGTTCCCAGCCCTCCCGGCCGACCCGGTTCAGGTGCGCGATGGCGGTGTCGCCGTACGCGGTCACGTCGGTGCGTGACCCGTCCGGGCCGTACCACACGAACGAGACGTGGAAATTGCGTCCCTGACCCTGATACCGACGAACGAGCAACGCGTACTCCCAGGCAACCATTGGTCCATTATCAACAGACGAACAGCGTCAGGAAACACGTAGTGTGCCGGAACCCTGACACTCCGGCGTCACGCTGCCGGCCATGGTGTCCGTGACCAGCGCGGCGAGCCGGTCCAGCCCGAGATCGATCGACTCCGGTGTGACAGCGCTCACCGACAGCCGCAACGCATTCACCGGCGTGCCCGCATCGTAGAAGTGGGCCATCGGCGTCCAGAGCACGCCGTACTCGCGAGCCGAGCGGTGCAGCAGCGCGTCGTCGACCGGGAACGGGACGCTCACCACCACGAAGAAGCCGCCCGCCGGGACGGTCCAGGTGACCGGGCCGCCGGCCGGGAAGCGCCGGGCCAGGCCGTCGACCAGGTGGCGCAGGTTGCGGGCGTACGCGGCCCGTTCCCGCACGTTCGCGGCCACCAGCGAGCAGTCGTGCGCCAGCAGCGCGCCGCCGATCACCGCCTGGCTGATCGGTGACGTGTTCACGGTGACCATGCTCTTGATCTTCGCGAGGTGGTCGGCGAACGGGACCACTGTGCCGTCGGCCTCCCCCACCCGCTGGTCGGCGACCACGTAGCCGACCCGGGCCCCGGGCAGCACGGTCTTGGCGAACGAGCCGAGGTAGACCACCCGGCGCGCGGTGTCCAGCGCCTTGAGCGTGGGCCGCCGCGCGGTGCCGTCGGCCGGGAACAGGCCGTACGGGTTGTCCTCGATCAGCAGCAGGTCCTCCTCGGCGGCCAGCTCCAGCAGCCGCCGCCGCTGCCCGGTGCCCATGCTGACGCCGGACGGGTTGGCGAAGTCGGGCATCACGTAGCAGGCCCGGGGCGTCAGCCCTTCCGCGCGGGCGCGGCGCACCCCGGCGCGCAGGTCGGCCAGGTCGACGCCGTCCGGTCCGCCGGCCACCGGGCGCACGGGCAGGTCGACCAGGCGGGCCGCGCCGGTGAGCCCGACGTACGTGGGCGCGACAGCGAACAGCACGTCCGCCGGGCCGGTCCGCAGCGCGCGCAGCACCAGGAACATCGCCTCCTGGCAGCCGACGGTCACCACTATTGACTCCGGGTCGACGGTGAGCCCCTCGTCCACGGCGAGGTGCCGGGCGATCAGGTGGTGCACGACGCCCTTGGTCCGGCCGTACTGCAGCAGCGTCCGGTCCACGCCGGCCCGGTCCAGCCCGACGTCCTCGGCGAGGTGGCGGCGGAAGCGGTCCAGGTACGTGTGCAGCACCGCCGAGTCGAAGAACTCCTCGTACGGCCGCCCGGCCGCCAGCGACACCGCGTCCGGGTAGTGCTGCGCCACCTCGTTGAGGAAGTTCATCGAGTTCAGCGCCGGGTCGCCGACACTGCCGTGCAGCGCCGTGACGGCCAGGTCGACCGGTTCCACGTCAGCCTCCGATCCGGGTGCGCAGCCGCCGGGCCGAGGCCGGGTCCGGGCAGCCGCTGAGGATGAGCGCGTCGCGCAGTTCCGCCGCGAGCAGCGCGAGCGCCGCCTCGGCGCCGGCCCGGCCACCGGCGGCCAGGGCCCAGAGCAGCGGCCGGCCCAGCAGCACGCCGTCCGCGCCGAGCGCCAGCGCGCGCAGCACGTCGACGCCGCCGCGGACGCCGCTGTCCAGCAGCACCGCGCACCGCTCGTCGACCGCCTCGACCACCTCGGGCAGCACGCTCGCGCTGGCCGGGGCGGCGTCGAGCTGCCGTCCGCCGTGGTTGGAGACCACCACGGCGTCCACGCCGGCGTCCGCCGCGCGGACCGCGTCGCGCGCGTCCAGGATGCCCTTGACCAGCAACGGCACCCGGGTACGCTCCCGCAGCCACTCCAGGTCCGCCCAGCTCAGCGCCGGGGCGAAGACCGCGCCGGTGTGCACCGCCACCGCCGACACGCCGGGGGTGCCCTGGTGCGCCAGGTCGTCCCGGCCGCCGGGCAGGTTCGCGGCGGTGACGTGCGGCGGCAGCGCGAACCCGTTGCGGGCGTCGCGCAGGCGCCGCCCGAGCACCGGCACGTCCACAGTCACCATCACCGCCGCGCAGCCGGCCGCCGACGCCCGGTCGAGCAGGTCGGCCACCAGCGCCCGGTCGCGCAGCCAGTACAGCTGGAACCACACCGTCGCGCCGGTCGCCGCGATCTCCTCGATCGGCGTGCTGGCCAGCGTGCTGGCCACGTAGGGCACGCCCGCCGCGCGGGCCGCCGCCGCGAGCGCGGGCTCGCCGTCGGGGTGCAGCAACCGCTGGTACGCCATCGGCGCGACAGCCACCGGCAACGCGGCCCGGCCGCCGGGCAGCGCCGCCTCGGTGGACGGGTCGTCCACGCCGGCCAGCATCCGGGGCAGCACCGCCACCCGATCGAGCGCGGCCCGGTTCGCGGCCAGGGCGGTCTCGGCGCCGCTGCCGCCGTCGACGAAGTCCCACACGTCGGGCGGCAGCACCGCCCGGGCCAGCGCGGCGAAGTCGGCCAGGCTGACCGGCGGCACGAAGCCGTCCGCCGCGTCGGCGGGCGGCTGCGTGTCGCGTGCCGGGTCAGCCATGGCCGCCCGCGCCCACCGTGTTCCCGGCCGGGTCCACGCCCGCAGCGGACTCGCCCGCGCCGGGCGTGCGGTCGAGCCCGAACGTGCGGCGCAGGAAGGCGGCGGCCCGCTCCTGGGCCTGCCGGCCCGCGTCGAACACGCCGGGCATGGCGAAGAACCCGTGCACCATCCCCGGGTAGTGGGCCGTCTCGGTGGGCACGCCGGCCTCGCCCAGCCGCTCGGCGTACCGCAGGCCCTCGGCGCACAGCGGGTCGTACCCGGCGGTGATCACGAGCGCCGGGGGCAGGCCGCCCAGGTCCTCGGCGAGCAGCGGAGACGCCAGCGGGTGCGCCGCGTCGCCCGGGTCGGCCAGGTAGTGGCTCCGGTACCAGCCCACCGAGTGCCTGTTGAACAGCATCGGGTCCTCGTCGTCGCCGGGGCGGTGCCCGGGCCGCTGGTCGGTGTTCGGATAGACCAGCAGCTGGGCGGCGAGCCGGGGACCGCCGTCGGCGCGGGCCAGCAGCGTCACCGCGGCGGCCAGGTTCCCGCCCGCGCTGTCCCCGCCGACCGCCAGCCGGTCCGGGTCGACGCGGAACTCAGCGGCGTGCGCGGCGAGGTGCCGCACCGCGGCGTGGCAGTCCTCCACCGCCGCCGGGAACGGGTGCTCCGGGGCGAGCCGGTAGCCGACCGTCACGGTCTGCGCGCCGGTCAGGTTGACCAGCCGCCGGCAGATTCCGTCGGCGGTGTCGACGCTGCCGAGGGTCCAGCCGCCACCGAAGAAGTAGACGAGCGTCGGCAGCGGGCCGTCGCCGTCCGGCCGGTGGATCCGCACCGGCAGCGGCCCGGCCGGGCCGGGCACCGTCGTGTCGCGTACCTCGGCGACCGGCTCGACCGCGCCGGAGCCGGCACGGATCGCGGCGAGGTCGGCGGCGCGGGCCTCGGCCAGGGTCTGGGTGTAGAGCGGCACGGTCCCGGCGGCGGCCCGCGCGGTCCGCCACGCGACCACCTGCGGATCGAGTGTCATCCGGCCTCCCCTGTGGTGACGAAGAGCTTGTCGATGCCGCGCAGGAACAGACTCCCGCTGTACGTGTACGGCTGGGTGACGGCCAGCCGCGGGAAGCGCGCGAACAGGCGCGGCAGCGCCAGCCGGCCCTCCAGCCGGGACACCGCCGAGCCGAGGCAGAAGTGCAGCCCGACGCCGAAGGCCAGTGACGGCGGGCCGGGACGGCGCGGGTCGAAGCGGTCCGGGTCGGGGAAGCGGGCCGGGTCGCGGTTGGCGGCGGCGATCAGCAGCAGCACGTTGTCGTCCCGGTCGACCGGCACGCCGCCGAGGTCGACGCCGGCGGGCGCGGAGCGGGCCAGGAAGTGCACCGGGCTCTCCATCCGCAGCACCTCCTCCACGCAGCCCCGGGCCAGCGCGTCGTCACCGGGTAGCGCGGCGGTCACGTCCGGGTGCTCCAGCAGCAGCGGCAGGCCGTTGCTGAACATGTAGACGGTGGTGACGAAGCTGGCGTTGAACAGCACGATCAGGTTACTGATCAACTCGTCCTCGGTGAGGTCGACGCCGCCCGCGTCGAGCACCTCGACCAGCCCGCTGATCAGGTCGTGACCGGGCGTACGGCGCCGGTGGGCGATCAGGTCGCGGTAGTAGACGCGCAGCTCCTCGGCGGCCTGGTTGGCCCGGGCCAGCCGCTCCGGCGTCTTGCCGGACACGTCCATGTACTCGTCGATCCAGTCGACCCGCTGCCGGTACCAGGCCAGGTCGGCCGGGGGCAGGCCGATGAACTCGGCCATCACCAGCGCCGGGACCGGGTACGCGAAGTCGGCCACGAAGTCCACCTCGTGCCCGTCGGCGCCCACCTCGGCCAGGTGGTCCAGGCGTTCGGCGACGACCCGCTCGATCACCGGCTCCAGCGCGACCAGCCGGCGCGGGGTGAACGTCTTCGCGAACACCGCGCGCATCCGGGCGTGGTCGGGCGGGTTGACGAACATCATCGACGTCAGGAACGTCCGCAGGATCTCCTGCTCCTCCCAGCCGGGCGGGAAGCCCTTGTACCAGCCGGGATCGCGCAGGATCTGGTCCACCATGTCGTACCCGCCGGCCACCGCGCTGACGGTGCTGTGCTCGGCGCGGGCCGGAACGGCGTTTATCGGCCCGTGCTCGTGCAGGGCCGCGTAGAAGGGATAGGGGTTCTGCCGGCCCTGTTCGCTGTAGAGCCCGGTTAGGATCTCGCTGACGTCCACTGTCTTTCCTCCCCAGGAAAACGGCGGCGGGGGCGGCGTCGTGTCGACCGCCGCCCCCGCCCGGTGTCACAGTCCGAGCAGCTTCAACGGCACCGCGTTCGCCATCGCCGCGGCTCCGGTGTCGTTCGGGTGGATGTGGTCACCCGAGTCGTACGCCGGCAGCAGCCGGCTGGGCTGCGCCGGGTCGCGCATCACCGCGTCGAAGTCGACGACGCCGTCGAACTCGGCCCGGCCGGGCCCGCGCAGCCAGGTGTTGACGGCCTGCCGGGTGGCGTCCTTCTCCGGCGTCCATACGCCCGGCCCGCCGTTGCCCTCGTACGGCATGAGCGTGCCGGCGATGCTGGTCAGGCCGCGCGCCTGGACCTGCCGGTTGAGCTGGCGCAGCGAGGCGATGATCGCCTCCGGGCTGTCACCGTTCATCCAGATGTCGTTGATGCCCAGGTGGGTGATGACGGTACGCACCCCGGTCTGCGGGAACACGTCCTCGTTGAGCCGGGCCAGCGCGTTCGGGCCCAGCTCGTAGTAGCCGGGGAAGTCGCCCGCGCCGGGCTCGGTGCCCTCGTGGTTGAGCCGGTTGCCGGCCAGGCTGAGGTTGAGCACGCCCGGCGTACGCGGCTCCGGGCGGGCGTCGATCAGCCGCTTGGCGAGCAGGTCCGGCCAGCGGCGGTCGGCGTTGACGGTGCTGCCGTTGCCGTCGCTGATGGAGTCGCCGAGCACCACCACGGAGCCGGGCGTCACCTTGCGCTCCACGTCGATGCCGGACAGGAACATCCAGCAGCAGTTGGGCCGGATGGTGAAGCCGGCGCCGTCGGCCGCCGAGGTGAGGTCGGTGGCGCCGATGAAGTTGGTGACCCGGGACTGGCCGTGGAACGTGACCGGCCCGGTGAGCACCGGGAAGTACAGGGTGACCACCAGGTCCTCCTGCTCGGCCACCGGGAAGGCCACCGGGTCGCTGAGCAGCTCGGCACCCTTGTTGATGGTCGCCGAACCGGCGCCGGAGAAGGTCAGCTGACGGACGCTGGCCGGGACGATGTCGGACAGGTCGTCGGGGGTGGCGGTGTTCGGCCGGGCGATGGTGGCGCGGCCGACCTGGATGGCCTGCTGGCCGTAGAGGTTGGTCAGCCGCACCCGCAGGCGCGGCCCGCCCACCGAGGTCTGCACGGTCATCCGGATGCTCTGGTTGTTCAGGCCGGTCTCGGTCAGGCCCACGGTGTTCCCGCGGGTCACCGCCGCGGCCCAGGTCCCGGCCCACTCGGCGCGCCCGTGCCCGGCGCGGTCGGTGTCGGTCGGGCCGGCGCTCGCGGTGACCGCCGGGGTGGCGGCGATCAGCAGCGTTACGGCGGAAGCTATGACGTGCCATCTCTTCGGGGTCGGCATCGATCCTCCATGGTCGGCAGCCCCGGGCGTGACGCGGTCGGCGGCACCGGCCCGGGCGATGGACCGGAAACTAGCTTCCGGCGGTGACGAGCGTCAATCAACCTGATCGACATGATCAAATGCCCACGTCGCGGGACGCAGCGACGATCGGCTCTGTCCGCGGTGGACCGCCGCTGCCTAGGCTCGGAAGCTGGCGGCGGTGCGGTCGCCGACCTGGCACCTGCCGTCATGTCCCGGCCCTGACCTGGCCGGACGCCGCTCGCGGACCATGATGGGGGCTGCCCGATGACCGACCGGCCGAACTATGTGCACGAGGCGCTGGAGCTCTTCGCCGGCTTCGGCGACCGGGAGGCGCTCGTCGGCGGCGGACGCCGCCTCACCTACCCCCAGGTCGCCGCGCGGGTGCGCGGCCTGGCCGCCGCGCTGCGCCGGCACGGGGTACGCCCCGGCGCGGCCGTGCTGGTGATGCTCGGCAACACGGTCGAGGGTCCGCTGCTGCAACTGGCTCTGCACCTGCTGGGCTGCCGGAGCATGTGGGTCGCCCCGGTGACCTCGCGGCGGGAGGTCGACGAGTTCGTCGCGCTGTCCGCGCCGGAGGCGTTCGTGTACGACCCGCGCGACCCGCAGGCGGTCCAGATCGCGGCCGGGCTGTCCGGCGTACCGGTGCTCTGCCTCGGCCCCGGCGGCGCCGGACCGGACCTGACCGCGACGGCCGGCGAGCCGGCGGCTGAGCTGCCCGCCGACGCACCCGCGCCGGAGTCGTTCCTGCAGACCAGCGGCACCACCGGCACGCCGAAGCTGGTGCACCACCGGGAGAGCTTCTACCGGCAGATCCTCGCCCTGGCCGCCGACTTCCGGGGCGCCGGGTTCCCGCTGCTGCGGCACCTGTCGCACTCACCGATGTGGCTGGCCAGTGGCCAGATCACCACGCTGTTCAACCTGTTCACCGGCGGCGTGCTGTTCCTGCGCGAGCAGTGGGACCCGGCCGCGTTCATCGCGACAGTGGACGCCGAGCGGCTCACCTCCACATTCGTCACCCCGCCGATGCTCTACGAGGTGCTCGACCACCCCGACCTGCCGGGCGCCGACTTCTCCGCCATGTTCATGTTCAACGTGGGCGCCGGGCCCGCCGCGCCCGCCCGGCTGCGCCAGGCCATCGCCCGCTTCGGCCCGTGCCTGCGCATCGTGTACGGCCTCAGCGAGGCGGTGGTCATCTGCGCGCTGCCCGGGCTCACCGAGGACCCGGAGCACCCGGAGCGTCTGCGCTCCTGCGGCCGCCCGTACGGCGACGTGACGGTGGAGATCCGCGACGCCGACGGCCGGGTGCTGCCGCCCGGCGACGACGGCGAGGTGTGGGTCCGGACGAAGCTGAGCTTCGCCGGCTACCACGGCCGGCCGGAGCTGACCGCGGAGACGCTCGTCGACGGCTGGGTCCGCACCCGCGACATCGGCCACCTCGACGCCGACGGCTACCTCTACCTGGTCGACCGGTTGCAGGACCGGATCCTCACCCGGGCGCGCAGCTGGCCGATCTACTCCCGCCCGATCGAGGACGTGCTCGCCGGCCATCCCGAGGTGCGGGCCGCCGCCGTGATCGGCGTGCCGGACCCGGTGGCCGGGGAGCTGCCGTACGCGTACGTGGTGCCGGCGCCCGGCGCGTCGGTGACCGGCGAGGAGCTGATCGCGCTGGTGGTGCGGGAGCTGAGCGAGACGTGGGCGCCCGGCGCCGTGGAGTTCGTGGACGCGCTGCCGCTGAACCGGTCCGCGAAGGTGGACAAACGGGCGCTTCGGGCCCGGTACGCCGCCGCGCATCCCGCCGACGCCGACACGCTGGGCACCGTGATCGGCAGCTCGGCATGAACCCGCGCCGGGAATTGTACACCCTGGTCGGCGCCGACCTGCTGTCCAACCTCGGCACCCGGATCTCCGTGGTGGCCATCCCCTGGCTGGTGCTGGAGACCACCGGCAGCCCCACCAAGATGGGACTCGTCGCGGCGGCGGAGACGCTGCCGTACATGCTCTCCAGCGCGCTGGCCACGCCGTGGGCGGACCGCTTCGGGGTACGCCGTACCTCCGTGTTCGTGGACGCGGCGAGCGCCGTCGCGATGGCGGTGGTGGCGCTGGCCCCCTGGCTCGGGTTCGGCACGCTGCTGGTCCTGGTGGCGGTCGCCGGCGGGCTGCGCGGCATCGGCGACCGGGTCAAGCACGTACTGTTCAAACCGGCCGCCGAGCGGGCCGGGGTGCCGCTGATCCGGCTCACCAGCGCCTACGACGGCCTGGCCCGGGGCATGACGCTGTTCGGCGCGGTGCTCGGCGGACTGCTCATCGACTGGGTCGGGCTGACCCGGGCCATCTGGATCGACGCGGCCACGTTCGCGGTCTGCGCGCTGCTCATCGGCGTGCTGGTCCGGCCGCCCGCGCCGGCGCAACCCGCACCCCGGGAGCCCTACCTGCGGGCGCTGCGCGGCGGCTTCGCGTACCTGCGCACCGACCGGACGCTGATGATCATGCTGCTGGTGGTCTCGGTGTCGAACATGTTCGCCAACGCCAGCGTCGCGGTCTGGATCCCGCTCTGGGTCAACCAGGTGCTCGGCGACCCGGCCGGCTTCGGCCTGCTGCTCGGTGTGTTCTCGGGCGGCGCGCTGCTGGGCAACGTGCTGTTCACGATGTTCGGCACCCGGCTGCCCGCCGGGACGACGTTCGCGGTGGGGCTGACGCTCAGCGGCGCGCCCCGGCTGCTCGCGCTGGCGCTCAGCGACGACCTGGTCGTGGTGCTCGTGGTGACGTTCCTGTCCGGCATCGGCATCGCGGCGGTGAACCCGCTGCTCGGCGCGGCGCTCTACCAGCGGGTGCCGGGCGAGCTGCAGACCCGGGTGCTGGGCATCTCCGGGTCGGTGGCGTTCCTCGGCCTGCCCGTCGGCGCGCTGCTCGGCGGCTGGTCGGTGGCGCTGCTCGACCTCACCCCGGCGCTGCTGGTGATGTCGGTGGTCTGCCTGGTGCTGACCGTGGGGCCGCTGCTGCTGACCCGCGCGTCCCGCCGCCCGGCCCCGGAACCGGCGACCCCCACACCGGTCTGAGCCGGGGTGTCGGTGGGCGGCGGTAGGGTCGGGGCCATGGCGACCTGGGACGACGTGCGGCGCATCGCGCTGGCCCTGCCGGAGACCACCGAGCGCGGCTCGTACGACGACCTGCCCGCCTGGCGGGTGCGCGACAAGATGTTCGTCTGGGACCGGCCGCTGCGCCGCAGCGACCTCGAAGCGCTCGGCGACGCCGCGCCGGACGGCCCGATCCTCGGCGCCCGGGTGCCCGACCTGGGCGCCAAGGAGGCGCTGCTCGCCGACGACCCGGCGGTCTACTTCACCACGCCGCACCTCGACGGCTACCCGGCGGTGCTGGTCCGGCTCGACCGGATCGCCGTGGACGACCTGACCGAGCTGATCACCGAGGCGTGGCACGCCCGCGCGCCGAAGCGGCTCGCCGCCGCGCACCGGGCCGGGGCCGCGTGAGCCGCCCGGTGGACGCCGTCGTCTTCGACATGGACGGCACGCTCATCGAGTCGCACGAAGTGGTGCCGGCGGCGTACCGGGCGGCGGTGCGGGCCGGTGGCGGCCCGTCGTACACCGACGCCGAGGTCATCGCCGGCTACTCGATCGGCTCACCGTCCGACCTGCTGACGCACCTGCTCCGGCGCCCCGCCACCGCCGCTGACCTCGACCGCTACCACACCGAACTGGCCGCGACGGCCGGGCGGGTGAGCGTCTACCCCGGAGTCGCGGAGATGCTCGCCGACCTCGCCGCCCGGGTGCCGGTGGGCGTGTTCACCGGCGCGAGCCACCGGGCGGCGGAGATCATGCTCGACCGGGTCGGCCTGCTCGGTCACTTCCGGGTCGTGCTCGGCGGCGACCAGGTCACCCGCCCCAAACCGGCGCCCGAGGGCGTCGAGGTGGCCTGCCGGCGGCTCGGCGTGCCGGCCGGCCGGGCCGCGTACGTGGGCGACTCGCCGCTGGACCTGCGCGCCGCCCGCAGCAGCGGCGCGGTGGCGGTGGCCGCCGCGTGGGGCCATCAGTACGATCCGGCCGAACCGGCCGACCTCCGCCTGTCCCGGCCCGGCGAACTGCTGACCCTGCTGAGCTGAGCCTCTTTTGCCGCGCCGGGCGCTCGGCTAGCCTGCCGATCATGGCATCGACGTTGACCGAGGCGACTGATCCGTGGTGCCTGCGTCCGGGCGAGGCCACCGAGCTGCTGCGCGGGCACCCGTGGCGCCGGTTCGTGGTGCTCGGCGACAGCGTCGCGGAAGGACTGTGCGAGCCGGTCGACGGCTACCCGGACCTCCAGTGGGCCGACCGGATCGCCGCCGAGCTGCGCGCCGTCCGGCCGGAGCTGGCGTACCTGAATCTGGGGCGGCGCGGGCTGCGCGCGCACGAGGTGCGGGCCGTCCAGCTGGCCGACGCGCTGGCCTTCGCACCGGATCTCGCACTGGTGGTGTGCGGCGGCAACGACGCGTTCCGGTCCGCCTACGACCCGGACTCGGTCGACGCCGAACTGACCGCCATGATCACCGCGCTGCGGGAAGCGGGGGCGGACGTGATCACTGTGGGCATGTTCGACGTCTCGCACAGCCCAGCCGTGCCGGAGACGCTGCGCGCGGGCCTGGGCGAGCGGATGCGCCGGCTGTCGCGGCACACCCGGGGCGTGGCCGAGCGGCTGGGGACGCTGCACGTGCACCTGACCGACCATCCGCTGGTGGCCGACCCGTCGCTGTACAGCAGCGACGGGCGGCACGGCAGCGCCCGCAGCGACGCGATAGCCACAGCCGAAACCCTGAGAGTCCTGGCCACCCACCTCCCCCACCCCTGACCGCGCCCTCCCCCTCCCCTCCCCCTCACCCGCGCCCGGCGCCCTCGGCCCGGATCCACGTTGTTGACCAAGGAGTTTGGGGTCGGTCACGCGCCCCGATGAGGACACGAACTCCTTGATCAACGAAGCGGGCAGGCGGGGAGGGGGTCAGTCGGTTAGGAGGATGCCGGTCAGGAGGACGCCGCGGGCGAGGTTGAGGACCTCGTCGCAGCCCGGGTAGCCGACCCGGGCCAGCGCGCCGGAACCGGTACGGCCGAACAGGTACGGGGCGAGGCTGTACGGGACATCGGCGGTGACCGTCTCACCGGTCTCGATCTGCACGAAGTCCATCGCCACCCGGTCCGCCTCGTGGTAGCGCTGCAGGATGTTGCCGCCCTCGGCGATCGCCGCGCGCACCCCGTCCGCCCACGCGACAGCCGTCATCTCGCGGCCGATCAGCACTCCGTGCCCGGCCGATCCGCCGGCCGGCTTGGCCACCAGGTCGGCCTGTTCGGCCAGCGCCCGGTCGAGCTGGTCGGCGGTGAGCGCGACGGTGTGCGGCACGTACCGGCGGATCAGCGTCCGGTCGTCCTCAGGCAGCAGGTCCAGGTCCTCCCAGAGCCAGGCGTAGTTGAGCTTGTTGCTGAGCAGCCAGGCGGCGCTGCTGACGAACATCGGCAGCGTGCCGGCGGCGAGCGCGCCGGCGACCGCGTCCAGGCCGGGGCTGGGGGTGACCCGGTTCGGCACGAACAGCCGGAACAGGGCGTCCACCGGGGCGCCGCCGACGACCAGGCGGCTCTGCGCGTCCAGGCCGGCGGTGGCGACCGGGGCGATGACCAGGTCGATGCCGAACGGGCGGGCCTGGTCGATCAGCGGGGACAGGATCCGGATGAACGTCTCCGGGTCGTCCAGTCCCGGGTAGTCGGCGTCGAAGTCCATCAGCAGCGCCACCCGCGCGCCGTCGGCCAGGCCGAGCGTGTCCCGGATGGCGGCGAACCGCTGGTCCAGCAGGGACGGCGCGGGCCGCGCGCCGTCGAGCAGGTCATGGGTACGGTACAGCTCGGCGTACCGCTGGATGACGGTGTCGGCGTCGAAGCCGCCGCCGAGGCTGCTGTCGATGTTGTACTCGACGATGCACGGCACGCCGCCGGAGAACAGCACGTCCGGCCGGTACGCGGCGAGCAGCCCCTCGTGCAGTTCCTCGTCCGGGTCGAGCAGCCGGGTCTCCCCCTCCGGCACGTCGAGGAGCCGTTGCAGCTCACCGGCGGTGCGGGCACGGCGCCGGCAGGCTTCCAGGATGAGCTGGGCGATGCGGTCGCAGACCTCGTTCAGCTCGCCGAACGCGTCGGCGGTGAAGACGGGCGGACGGGCCAGCCGCCACTGCTTGTTGTACGTGGCCCGGCCGTGGAAGATCTTCTCCCAGGCCGCGGCGCCGGTGGTCACCATCGCGGTACGGGTGGACTCGGGCAGGTCGGTCCACGCCTGGCCGAGTGGCGGCCACGTGTAGTTCGGGTCCATCGTTCATCCGTCCTTGAGGGTCAGTTGGATGGCGGCGGTGAGCTGGTCGCGGCCGGGTTGCACGGCCCGGTCCAGGGCCGGGGCGAAGGGCAGCACGGCACCGTCGGGGCGGGTGACCCGCCGGGGTGGCGCGGCTAGCCGGACCCGCTCGACCACGGTGGCGATGATCTCCCCGGCGATGCCGCAGGAGCGGTTGCCGTCGTCGACTACCACCAGCCGCCCGGTGCGGCTCACCGACTCGACCAGGCCGTCCCAGTCGAAGGGGTAGAGCGTGCGGGGGTCGAAGACCTCCACCGACGCCTGCCCGGCGAGTTCCTCGGCGACGGCGAGCGCGTCGTGCACCAGGTGCCCGACGGCCACCACCGTCACGTCAGCGCCGGGGCGGCGGACGATCCCGCGGCCCAGCGGCACCGGCGTCAGGTCGGTGACGTCGGCGCGCAGGTCCAGCGCGCCGGCCGGGGCGAAGACCACCACCGGGTCGTCGCAGCGGATCGCGGAGACCAGCAGCCCGTACGCGTCGGCCGGGGTGGCCGGTACGACTGTGGTCACCCCGACGTGGGCGAACAACGCGTACGGGTGGTCGGAGTGCTGCCCGGCCCAGCCGGTGCGGGAGCCGGAGCCGGGCACCACGTAGGTGACCGGCACCGCGCACTGGCCGCCGGTCATCAGCGGGAACTTGTGCGCGTGGTTGACGATCTGCTCGAAGACCAGGAACAGCAGCGACGGGATCTGGAACTCCACCACCGGGCGGGCCCCGGCCAGCGCCGCGCCGGTGGCGAAGCTGGTGAACGCCTGCTCGGACAGGGGCGTGTCGCGGACCCGTTCCGGGCCGAACTTCTTCAGCAGGCCGGTGGTGACGTTCGCGGCGGCCACCCGGATGTCCTCGCCGAGCACCACGACCGACTCGTCGCGGGCCATCTCGTCGGCGAGCGCCCGGGTGAGCGCCCTGCGGTAGGAGAGCCGGGGCATCAGCCACCTCCGGTCCGGGCGGTGAGCCCGCTGGCGTACAGGTGGTCCAGGGCGGTCGCCGGGTCGGGGTGCGGACCGGCGAGCGCGTATTCGACGGCGGCGTCCAGTTCCGCCTCGACGGCGGCGTCCACCTCGGCCCGTACCGCCGGGTCGAGTCGCGCTCCGGCGATGTCGACGGGATCGCGGGACCGGCCCTCGGCCACCTCTTCCGGCGGCCGGTAGTCGAGGCGTACCTGATGTTCGAACGTGTGGTGGGCGTCGAAGCGGTAGGTGCGGGCCTCGACCAGCTCGGGGCCGCCGCCGGCGCGCATCCGCGCGACGGCGGCGGCGGTGACCTCGCGTACCGCCTCGGGGTCCTGCCCGTCGACGGCGGCCGCCGGCATGCCGAAGGCGGCAGCCCGCCCGGCGATGGTGCCGGCGACCGCGCCCTCGACCGGCATGGTGGTGGCGTAGCCGTTGTTCTCGCAGACGAACAGCACCGGCACCCGCCAGAGCGCGGCCAGGTTGAACGCCTCCAGCAGCATGCCCTCGTTGACCGCGCCGTCGCCGAAGAAGGTGGCGCCGACGATGTCGGCGCCGCGCCGCCGGCGCTCCCACACCGCTCCGGTGAGGATCGCGCCGGCGGCTCCGACGATGGCGTTGGCGCCGAGGACGCCGACGCCGAAGTCTGCGGCGTGCATCGACCCGCCCCGGCCCCGGTTGAGCCCGGTGACCCGGCCGCACAGCTCGGCCAGCATCCGGGCCGGGTCGGCGCCCTTGGCGAGCACGTGCCCGTGCCCGCGGTGGGTGCCGGTGACCAGGTCCTCGCGGTCCAGCGCCGCGCAGACGCCGGCGGCGATCCCCTCCTGACCGAGGTACGGGTGGATGCCACCGACGATCTGTCCGGCGCGGACCAGCTCGATCGCGCGCTCCTCGAAGCGGCGGATCAGCCGGACCGTCCGGTAGAGCCGGAGCGGGTCGGAGCCGGTCACGCCGGACGGCCCTCCTTGACGGCGGCGAGGATGTCGTCCCAGAGGCGGGCGCGGGCGGCCAGCGCGGCGTTCACCGTGTCGGCGCACTCCTGCCACTTGGTGTCGTCGTCGCCGCACAGGTCGGCCAGCATCTGCATGGCCATCGGGGTGTGCTGCTCGCCGTCGACCTCGATGTGCCGCTCCAGGTAGTCGACGAACTTGTTGAGCCGGTTGCTGCGTTCGTTGACGGCGACGACCTGGGTGAACATCTCCGGGATGAGGTCCTCGCGGCCGAACGCGAACGCCGCGGCCTGGCAGTGCACCGGGGTGGTCTCGATGATCCGCCAGGTGGTGCCGGCGAACGCGGCCGACGCCGCGGGTACGCCCGCCGCGCCGAGCGCCTCGGTGACCGGCGTGCCGTCGCGCAGCAGGTCGACGAGCTTGTTCACGGCCGTGGTGTCGGCGCCGGCCTCGGTCATGCCCTGCACGTACAGCTCGAAGTGGCTGATGTAGCCGTCGCCCAGCTCGTCGCTCTCCTCGACCATGACGATGTCGTTGATCAGGCGGCGGCTGCCGGTCGGGCCGGTCGGGATCCACGGCACCGTGACGCAGGTGAGCTGCCGCTGCAGCGACTTCAGCAGGGACATGAAGTCCCAGACCGCGAAGACGTGGTGCTCCATGAACGTGACGAGCGCGTCGTGGGTGTCGAGGTTGGCGTAGAGCGGGTGCTTGACCACCACGTCGCGGCGCTCGGTCACCGCCCGCTCGAGTCGCTCGATGCCCGGGTGCGTCTTACCCCAGTCGTACCGTGACATTGTCAGCCTCCCTGCTGGGCGCGGTCGCGCCAGATGACCGGGCAGTAATCGGGGTCCGCGTAGTCCGGCCGGCCCTCGTGGGTGCGGCGGACCAGCACGTCGTGGTTGTACGCGGCGAGCGTGCCGTCGGAGAGCGGATACTCCCGCCAGGCGTTGTCGCCGTCCTGCAGGTGCAGCGAGATGGCCCGGCGGGGCCGCCCGCTGACGTTCGCACCGCTGCCGTGGTAGGTGCGGCAGTGGTGGAAACTCATGTGTCCCTTGGGGATCACCATGGGGATCTTGCGGATCGTCGCCCCGTTGTACGCCGCGTTCTCGGCGAGCATGACTTCGAGCTGGTCGCGGTCCCGGTCGGCGAAGTGCCGCACCACCGTGTCGTCGGCGCCGATCTCCCGCCAGCGGTGGGAGCCGTCGACCATGGTGATGGTGCCCATCTCCTCGCCGCAGTCGTGGAACGGGATGAACGCGGTGAGCATGTTCTCCGACGACGAGGACGCCCAGTAGTGCTTGTCGAAGTGCCAGGGCACGATGTTCGACGGCTCACCGGCGATCGGCGGCTTCCAGATCAGCGTGGACTGGAAGATGCGGATCTCGGTGGCCTGCGCCAGCCGGGCGGCGACCGCCCCGATCAGCGGTTTGCGCAGGATGCGCGCGATGCCGTCGTGTTCGTGGTGCACGTAGTCGTTGTGCCGCTGCACGTCGCCCTTGGCCGGCTCCCAGTAGGCCAGCTTCGGCGGCCGCACCGGCAGCCGCCGGTCGCGTTCCCCGGCGTAGTAGCTGTCGGTGGCGGCGACCAGCTCGTCCACCTCGTCGTCGGTGAGCAGCTTCTTCGACAGGTACCAGCCGTGCTCGGCGTAGTGCCGGACGTCCTCGTCGGAGGGAAGCAGCGCCTCCTCCTCGGCGGTCAGCCCGGGATCGATGGTGGTCATGCCCCTACCCCTCCGGCCGCGGCAGCAGGGGTCGCCCCCGCCGCGGCCAGCTCGCGTTCCTTGGCCTCGTAGAGCGCCTTGATGTTGCCGCTGCCGAAGGTGCGCGCCCCGCGCCGCTCGATGAGTTCGAGGAAGAGGGTGCGGCGCACGTGCATCGACTCGGTGAAGATCTGCAGCAGCTGCCCGTCGTGGTCGGAGTCGACCAGGATGCTCAGCTCGCGCAGCCGGTCCACCGGCGCGTCGAGGCGGCCGACCCGCTGCTCCAGGCCGTCGTAGTAGGCGCCGGGCGTGCTGGCGAACCGCACCCCGCGCCCGGCGAGCGCGCCGACGGCGGTGACGATGTCGTCGGTGCGCAGCCCCAGGTGCTGCACTCCGGCGCCGGCGTGCCAGCGCAGGAAGTCCTCGATCTGGCCGGGCCGGGCGCTCGTGTCCGGCTCCAGCAGCACCAGCGTGACCTTCCCCGACGGGCTCTGCACCACCTTGGAGTTCATCGCCTGACCGGCGACCTCGATGTGCTCGGTGAAGATGTCGGCGAAGCCGAACACCTTCTCGTAGTGCGCGACGATCTCGTCGAGCTGCCCCGGCGGTACGCAGACGGCCAGGTGGTCCACCTCGGCCAGCAGCTCGTCGCCGTCCGGCGCGGCCACCGGCTCGATCGCCCCGGGCAGGAACACCTCCGGGTCACCGCTGCGCTGGACGAGGCGGTGCACCACGTCGCCGAAACCGCCGACCTCGGCGACCACGACCTCGGCGTCCGCGCCGGTGAAGGTGCGCGGCGGGCTCAGCGGTGTCGCGCCGCGTTCCACCAGTTCCGCGTACGCCCCGGCGGCGTCGTCGACGGCGAGCGCCACCACGGCGATGCCGTCGCCGTGCCGGTGCACGTACGTGGCTGCCGGGTGCTCGGCGGACAGCCCGGTGGTCAGCAGCAGCCGGATGCCGGCCTGGGCCAGCAGCAGCGAACGCTGCCCGTCCAGCCCGGTCTCCGGCCCGCCCTGCCCGCGCAGCCGGAAACCGACGGCGTTGTCGAAGTAGAAGGCCGCCTGCCGGGCGTCTCCCACGTACAGTTCGAGATGGTCTATCCCGTTGATGGTCATGGGCTTCCCCTGTTCCCCCCGTGATCGCGACCCGGACGGACGCCCGGGACTGGAGTCCGGTCAGCCGGCGGCCGGGGTGGCGGCCCGGCGGGCCGGCCCGGAGAGCCGGCGCAGGAGCAGACTGACGTTCTGGCCGCCGAACCCGAACGAGTTCGTCAGCGCGTGGTCGGCCCGGGTGGGCCGGGGCACGGCGCGGACGTGGTCCGCCTCGCACTCCGGGTCCGGGTCGTCCAGGTGGTAGGTGGGCGGCAGCAGGCCACTTTCGAGCGCCAGCGCGGTGGCGGCGGCCTCCAGCACCCCTGATGCGCCGAGCAGGTGCCCGGTGAGCGCCTTGGTGGAGCTGACCGGGACGCCGCCGAGGCCGAACACCTCGGCCAAGGCGATCGTCTCGGCGACGTCACCGAGCTTGGTGCCGGTGCCGTGCGCGTTGACGTACCCGACGTCGCCCGGCCCGATCCCGCCGGCGGCCAGCGCCCGGCGCATGCACGCGGCCGCTCCCGCGCCGTCCGGGCGCGGCGCGGTCGGGTGGTACGCGTCGGTGTTCGCCCCGAAACCGGCGACCTCGGCGTAGCCGCGCACGCCCCGACCGTCGGCGTGCCCGGCGCGCTCCAGCACCAGCAGCGCCGCGCCCTCGGCCAGCACGAACCCGTTGCGCCGCTTGTCGAACGGGCGGCTCGCCTCGGTGGGTTCGTCCCAGCCCCGGGCCAGCGCCCGGGCGTTGCCGAACGTGTCGGCGAACGTGGGAAACAGCGGCGCCTCGCTCGCCCCGCACACCACCACGTCGGCCTCGCCGGAGCGGATGAGGCGTACCCCGTCGGCGACCGCCTGGGCGCCGGAGGCGCAGGCCGTGCCGACCGACGAGCTGTAGCCGCGGATGCCGTGCGCGATGGCGATCCGCGCCGACGGCATGTTCGGCAGGATGCCGGTGAGCAGATACGGGCTGACCGCCGCCCGGCCCCGGGCGGCCCGCGCCAGCACCTGCCCCTCCAGCGTGGACATCCCGCCGACACCGCCGACGATCACCGCGATGCGCTCCGGGTCGACGTCGCGGCCCACCTCGATACCCGCGTCGGCGAGCGCCTCGGCGGCGGTGATCAGGGCCAGCAGCACCACCCGGTCGAGCACCTTCGTCTCCGGTCCGGAGGCGACGCTGCGCGGGTCGATGTCCGGCAGCACGCCGGCCACCTCCAGGCTGCCCGCCGCCGGGTGTCCCTCGGGCGGGCGACGCAGCCCGGAGCGGCCGGTGAGCAGCGCGTCGAACGTGTCCGCCACGCCGCGCCCCGCCGGGGTGAACAGGCCCATGCCGGTGACGACGGCGGTCACGACGGCGCCTCGGTCAGATAGCGCTCGCGCAGCGCCACCTTGCGTACCTTGCCGGTGACGGTGACCGGGATGTCGTCGGCGCGCACCGGGACGATCCGGCGCAGCGTGGCGCCCACGTCCGGGCCCAGCGCGGTACGGATCCGCTCGGTACGGTCCGCGTCCGGGTCGGCGCCGGCGGCCAGTTCCAGCAGCACGTCGGTGGTGACCGTGCCGTCGTCCGCCTTGACGATCACCACGGTGCAGTCGGTCACGTCGGGGCTGGCGGCCAGGATGCGCTCCTCGGACAGCGCGGTGAAGAACCGTTTGCCGTCGCCCGCCTCGACCGAGTCGACCGCCCGGTCCAGGTGGTAGTAGCGGCCGTCCTCGTCGGCGTACACCAGGTCGCCGGTGAGGTACCAGCCGCGCAGCCGGAACCGGTACGTGGTGACCGAGTCGTTCCAGTAGCCGCGGAACAGCGACGGCGAGTCGATGCCGAGCCAGCCGACCTGCCCGGGCGGCAGCTCGTTGCCGTCGGTGTCGAGCACCGCGACCTTGGTGAACCGGTACGGGCGGCCGACGCAGCGGCCGTACCTGTCGGTGTCGGAGGTGTGCGTGATGTGGAACATCGAGTGGCCCATCTCGCTGGAGCCCAGGCCGTCGATGAACACCGACCCGGGTACCCGGGTCACGCCCTGACGGGTCACCACGTCGCGGGAGCCCACCGCGACCAGCCGCCGTACGTGCGGCTCGTGCGAGCAGTCGCCGGTGTTGAACCACAGCCGCACCGAGTCCAGGTCGTAGCCGGACAGGTCGAAGCGGGCCAGCTCGGCCCAGGTGACGGAGAAGCCGAACACGCCGTCGGGGCGCCACCGCTGGATCGCGTCGAGCACCCGCTCGCCGCCCTGCTCGGAGAGCAGGAACATCTCCGCCCGGTTGCCGAGCGCCTGGTTGACCATCAGCACGGTGGCGGTGTGCGGGGCGGGCAGCGCGTTGAGGATGCGCGTGGTGCCCTGCGCCTGCGGCATGGACAGCAGGTGCCGGGTGGCGGCGAACAGGCTGGCGTGCGAGTGCAGCACCGCCTTCGGCACTCCGGTGGTGCCGGAGGTGTGGGTGATGACGATCGGGTCGTCCGGGTGGTGCCGGTAGTGCGCGGGCGCCGCGTCCGGGTCGCCGGTCCCGGCCTGCGCGGGCTCGCCGAGCATCGGCGCGCCCAGGTCGTGCCCGGCCAGCGCCTGCGCGTGCGCGGCGTCGGCGAGCACCCCGGCGGCGCGCAGCCGGCGGATGTACTCGGCGGCGATCTCGGGGCGCAGCCTGCCGTTCATCAGCGCCGGGATGGCGCCGAGGCGGGTCAGCGCCAGGAACGACAGCACCATGTCGGCGGCCGTACCGGCCCAGACGGCGACCGGGTCGCGGGGTTTCACGCCGAGTCCGTGCAGCCAGGCCGCCCGGGCGGCGACCATCCGGTCGAGCCGCCCCAGGGTCAGCGGGGTCTCGGCCGGGTGGCCGTCGACCTCGGTGTCGAATGTGAGCCCCGGCCCGTCCGGGTCGGCGCCGTGGGCCAGCACCCGGGCGAGCACGTTGCCCGCGCCGAGTTCCGCGTCGGCTGCGAGCGCGCCGCGCAGTCCCTTCGTCCTCATTGACGTGTTCCCTCCCCCAGCAGCACCGCGGTCGCCTTGCCCGGCGTACCGTCCGGTGCCAGTTCGATCAGGATCAGCAACGCCTGTGCGGCGTCGCCGTCGTGCAGCAGCAGGTCCGCCTCGGCCTCCCCCTCGGCCCGCGGGTCGCCGGTCGGGCTCAGGCACACCACCGGCCCGTCCAGTCCCCAGCGCGCCGCGACGTGCCCGGCCACGCTGTTCGGCACCGACTGGAAGAAGAACAGCGGCCCGATCCGGTCACCGGCGTCCACCGCGGCCCGGACGTGCGCCGCGCTGGCCGTGTCCCCGCCGGCGCTGACCAGCACCACCGCCGTGCCGTTGCCCGGCGGCAGCGGCCCGGTGCCGTAGCGCCGCGCGAGGCACCGCTCGGCCACCGCCACCACGAGAGGCGCGAACGCCGAGTGCACAAACCCCGGCACCCCCGCCGGCCCCTCATCCCCGTCCTCGGGCCACCGCGCCTCCGCGTCGTTGCGCGATCTTGCGGTTGGCGCCCTCTCGGCGGGCGTTGTGCCCGTTTTGCCGGGGCCGGAAGTGCAAGATCGCGGAGGCCTTGGGGTGGAGGCGGTCATGAGGTGCTCACCAGGAGTGCGGTGTTGGCGCCGCCGAAGGCGGCGTTGAGGGTCAGGGCGTGTGCGGTGCGCGCGGGGCGCGGGGCGTCGCGGATGACGTCCAGCGGGCACTGCGGGTCCGGGCCGAGCCAGCCGGCGGTGACCGGCAGCTTGCCGTGCCGCAGGGCCAGCACGGTGACCAGCAGTTCCAGCAGCCCGGACGCCTCCAGCGCGTGCCCGTGCACCGACTTGGTGGAGCTGACCGGCAGCCGCCCGGCGTCGTCGCCGAACACCCGGGTCAGCGCCGCCGCCTCGGAGGCGTCGCTGAACGGGGTGCCGGTGGCGTTGGCGTTGACATAACCGACCGCGTCCGGGGGCAGCCCGCCGCGGCGCAGCGCCGCCTCGACCGCCCGGGCCAGCCCCAGCCCCTCCGGGTGCGGCTGGCACGCGTGGTAGGCGTCCCCCGCCCGCCCCCACCCGGCCACCGTCGCCACCGTCTCGGCGCCCCGCCGGGCGGCGGCACTCGCCGACTCCAGCACCACAGCGGCCACCCCGTCGCCCAGCAGCAGTCCCTTGCGCCCGGCGCTGAACGGGCGTACCGCGCCGTCGGCGGCGAGCGCCCGCCCGGCGTCGAACAGCGCGTACTGGTCCGGTTCGACCAGGTAACCGGCCGCGACCACGACCCGCTCCAGGTCGCCCCGGCGGATCAGCGCGGCGGCGTCGGCAACCGCGCTGCTCGCCGACACGCAGGCCGTGGTGTAGATCCGGGTCCGCCCGCCAAGGCCGCACCGCGCGGCCAGGTGACCGGCCAGCGCCGGCACCGTCGGCGCGTCCCGCCCCTGCGGTACGGGCAGCGAGTGCGGCCCGCCGTGGGTGGCCAGGAACAGCGCCGACCCGGCGCGCCCGGCCCGGTCCAGCCCGGCGGCCCCGGCGGCGGCGTCGATCGCGTCGGCCAGCTCGTCGGCGAGCGTGCCGACGTCCGGCGCTGTGGCCGCCACCGTGACCCGGCGGCCGGTGGTGTCGAAACGGCGCACCGGTCCGAACGCCGGGGCGCCGGTGAGCACCCCGGCCAGCAGCGCGTCCGCGCCCCTGCCGAGGGCGCTGAGCGCGTACGTGCCGGTGATCCGTACGGTTTCCCGCTCAGCCATCTGCGGGAGCGGTCAGCGCGCCGCGGAACACCGCGAGCGCGTCGTCGACGGTGCGGATGCCGGCGAGTTCGTCGTCGCTCAGGTCCAGCCGGCGGTCGTGGCGCTGCTCGACCATGTGCACCAGCCAGGCCAGCTCCATCGAGCCGAGCCGGTCCGGCACCTGGTCGGCGGGTTTCGCGGTCAGTTCGGCGAGCATGCTCACCAGGTCAGCTCGCCCCAGGTCGGGCTGACCGGACATCAGGACTTGTCGCTGTTCGCGGCCACCCGGTCGGCGACCATCGTGGTGAACTCGCCGACCGTCATCAGCGCCAGTTTCTCCGACTCGTCGTCGGCGAACTTCACGCCGTACCGGTCCTCGACGCGGACCGCGAGGTCGGCCAGGGCCAGCGACTCCAGGTCGACGCCGGAAGGGCCGAGCGTGGTGTCGTCGTCGAGCTCGTCCACGTCGTAGTTCATGTCGGCGAGCTGTTCGACGACGAAAGTGCGGACCTGGTCTCGCATGGGTTCAGACCTCTTCTCCGTGTACCGGCTGACGGTGCCCGGTCGGGACACCGTGTGCGTGTGGACCGGCCGGCTCGGACGCGCGGGTGGCGCGCCGCTCGGCCGGGGCGGGTCGGGAATCGGGGTGGATCGGACGTCCGGCGGAAGTCCGGCGGTTGCGCGGCTCGTACAGCGGTCCGGTCACGACGCCGCGTCCCGCAGCGCCGGGACCGACCGGACCAGCTTTCCGGTGGTGGTGCGGGGCATCTGGTCGAGCAGCCGCAGCGTGCGGGGACGCTTGAAGCCGGCCAGCCGCTCGGCGATCAGCTTGTCCAGCGTCTCCTCGGTCAGCGAGCCGTCGGCCTGGACGTACGCGGTGATGCCGTCGTCCCAGACCACCACCGCGGCGACGACGCCGGGCAGCCCGGCCACTGTGGCCTCCACCTCGGTCAGGTCGACCTTCAGGCCGCCCACCGACACCTGCGAGTCCAGCCGGCCCTTGATGGTGACCAGGCCGGTGTCCGGGTCGACCACCCCGGCGTCGCGGGTGTGCAGCCAGCCGTCGGCCCACCGGGTCGGGTCGGCCAGTCCGACGTACGGGTTGGCGGGACAGCTGACCCACAGCTCGCCGTCACGCTCGCGCACCTCGATGCCGGGGGCGGGCGCGATGGCGGGGCGGTGCCGCCCGTACAGGTCGGTGCCGATGACGCCGACCTCGGTCATCCCGTACATGTTGCCCAGCGGCACGCCGTAGCGGTCGGTGAAGGCATTGGCCACGGCGGCGCTCACCAGCTCACCGCCGGTGGTCATGCGTTTGAGCTGCGGCAGCGGCCCGGCCGGTGTGGTGGAGGCGAGCAGCCCGATGTGGAACGGCACGCCGAGCACAGTGGCCGGGGTGTCCTGGGCGGCCACGGCGGCGAGGATCGCGTCGCCGCTGAGCCGCTCCGGCGGGCACAGCTCGACGCCCGCGTGCAGCCCGTAGAGCAGGCCGCCGACCAGGCCGAGCACGTGCACCATGCTGGGCAGCAGGATGATCCGCTCGCCGGGCAGCGCGACGCCGTCGATGCGGGTGTAGCGGCGCACCTCGCCGACCAGGTCGGCGGCGGTGCGGCCGATCACCTTGGACGGCCCGGTGGAGCCGGAGCTGAGCTGGATGACCGCGTGCGGGCTGCCCGCCGGGCGGTCGGAGTACGCGCTGACGCCGGCGGTGACGTCGACGAAGATCCGCAGCGCGCCGCCGCCGGAGCGCACCGGGGCGACCACCACCTGCGGGCTGAGCCGGCGCAGCGCCTGGTCGACCTCGTGGTCGGTGAGCCGGTGGTCCAGCAGCACCGCCTGGGCGCCGGTACGCCAGGTGGCGAGCAGGTGCGCCACGTACGCCAGCGAGGGCGGCAGACGCAGCGCGGCGGCGCCTCCGGCGCGCAGCCCGGCCTCGGCGAGCCGGTCCTGCGCCTCGCCGACGAGCCGGCGCAGCGTGCCCTTGTCCACCGGTTCGGGCAGGCGCAGGCAGACGTCGGTGTCGCGGCCGGTGAACAGGATGTCGTCCACCCAGTCCACCGTCGTCGAGGCAGGATCTTCCGCCACGGGATGTGCAGTCACGACCAGCCACCGTTCCAATGAGGAACTGGGCGGATCCGCCCAGCGGGTACGTCGTTCGGGGTATGGCGGAACCCTACGACGACCCTCTTCTGCATCGCCAGATGCAAATGGCTAGATCCAAAACAGCGGCTGGGTGGATTGCTCAGGCTCGATCGGACAGGCAGGATCGGGGCCACGCCGGCAAGGTAGTCCGCCGGCCGCCGGATGCTGTGCGCGCGGGCTCCCGCGCGGACGGCGGGCGACGACGCTCCCGGGTGGCCCCGCTCAGCGCTCGCCCGCCGGTGGGGGCGCGGCGCCGCGCAGCACCAGCGCGCTGTTGAACCCGTCGAAGCCGCGCGCGCCGACCAGCGCGATCCGGCTGCGCGGCGGGCGGGGCTGCCGCAGGAACGTCAGCTCGCAGCCGGGCGCGGGCTCGTCCGGGCCGGCCGAGGCGGGCAGCATCCCGCGGCGGAACGCCAGCAGCGCGGTGGCCGCGTCCAGCGCGGACCCACCCTGGTGCGCCCGGCCGGTCAGCGGCTTCTGGGTGGTCACCGGCGGGGTCCGGTCGCCGAAGACGGCACGCAACGCGGTCGCCTCGGCCCGGTCGTACGCGGGCACCCCGAGCGCGTCCGGCCAGACCACGTCCACGTCGTGCGGGCGTACCCCGGCGCGTTCCAGCGCCAGCCGCAGCGCCCGGGCGTAGTGCGCCGGGTCGGGGCCGGTGGTCGGGTCGGTGGGCGCGGCGTCGTGGGTGGCGGCCCAGCCGGTGATCTCCCCGTAGACGCGGGCGCCCCGCGCCAGCGCGTGTCCCAGCTCCTCGACCACGAAGACCGCGCCGCCCTCGGCCGGCACGTAGCCGCTGGCCGCGACGTCGAACGGCCGGTACGCGGCCTGCGGGTCGGACACGTCGCTGAGCAGGCCGGAGCGCAGCTGGCAGGCGAGCGCGTACGGGCTCAGCGGACACTCGGTGGCCCCGGCGATCACCACCGGCGTGCCCCGGCGGACGGTGCGCACCGCGTGCGCGAGGCTGTCCAGCCCGCCGGCCGACTCGGACACGGTCACCCCGGACGGCCCCTTGAACTGGTGGCGGATCGACAGCTGGCCCACACTGGCCGCGTAGAACCAGGCGATCGACTGGTACGCCCCGACGGTGCGGGTCGGCCCGCCCCACAGCCGCTGCAGCTCCCGCTGGCCGAACAGGTTGCCGCCGGAGGAACTGGCGAGCGTGACCGCCCACTGGTACGGGTCGGGCGACACCTCGGGCAGCCCGGCGTCGGCCAGCGCCAGCCTGGTCGCGGCGAAGCCGAGGTGGGTCCACCTGTCGGTCTGCACCCGCTGCCGGGTGTCGCTGAACCCGGCCGGGTCGAAGTCGGACACCTCCCCGGCCACCCGGGTCGGGTAGCGCTCCGGGTCGAACAGCGTGATCGGCCCGATGCGCCGGGTGCCGGCCAGCACGGTGTTCCAGTGCGCCTCGGCGCCGATCCCGCTGGGCGCGACCACACCGATGCCCGTCACCACGGCCCGCGCGGTCATGTCGGCACCGCCGCCAGCCGGCGGAACACCATCGCGGACTGGAAGCCGCCGAACCCGCTGCCCACCGACAGCGCCACGTCCACCGGCACCTCCCGCGCCTCGTTCGGCACGTAGTCCAGGTCGCACTCCGGGTCGCGGGTGGTCCAGTTCGCCGTGGGCGGGACCACGCCGTACTCGATGGCCAGCGCGCAGGCGGCCATCTCGATCGAGCCGATGGCGCCGAGCGAGTGGCCGACCATCGACTTGATCGAGCTGATCGGCACCCGGTACGCGGTCTCCCCCAGCGCCCGTTTGAACGCTGCGGTCTCGTGCCTGTCGTTCTGCCGGGTGCCGGAGCCGTGCGCGCTGACGTACGACACGGCCGACGGGGCGAGCCGGGCCTGCCGCAGCGCGTCGCTGATGGCCACCGCCATCTCCGCGCCGTCCGGGCGCAGCCCGGTCATGTGGAAGCCGTTGCTGCGGCTGGCGTACCCGGCGACCTCGCAGTAGACGTGCGCGCCCCGGCGTCGGGCGTGCTCGGCCTCCTCCAGCACCAGCACGGCGGCGCCCTCGGCGAGGACGAACCCGTGCCGGTCGGCGTCGAACGGCCGGGAGGCGTGCTCCGGGTCGTCGTTGTCCGGGCTGGTCGCGCCGATCGCGTCGAACGAGGCGACGGTGACCGGGGAGATCGGCGAGTCGGCCGCCCCGGCCAGCACCACGTCGGCCTCGCCGTCGGCGACGAGCTGGTGGGCGTACCCGATCGCGTCGATGCCGGAGGTGCAGCCGGTGGAGACGACCTGCGCGGGGCCGTGCAGGCCGTGCCGGCACGCCACGTCGGCGGCCAGGCTGCTGGGCACCAGCGCCTGATAGAGGTACGGCCCGCCGAGCGCGTGGTCGACCAGCCAGTGCCGGCCGGAGTCGCTGACCCGCACGTACTCCTGCTCCAGCGCCATGGTCCCGCCGACGGCGGTGCCGAGCACCACCCCGGCGCGTTCGCGCTCCGCGTCGGTGAGGACGAGACCGCTGTCCGCGAGCGCCTCGGCGGAGCAGGCGAGCGCGAACTGCACGTACCTGTCGGCGCGCTGCCGCTCGGCGAGCGTGATCCCGGCGGCGTCCGGGTCGAAGTCGCACTCGGCGGCGATCTGCGAGCGGAACGGCGACGGGTCGAAGAAGCTGATCCGCCGGGTCGCGGTGCGGCCCTCGGTGATCGTCTTCCAGAACCGGTCCCGGGTGGCGCCGCCGGGCGCGACGACGCCCACGCCGGTGACCACGGTGCGCCGGCCGGTCACGACGGCTCCCGTGGCGGCGGGGCCGCGCTCTCGGTGTCGACGTGGCCGAGTTCCGGGCGCGGGGCGAGCGGTCCGAGATGGAACACCACCTCGGCGGGCTCGTCGCCGGTGTTGCGCAGCCGGTGCCGCACGTCCTTCGGCACGTAGAGCGCCTCCCCGGCGGCCACCGGCACCGGCACGTCGTCCAGGTCGACGGTGATCGCGCCGCGGGCGACGTAGAGGAACTCCTCGCTGTACGGGTGGTAGTGCTCGGCGATCCGCTCCCCCGGCGCGAGCGTGGCCACGCCCATGAAACCGGAGGTACTGCCGACCGTCTTCGGGCCGAGCAGGACCCGCAGCTCCCCGCCGCGACGGCGGTCGGCCGGCACGTCGTGGACGGAGACCCGGGCGGTGGTGGTGTCGGTCATCGCGTGCCTCCCGCGTACGCCCGCTCGATCTTCTCCTTGATCACGGCGAGCTGGATCGCGCTGTTGGTGTTGATCCGGTCGGTCATGCCGGCGTTGTCGACCGGTGCAGTCGGCTTCATCGCGAAGTCCTGCGTCCACGTCATCCGGGTGCCGCCGGGGATCTCCTCGTACCGCCAGTGGATGCGCATGTACTCGAACGGCCCGGTCTCGACGCGCCGGGCGTGCACCTCGCGGGTGGCCGGGTCGGCGGTGCGTTCGCTGACCCAGCTCCACGCCACGCCGTTCTCGTCGGGGTGCATGGTGAGCCGGAAGCGGACCGTGTCGCCGTCGCGGTGCAGGATCTCGGCGACCGCGTACTCGGTGAACAACTCGGGCCACCGGGCCACGTCGTTGGTGATCTCCCAGACCAGCGGCAGCGGCGCGTCGATCTCCACCGCGTTCTCGGTGTGCCCGGGCGGATCGGCCTTGCGGGCGACCAGGTCGGCGACGCCGGCGATGCTGAGCTGCCCGGCCTGTTCCGGGATCTTCACCCGCCACCGGTCGGCCACCACCGCGGACAGTTCGAGCAGCGCCAGCGAGTCCATGCCCAGCTCCTCCAGGCTCGCGGCGGGCGTGCTGGCGGCGGCGTCCGGGTCCAGGCCGCAGTGCGTGACCAGGATGTCGGTGATCTCGCGGGCGAGCGGGCGGTCGGGGGCGACTGTCATCGGTTCCTCCAGGTGGTCGGGCCGGCGGCGGGCACGGCGCGAACGGGGGTACGGCCGGCCGGGTCGGCCTCGGCGCGCGGGTCGGGCACCGCCGACCGCAGCCGCGGTACGACGGCGCCGGCGTGGGCGCCGTCGGCCCGCTCGCCGGCCGGGGCGCTGTCGGCGCTCCCGGCGTCGGCGGCGCTGTCGGCGCTCCCGACGGGCCCGTCGGTGGCCACGGCGGGCGGGGTGAGCAGGCGTTCCACCAGGGCGGTGGTGTGCCGGGCGGCCCGGAACGCCGGGTCGCGCAGCACCCGCCGGGCGAACGGAATCGTGGTACGCACACCCGGACCGGCCACGTCGAATTCGGCCAGCGCCCGGTCGAGCCGGTCCAGCGCGGCGTCCCGGTCCGGCGCCCAGACCGCCACCTTCGCCAGCAGCGAGTCGTAGTGCGGGCTGACCAGGTAGCCGGTGTGCCCGTGGGTGTCGACCCGGGTGAACGGGCCGCCGGGCGGCCGGAACCGGTCCAGCCGGCCGGGCGCGGGCGCGAAGTCGCGGTCCGGGTCCTCCACGTTGACCCGGCACTCGATCGCCACGCCGGTCAGCCGGACGTCGGACTGACGCAGGCGCAGCGGGGTGCCGTACGCGATGTGCAGCTGCTCCTGCACCAGGTCCACGCCGGTGACCATCTCGGTGACCGGGTGTTCCACCTGGATCCGGCAGTTGATCTCCAGGAAGTGGCAGCGTTCCGCCTCGTCCACCAGGAACTCCACGGTGCCGGCCCCGGTGAAGCCGACCGACAGCGCGCCGCGCAGCGCCACCTCGGCGACGGTGTCCAGGGTGGCCTGCCGCAGCGCGGGCGCGGGCGCCTCCTCGATCAGCTTCTGGTGCCGGCGCTGCACCGAGCAGTCCCGGGTGCCCAGGTGCACGCCGTTGCCCTGGCCGTCGCAGAGCACCTGAACCTCGACGTGCCGGGCGTCGGCGAGGTACCGCTCGACGTACACCCGGTCGTCGCCGAACGCGACCTGCGCGGCGGCGCGGGTACGGGCGTACGCGCGGGGCAGCTCGGCGGCCGCGCGCACCACAGTCATGCCGCGCCCGCCCCCGCCCGCAGCGGCCTTCACGATCACCGGGTAGCCCACGTCGGCGGCCACCTCCTGCGCCTCGGCGGCCGTCGCCAGCGTCCGGACGCTGCCCGGCGGCAGCGGCAGCCCGGCGGCGCTCATCAGCGCCCGCGCCGTCGACTTGTCCGCGAGCGCGGCCATCACCTGCGGCGGCGGGCCGACGAAGACCAACCCGTTCTCCGCGCAGATCTCGGCGAAGTCGGCGTCCTCGGACAGGAAGCCGTACCCGGGGTGGACCGCCTGCGCGCCGGTCTGCCGGGCCGCCTCCACGATCGCCGCCGCGTTGAGGTAGCTGCGCCGGCTGGCCGCCGGGCCGATCCGGACCGCCTCGTCGGCCAGCCGCACCGGCAGCGAGTCGGCGTCGGCGCTGGAGTGCACCACCACGGTGCGCACACCCAGCTCCCGGCAGGCGCGCAGCACCCGCAGCGCGATCTCGCCCCGGTTGGCGATCAGCACCTTGTCGAACATCAGCCGTCCTGTCCGGTGACCGGTTCCAGGGCGATCAGCGGCTGGTCGTACTCGACGGGCTTGCCGTCGTCGACCAGCACCTCGACCACCCGTCCGGCCTGGCCGGCGGTCACCTCGTTCATCAGCTTCATGGCCTCGACGATGCCGACCACCTGGCCCGGGCGGACCACGTCGCCGACCGCGACGAACGGCATCGCCCCGGGCTCGGGAGCCCGGTAGAACGTGCCCACCACCGGCGAGCGCACGGCCGGCCGGTCGACCGGCGGCGCCGTCTGCCGGGCGGGTTCATCGATGCGCGCGGCCACCGGTTCGGTCCCGGCGCGCGGCGCCGGCGCCGCCGGGTCGTGCCACTCGACCTCCAGCACCGACTCGCCGCTGCGCAGCCGCACCCGGCGTACCGGCCCGGCCAGGTCGGCGACGAGCTTGCGGGCCTGCCGGCGCAGCCCGTCGAGCACCTGCTCGGACTCCACGTCGGCCATCACGCCACCTCCGGCCGCTCGGCGGCGCGCGCCGTCGCGGCGGGACCGGCGGTGGCCGAGCGGGCCGCCCCGAAGCGGCGGAACCGCTGACGCCGTCGGCGGACCAGCGTGGCGGGAGGCACGGTGAGCAACGGGGCGAGGTTCGCCGCGACCGCCCGGCGCAGCAGCTCGGCCGCGCCGGCCGGGTCGGCGTGCGCGGCCGGCCGCGGCTCCGGCACCAGCTCGTCGACCACGCCGAGGCGGCACAGGTCGGCGCCGGTGAGCCGTAACGCGCGGGCCGCCTGCGGTGCCGCCGAGCTGTCCGGCCAGAGGATCGCGGCGCAGCCCTCGGGGCTGATCACCGAGTAGACCGCGTGTTCCAGCATGAGCACCCGGTCGGCGACCGCGAGCGCGAGCGCGCCGCCGCTGCCGCCCTCGCCGGTGACCACCGCCACCACCGGCGTGGGCAGCACGGTGAGCGCGAGGATGTTCTCCGCGATCGCCGCCGCCTGGCCCTGCTGCTCGGCGGTCACCCCTGGGTCCGCGCCGGGCGTGTCCACGAGCGTCACCACCGGCAGCCGCAGCCGCGCCGCGAGACGCATCAACCGCAGCGCCTTGCGGTGCCCGGCCGGGCTGGCCATGCCGAAGTTGCGGGTGACCAGCTCGGCGGTGGTGTGTCCCTTCTGGTGGCCGATCACCATCACCGGCCGGCCGTCGAGACGGGCGATGCCGCCGACGACGGCCGGGCAGTCCGCGCCGAGCCGGTCCCCGTGCAGCTCCACGAACCCGTCGAACGCGGTCTCCAGATAGTCCAGTGTGGTCGGGCGGCCCGGGTGCCGCGCCGTGCGTACCGTCTCCCACGGGTCGCGGTCCGGCGCGGCGGCCACGGTGCTCACGGCCGGCGCCGGGCGCGGCGCGGGCGCACCCACCGGCGCGCGGCGGCCGGAGTGGGCGGCGGCGAGCAGCGCGGCGAGCCGGCCGCGCAGCGCGTGCCGGGGCACCACCATGTCCACCTGGCCGTGGCGCAGCAGGTACTCGGCGGTCTGGAAGCCCTCCGGCAGCGTGGCGCCGGTGACCTGGCGGATCACCCGGGGGCCGGCGAAGCCCAGCCGGGCGCCGCTCTCGGCGAGCACCAGGTCGGTGTTTGTGGCGAAGGAGGCGGCCACCCCGCCGTACGTGGGATCGGTGACCACGCTGACCGTCAGCAGACCCGCCTCGCGCATCCCCGCGAGGGCCTGGCTGACGGTGGCCATCTGCATCAGCGACAGCGCGCCCTCCTGCATCCGCGCGCCGCCGGACGCGGTCACCAGCACCAGCGGGACGTCGTCGGCCAGGGCCCGCTCGGCGGTCCGGGTGATCAGCTCACCGACCGCGCAGCCGAGGCTGCCGCCGAGGAAGCGGAAGTCCATCACCGCCAGCGCCACCGGGTGCCCGCCCACCCGGGCGGTGCCGCAGAGCACCGCCTCGTCCAGGCCGGTCGCCGCGCGGGCCGCGCCGAGCCGGTGCGGGTACGGCAGCGCGTCGACGAACTCGATCGGGTCGACGCGTACCGCCCGGTCCGGCAGCGGCGTGAACGAGTCCGGGTCGGCGAGCTGCGCCACCCGGTCCGGCGCGTCGAGCCGGGCGTGCGAGCCGCACTCCGGGCACACGTCCAGGTTGCGGCGCAGCCGCTTGCGGTAGAGCAGCGACGCGCACCCGTCGCACCGGGACCACAGCTGCTCGTCGCGCGGCGCGGTGGTGGTCACTGAAGCCGCCCGGCGGCGTCGTGCAGGTGGGCCGGGGCGTCGTACCGGTAGAAGCAGTGCGCCATCGCGTCGCGGGGCGAGCGCCAGGTCGGCAGGTACGGCGAGATGTACGGCCGCAGCCGCTCGCTGATCCGGATGAACTCCGGGTGCCCGCGGTTGTCCTCCACCGCGCCCTGCGCCGGCGTCTCCGTCTCCAGCAGATGGACGTAGAGATCGTGCAGCCGGTACAGCGAGCGGTGCCGCACACCGACCAGGCCGGGCAACTCGGTCGCGTCGGACTCGGCGAAGATCTCGGCCACCCGGTCCTCGGCCGTGGGCACCACCTTGGCGACGATGAGCGAACGGTCCATTCGCGGCCTCCCTGCGTACGTCCCGGTGCGCGGCGAACCGGTCGCGCCGCACGGATTGCCACACGGTGCCGCCAGGGCCGTCTACCGGGCGTCAACCGCACCCCATCGCGCCACAAACATGGTGACGCTGCGTTGACGGGAGCTGTGCGTGAGCTATGGAAAGATCACCTTCCGGATTCCGGGCGGCGACACTTTTTCGCAGATCACAGGCGTGTTACGGGTCCGCGCCGGACGGTCAGGTGGCCGACCGACCGTTGACTGAGAGTAACAGGCATTGATATTCTCCGTCTCGGTCAGCCCGGCCACGGTGGAGGTTCCGGACCGTGGTGGAGGCGTTCCGACACCGGCGTCGCGGGCGACGGGCCGGGAGACGACGGTCGGGACGAGGGTTCCGGTGCTGGGGGGTGCGCCGTGTCGGGTGGATCGAGGATGCCGACGGCGGGCGAACCCGCCCCACGGGTGGCACTGCACCTGCTCGGCGGTTTCCAGTTGCTGCACGAGGACACACCGGTGGTCGTACCCCGGGGGTTGCAGCGCGTCATCGCCCTGATCGGCCTGCGCCCGGCCGCCACCCGCAGCCACCTCGCCGGTCTGCTCTGGCCCGAGACCCCCGAGGAGCGCGCGCTGTCGTCGCTGCGGACCGCGCTGTGGCGGCTGCGGCAGGACCCGTGCTGCCCGCTGCGCACCGACGGCGACACCGTCCGCCTCGGACCGACCGTCCGCCTCGACGTGGACGACCTGGTGGAGACGGCCACCCGGGTACGCGAAGGCGCAGTCCCCCGCGGCGCCGCCGGCGCCGGACGCCACGACCTGCTCCCCGGCTGGTACGACGACTGGGTGCTGCTGGAACGCGAACGGCTGCGCCAGCTGCGCCTGCACATGCTGGAGGAACTCGCCGGCAACCACCTCACCGCCGGCCGGCACGGCGAGGCGCTCGAGGCCGCGCTGGAAGCGATGGCCGCCGAACCGCTGCGGGAGACCCCGCACCGCCTGGTGGTCCGCATCCACCTGGCCGAGGGCAACGCGTTCGAGGCGGTCCACTCCTTCTACGTCTACCGTGACCTGCTCCTGCGCGAACTGCGCCTGGAACCGTCCCCGGCCATGACCGCGCTGCTGGACGACACGCTCGCGCCGATCCGGCGGGCCAGCCGCCCGGAACCGCCGCCGCCGCGCCGCACGGACCGGGCCGCCAAGGCGGCACCGCCATCAATCCCCCGGGGTACGCGGTGACGGCGAGGTGACAGCGCGACCGGCACGGTGAGCCCAGCACCGCGCGGCGGAGGGGGTCACACGATGAGTCGACTGTTGGTGGTCAGCCGGATCGTGCCGGGCGCACAGGGACGGGTGGCGCAGATCTTCGCCGAGTCCGACGCGACGGAACTGCCCCACCTCACCGGCGTGCGGCACCGGTCCCTGTACTACCTGCACGACCTGTGCGTCCATCTGATGGAGACCGTCGACGTGGCGCCCGACCTGACCGCGGAACTACGCGACCACCCGCTCTACGAGCAGGTGAACAAGCGGCTGTCCGCGCACACCTCGCCGTACCTGCCGACCTGGGACTCGCCCCGGGACGCGGTGGCCGGCTGCTTCTACAGCTGGACCGCCGCCGGCACCCCTGCGCCCGACCGGATCCGCTGACCGGACACGGGCGACGGACGGGGCGCCCCGGAACCACGCACGGCACCCAGGTTCCGGGGCGCCTCCCGGCCGTGCACCATTCGATTCCCGACGCACGCTCGGTCACTCGCCGGCCACCGGCGGACACCACCCGTCCCGCAGTCGCGCCCCGGCACCAGCCTGCCTGTCGTCGTCGGCGCGCGTGTGCGAAGCTGCCCCGAGTCTTTCGCCACCGTCGTGCACGTACATAGAAGGAGGTTGGCCATGCCGTCGAGCTTCGGGCAGTGGCTGTTCGTGATCCTGGCCCTGCTCATCGGACTGGTCGCCGGCTGGGTGCTCTTCGGCCGCCGGCCCGGCGCCCCGGCGACGCCCACGGTGGAGGGCGCCCCCGCGGTGACCGCCACCGTCGACGAGCCGCGTCCGGTCGCCGTGGTCGACGAGCCGCCGGCGACCGCCACCGTGACCGAGCCCGCCCCCACCGAGTCCGCGACCGCCGAACCGGCCGTAGCCACCGCCGCCCGCACCGCCGACGAGCCGGCCGAGTCCTCCCCCGCCGCCTCCGACCCGGTCGCGTCTGAGCCAGCCACCGCCGAGCCGGTCGGGTCTGAGCCGGCCACCGCCGAGCCCGTCGTGTCTGAGTCGGTCACTGCCGAGCCCGTCGCCGCCGAGCCCATTGTGTCCGAGCCCGCTGCCTCCGAGCCGGTCGTTTCCGAACCGGTCAGCGCCGAGCCCGTCGCTTCCGAGCCCGTCGTTTCCGCACCCGTTGCCTCCGAGCGGGTCGAGTCCGAGCCCGTCGGTGCCGAGCCGGTGTCGCCCTCGGCCGACGCCGGGCCGGTTGCCGCGCCCGCGGCCGACGCCGGGCCGGCTCCGGCCACCGTTGACTCCGACTCGGTGACGGTTCCGGCCACCGTTGACGCCGAGCCGGTGGCGGCTTCGGCCACCGTTGACGCCGAGCCGGTGGCGGCTTCGGCCACCGTTGACGCCGAGCCGGTGGCGGCTTCGGCAACCCTCGCCGAGGACGAGCCCGCCACGGAGAAGCAGCCCGCGGTCGGCACGGCCGTCGACGCGCCGGCCACCGAGGCCGCGCCGGTCGAGGCCATCGAGCCGGTCGCCGTGCCCGCGCCGCGTACTTCGGTCGAGAATGTCCCGGCCGCGGCGGACACCGACGCGTCGGACGACTTCCGGCGAATCCAGGGCATCGGGCCGAAGCTGGCCGCCGCCCTGCAGGACGCCGGGATCCGCACCTACCGGCAGCTCGCCGAGCTGGACGAGGCTGCACTGCGGCAGACGGTGAAGGCCGCCGGCCTGCGCTCCGCGCCGGGTCTGGCCACCTGGCCGCAGCAGGCGAAGGTGCTGGCGGGTGCCGGCGCTGAGGCCGATCGGGTGCTCCCGGCCGGTGCCGAGTAGACGCTCCTCCGTGTTCCGGGCCGGTGGTGACGATCGTCGCCACCGGCCCGGCGCGTTTCCCGCCCCACCAGAACCCCGAAGTGGTGACGTCACCGCGCGACCATCAACCCCCACCCGGACCGGTATGTCGGAAAACTGACCGCTTGCGGACAGGCATCGCTACGGTCGGTGAGGGGCCCTCACGGCCCGCCGCACGAACCGCCACCCGCAGGAGCATGTCGTGCCCACCGCAGCGCCGGAGCCCGGCCGGCGACCGCCGGTCCGCGATCCGGAGGCGCCGCGCCGGGTGACGCTGCTCGAACTCTTCTTCGACCTGGTCTACGTGGCCGCGCTCGCGTTGATCTCGCGTCACCTGGTCGGGTCGGTGTCCTGGGAGCGGGCCGCCGAGTCCCTGGTCATGCTGATGGCGATCTGGTGGACCTGGGCGATCACCACGCTGGTCACCGACATCTACGATCCGCAGCGCACCGAGATCAAGCTGCTGATCGTGGCGGTGATGTTCGGCGCGCTGCTGATGACCACCGCCATCCCGGAGGCGTTCAGCTCCCGAGGGCTGGTGTTCGCCGGCACGTACGTGGCGATCCATCTCGGACGCGGCCTGTTCCTCATGCCCGCCGTACGGCGGCACCCGCAGAGCAACCAGCGGGCCCTGCGCATCTTCGTCTGGTTCGCCGTGTCGGCGGTGCCCTGGCTGGTCGGCGCGCTGGCCGCGCACGGCACCGCACGGCTTTTGCTCTGGTTCGGCGCCCTGGCCATCGACTACCTCGGATTCCGGCTGGCGTACCCGGTGCCGGTCCTGGGCGCGGTGCCGGACTCCCAGCGCAACGTGACCGCCGAGCACCTGTCCGAGCGGTACCAGCAGTTCTTCATCATCGCGCTCGGCGACGCCGTGCTGGTCGCCGGCACCGTGTTCAGCCTGCACCACTCCGAGGTGGAGAACCTGGCCGCCTTCACCGTCGCGTTCGCCACCACGCTGCTGCTCTGGCGCATCTACGTGCACAAGTCCGGTGAGCTGCTGCCGCACGCCATCGCCCGGGCCGCCCAGCCGAGCCGGTTCCTCAACACCGCGCCGTACACGCATCTGATGATGGTGGCGGGCGTGGTGACCACCGCGGCGGGCTTCGACCTGGTGCTGCTGGAGCCGACCGGGCACACGCCACCGGCCTGGCTGGCGGTGATCCTCGGCGGGCCGGCGCTGTTCCTGACCGGGCGGGCCGCCTTCGAGTACGAGGTGTTCAGCCGGGTGTCGTCGTCCCGGCCGGGCGGGGTGCTGGCGCTGCTCACGATCGCGCCGGCCGGGTTGTTCCTCGCGCCGGTCTACGCCTCGGCCGGGGCGATGCTGGTGCTGGCCGGGGTGGCGTCCGCCGACTACCGCCGCAGCCGGGGCCGCCCGCCGGAGGAGCCGATGCCGCCGCACTGAGCGGGCGCCGCCGGTAATCGGAATCGGCCGCGCCGGGCACCAGCGCGCCGTTTGGCGGATCACCCGCCCGGGGTACATGGCCTCCACCTCGAATCCACCACAACCCCAGTGGAGGCAACTGATGCGCGGCACCTCGATATTCGGCGTCCTGGTCGTCATCTGGCTCATCATCGGTGCCATCGCCGCCGGTCAGCGCGGCTACTACGGCAACGACGAGACGAACTGCGCGGAGGCGGGCACGATCCTGGTCACCATCGTGGCCGGCCCGCTGAACTACATCGGCGCCAACCCGAAGGTGGACTGCAAGCTGCCCGAGCCCTCGAAGTAGACCGCCTCCCGGCCCGCGCCCGCCCGGCGAGCGCGGGCCGTTCCGTGCCCGGGGCGCGGCACGCCACCACCCCTAAGGCGTCCTAGGAGGCTGGGTTTGGCCGGGGTTTGCCCGGCGGAGGGGCGGGAACCGCAGCGGTTCGCCGACGACGGAAACGGAGAACCGGGCATGCGGATCGGCTACAAGCTCGCCTCGGAGGCGTTCGGGCCCCGGGAACTCATCCGGCAGGCGATCCGGGCCGAGGAGGTCGGCTTCGACTTCGTCGAGATGAGCGACCACTACCACCCCTGGCTGGAGTCGCAGGGGCATTCCTGCTTCACGTGGAGCGCGCTCGGCGCGATCGCCGCCCGTACCAGCACGCTCGGCCTCGCCACCGGCGTCACCTGCCCCACCGTCCGCTACCACCCGGCGATCGTCGCGCAGGCCGCCGCGACCATGGCGCTGATCTCCGACGGGCGGTTCACGCTCGGCGTCGGCGCCGGCGAGCGGCTCAACGAGCACGTCGTCGGGCAGGGGTTCCCCAGCGTACGGGGGCGGCACGAGCGGCTGCGCGAGGCGCTGGAGATCATCCGGTTGCTCTGGCAGGGCGGCTACCGGTCCTACGAGGGCCGGCACCTGAAGCTGGAGGACGCGCGGATCTGGGACCTGCCCGACGACCTACCGGTGATCGCCGTGGCGGCCAGCGGCCGGGAGTCCGCCGGCCTGGCCGCCGAGCTGGGCACCGGCCTGTTCGCCACCGAGCCGAAGGCGTCCATCGTCGACCAGTACCGCAACGCCGGCGGCCGGGGCCCCCGCTACGCCGAGGTGCCGATGGCCTGGGCCACCGACGAGGAGTCGGCGGTACGCGCGGCGAAGGAGACCAGCCGCTGGGCGGTCACCGGCTGGAAGGTGATGAGCGAGCTGCCGAACCCGGTGAACTTCGACGCCGCCACCACCTGGGTCGAGGACCACCACATCCGCAGCCAGTTCTCCGTCGGCCCGGACGCCGGGCCGCACGTGGAGAAGGCGCGCGCGTACGTCGAGGCCGGCTTCGACCACATCGTGCTGCAGAACGCGGGCCCGGACCCGGACGGCTTCCTCGACTTCTGCGCCCGCGACCTGCTGGCCCGGGTACGCGCCCTCGGGTCGTAGCCGGCGGGTCAGCCGCCGACGTGGATGCCGGGACGGCGGGTGGGATCCGGCTCGGACTTGCGGATGATCTCCCGTACCACCGGCGGCGTGTCGCCCCGGCCGAGGATGAGGTAGCGCAGCAGGTGCGCGATCGGGTTCCCTTCCGACCACTCGAAGTGGCAGTGCGGGCGTACCCCGGTGGCGTCGCGCAGCGCCAGCAGGATCGCGGCTATCGCGTTCGGCGCGGCCGGGCTGCTGGCGCGCAGGATCCGGTAGCCGCCGGCCTCCACCCCGTGCACCCGCAGCACCTGGCTGAACTGCGACGGGTCGCTCACGTCGATCTCCAGGAAGAGCACGTCGGCGGCGCCGGGCACCGGGTTCATCGACCGTTGCGCCCGCTCCTTGACCCGGTACTCCTTGACCGACCCGCGCTGCCGCTTGTTGGCGATCAGGTGCAGCCGCCCGTCCCGGGCCACCGACTCGTCGACGAACCGGCGGGCCGCCTCGTCGAACTCGATCCGCTCGGCGCGCAGCTCGGTGGTCCGGGTGACGCGGGAGATCAGCGACACCGCGACGATCCCGGCGATGAAGAACCCGGAGATGGTGATGCCGTCCGGCTTGGCCACCACGTTCTCCGCCAGCGCGTACAGCAGCACGGCGGTGAGCAGCGCGAACCCGGCGCCGGCCGCGCGGCTGCCGGCCCGCAGCGCCGCGATGGTCACCGCTATCGCGCCGGAGACCATCATCGCCAGGATGCCGGTGGCGTACGCGCCGGCCTGGGCGTTGACGTCGGCGGCGAACGCGATGGTGATGGCGACGCTGATCGCGGTGTAGACCAGCACCACCGGGCGGACCGCGCGGCCCCACTCCGGCGCCATGCCGTACGACGGCAGGTAGCGCGGCACGATGTTGATCAGCCCGGCCATCGCCGAGGCGCCGGCGAACCAGAGGATGAGGATGCTGCTGATGTCGTAGACGGTGCCGAACGCCTGGCCGAGATGCTCGTGGGCGAGGAACGCGAGCGCCCGGCCGTTGGCTGGCCCGCCGGGCGCGAACGCCTCGGGCGGGATCAGCACGGTGGTCACGAACGTGGTGGCGATCAGGTAGACCGACATGATCAGCGCGGCGGCGGTGAGCAGCCGACGGGTGTTGCGGATCCGGGCGGCCAGCCGCTGCTCCGGATCGGCGCCGCGGCCGCGCACCAGCGGCATCATGCTCACCCCGGTCTCGAAGCCGGACAGGCCGAGCACCAGCAGCGGGAACGCGAGCGCGCTGGTGGCCAGGACGTCCCCGGGTCCGCCGGCGTCGGCCAGCCGGCCGGTCCAGTCGGCCAGCGGCGCCGGGTCGGCGGCCAGCTCGGCCACGCCGGCGACCACCACCACCGCGTTCAGCGCCAGGAACACCGCCACCAGCGGGATGGCCACCTGCACCGCCTCGCTGAACCCGAGCAGGAACACGCAGCCGAGCACGAGCAGCAGCGCCACGGTGACCAGCACCGCTGCTGTCCGGCCGTGCGGGAACGCGGCGGGCAGGGCCGGGTTCTCCAGCAGGTGCACGCTGGCGTCGGCGGCGGAGAGCGTGATCGTGATGATCCACGAGGTGGCGACGAAGCCCAGCAGCACCAGCACGAAGACCTTGCCGCGCCAGAACGGCAGCAGCCGCTCCAGCATCGCCACCGAGCCCTGCCCGTGCGGGCTCTCCCGGGCCACGCGGCGGTACATCGGCAGCATCCCGAGCAGGGTCAGCGCCACGATCAGCAGGGTGGCCAGCGGACTGAGCGCGCCGGCCGCCACGACCGCGATGCCCGGCAGGTAGGACAGCGTGGAGAAGTAGTCGACGCCGGTCAGGCACATCACCTGCCACCACGGGTGCGACCGGGTCTGGTGCTCCCGTACCTCCGGGCCGACCGGTTCGACGCGGTGGGCGAACAGCCACCGGTGCAGCCGGCCGGGCGGCGGGGCCGGCCGGGCCGGGGCGGCCACCCGTTCCGGCAGCTCCGGCACGGGACGACCGGACCGCTCGGCGTGGTCGCCGTGCCGGCCGGCCCGGGCGGCCGCGGCGGCGTGCGCCTCCCGGCGCCGCTCCCGCGTACGCCTGGGCTGTTCCGCGTCCCCCGCCTGCCCCATCTGTTCCCCTTCGTCCCCTGGCAAAGACGGTAGGGGTTGTCCCGGTCGCGGCCCGGCCGAACCGGTCAAAGATCCGCTGCGGCGGCGGTCACCGCGTCGCGCAGCGCGGCCGGGTCGGCCACGGTGACGGTGACCGCCGGGTGCCGCAGCCACGGACCGGGCGCCAGTGCCGGCACCGGCTCGGCGAAGCGCAGGCAGACCCCGGCGGCCAGGCCGGCGCCGAAGGTCACCCCGCCGTCGGCCAGCGACAGGTGCGGGCCGATCGCCCGCCACCAGCGGTACGGCCCGCTCAGCTCGGCGCCGGTGACGTTGTCCCTGGTGGTGCGCAGCAGCCAGGGGCCGAACCGGACGAGCAGACCGTCCGGGCCCCAGTCGACCCAGGCCGTGGCGGGACGTACCCCGAGCAGCGCCAGGGGCAGCCGGAAGACCGGGTCGAAGCGGAACGGGAAACGGCGGGTCGGTTCGTCTCGCGGCACGGCGGCGACGTACCCGGTCCGGCGGGGCCGACACCCGCCGGCGGCGTTCCCGCGTCCCGCGCCCGGACGGCGGGACGCGGGAACCCCCCCGTCCCGGCTACTGCAGGAACGCCCCGAGGGGCGACAGCAGCAGCCGGCCGAGCAGCGCGGCGTTGTCGTCCAGCCGCGTCCGCTCACACTCGCGGGCCTCCGGGTCGTGGCGGCAGCGCCAGATCTTCTGCGCGTTGCGCCAGGCCACGTTCCGGGTGTACTCCACCAGTTCGCCCTGGTACCAGTCGTCGATGTCACCGTTCACCATGTCGATCATGAGCTGCCAGTTGTCCAGGTAGCCCCGGCGCAGCTGCGGGATCCGCTCGGCGAAGATGTTGTTGATCTCCAGGTAGTCGCGGTGCTGGTCGCTGCCGTCGATCGGCTCGGAGTCCAGGCTGTCGAACGTCGTCACCAGGGCGAACGGCAGGTCGTAGTTGATGTGCGCGTTGACGCCCGCGGCGGCCGAGGGCAGCGGCCGGGCGTCCGGGCCGCGCATCCGCTTGAACAGGCACGCCCACGCCTTCGGCGTGCTCGGGCTGGAGTCGGTCCAGAACCGCAGCGCGTCGAAGTACCGGGCCGCGAACTCCACGTCCAGGCGGGCCAGGAACGCCGGGTCACGGAACCGGTCGTCGTACAGGCCGTCGAGCACGGTGCTGGTGATGACCAGGTAGAGCTTGTTGAAGTCGGCGAGCGGGCAGCTCTCCTCCAGCGGGGGGAGCCGGACCAGCAGATCCTGCAGCTTGGTGAGATGGTCCACGACCGCCGGCACGTCGGCCGGGTGATCGGCGAGCAACCCGACGATGTCCTGGTGCACAGGACCCCAGACCGGTTCGGTCATTTCTCCTCCACGATGGTCGGCGCCCCCACGACGCCACCGGCGCTCCGGCGCACAGCGTGCCAGCCGGCGCCCGCGCGCCGGATCGGTAGAACGACGTATTACCGACGTACGTCTATCCCGGACGGCTGCGCAGGAAGATCGCGCTGGCCTGCACCCGCGTGCGGACCTGCAGCTTGTCGAAGATGTGCGAGACGTGGACGCCGATGGTCCGCTCACTGATGAACAGCCGCTGGCCGATCTCCCGGTTGGTCAGCCCCTCGGCGACCGCCGCGAGCACCTCCCGCTCCCGCGCGGTGAGCGTGGCCAGCTCGTCCACCGCGGGCCCGGCCGGCGCCGCCCGTGGCCGGGGCACCGGCGCGGGGCCGGGCGCGGCGTCCACGGTCACCCGGGCCCGCGAGGCGATGGTACGGATCTCCGCGGTCAGCGGCACCGCGCCGAGCGACTGGGCCATCTCGTACGCCTGGCGCAGCAGCTTGCCCGCGGTGGCCACCCGGCTGCGCCGTCCCAGCAGCGCCTCGGCCTGCCGCAACCGGGAGTACGCCGCCGGATAGGGGTGGTTGCGCCGGTCCCACTCGAGCGCCGAACGCTCCCACAGCGCGGGGTCGCCACGGCCGTCGTCGAGCCGGCTCAGCTCGGCGTCGCAGAGCGCCAGGAACCCGTCGGCGACGTACCGCACCGGCGCGCCCGCCCGGGCGCTCTTGCGGGTCACCCGGTCGACCGCCTCGCGCAGCCGGCGTACCGCGTTCGGATCCGGCTCGATGGTGCGGCCGGCCGCGGCCTCCGCCTCCGCGCGCAGCCCGTGCCAGGCCAGCGTGGCCAGCACGATCACGTCGTCGGACCGGCTCTCGGTCAGGCCCCGCTGCACCGCCTGCCGGGCCAGGTCGTGCCGGCCCTGCCACATGGACAGGCCGGCGCGCAGGATGAGCATCGGCAGCACGTGCCGGGCGCCGCCGCCGGCCAGCATGGTGGCGACCGCCTCCAGGTCACGGTCGGACGCCTCGACGTCGCCGTACCCGACGGAGAGCCGGCACCGGGCCAGCAGCAGCTCGACCGCGTCGGCGCCGGAGGGGCGGTGCCGCAGCGCGGCCGCGACGGCCTTCTCCGCCTCGGCCCACTGCCCCACCCGGAACAGCCCGTTCGTCGCCACCGCCAGCAGCCGGGTCTCCCAGGTGCGGCCCAGCCCCAGCTCGGCGACCCGCTCGGCGCCACGGCGGGCCACCACCACACCCTCCTCGAGGATGTTCAGCGGCCCGGTCATCAGGTCGGCCAGGTGCAGGTACGCGCACGCCACGTCCTCCGGGCCGCCGGAGCGCTCGGCGGTGTCCAGAGCGCGGCGCATGACCGCCAGCCCGGCGGCCGGATCCTCCAGGAACGCCTCGCTGAACCCGAGCGCGGCGCTGGCCATCACCACCTCGGAGGTGGAGCCCGGCACGTCGGCGGCGAGCGCGAGCGCCTCCCGGGCCTGCTCACCGGCCTCGGCGTAGCGGCCCAGGTGCAGCAGCAGCTCGGCCAGCCGGGCCGCGGCCGTGCAGCGCTCGTGCGGCGTGCAGTCGGGCGAGGCCAGCACCCGCCGGTACTCCTCCTCGGCCGGCGCGGACCGGCCCGCCGCGGCCAGGTAGCGGGCGCGGCGGATGTGCAGCGCGCAGACCGGCGGCCCGGACTCCTCGGCGGCCAGCTCCTCCAGCAGGGTCAGGGCGCGGGCGTGTTCCCCGCTGTGGTGCGCGGCCTCGGCGGCGTGGCTGAGCAGCTCGGCCCGGTCCACCTCGACCGGCTCGGGCCGGCCGCCGTCGGGCAGCACCGCAGGTGGCTCGGTGGCGAGCGTCAGCGCGGCCGACCAGTGGCGGTGCGCCTCGGCGTACCCGTGCAGCCGCTCCGCCTCGCGGGCGGCGGCCATCGCAGCGGGCAGCGCCCGGGCCGGCTCACCGGCGTGCCGCCAGTGGTGGGCCAGCCGGGCCTGGTGCAGCTCGCCCGGGGCGGCGGTGAGCGCCTCGGCGAAGCGGCGGTGCAGCGCGGCCCGCTCGGCCGGCAGCAGCTCGCTCGCCAGTACCTCGGCGACCAGCCGGTGGCGCAGCCGGTAGCCGTCGTCGGCGCCGACCAGCAGGCGGTGCGCCACCGCCTCGCGGACCGCGTCGAGCAGCTCCTCCTCGGGCAGCCGGACCACCTGGGCCAGCAGCCAGTGCTCGACCGGTTCGACGCCCACTGCCACCGCGTGCACCACGGCGTGCGCGGGCTGCGGCAGCGCGTCGACCCGGTCCAGGAACACCTCGCGCACGGTGTCGGAGATGCCGTCGCGGCCGTCGCGCCGGTCGCGGGCCAGTTCCTCGGCCACGAACGGGTTGCCGCCGCTGCGCCGCCAGAGCTGGTCGGCGGCCTCCGGCGGCAGCGGCGCCCCGACCACGGCGGCGGCCAGCTCGTCGGTGGCGGCCCGGTCCAGCGGCAGCAGATCGACCACCTGCACCGAGCGCAGCCGGCGCAGTTCGGTGAGGACCCGGCGCAGCGGGTGCGCGCCGCGCAGCGACTCGGCCCGGATCGCGGCCAGCACGGAGAGCTGCAGGTCGCCCAGACCGGCGAGCAGGTAGAGCAGGAGCTGCCGGGTGCTGCGGTCGACCCACTGCAGATCGTCGAGGACGAGCACCAGCGGCCGCCCGCCGGCCACCAGGTGCAGGCCCTGGGCGACGCGCTCCAGCAGCGCCCCGGCGCCGTCCGGGCCGGGCGTCTCCTCGTCGAAGACCTGCAACAGCCCGCGGATCGCCGACGCGGTACGCGCCTCGCCCTGCTCGGCGTCGAGCCGGCGCAACGCCTGGCGTACCGGGTGCAGCGGCGAGGCGTCGCCGATGTCCAGGCAGGCGCCGGTCAGCACCAGGGCCCCGGCCTGCCGCAGCTGGTCACCGACCTCGCTCAGCAGGCGGGTCTTGCCCACTCCGCTCTCACCGGTGAGGAACACCGCCCCGGTCTGCCCGGGCCGCAGGTCGTCGTAGAGCGCCGACCGCAGCGTCGCCATGGTGCCGGTGCGGCCGACGAGCGGTGCGGTGTCCACTTCGCTGGCCATGGGACGCAGCCTAGTCACAGGGCCCCGCACCGTTCTACGGCCTCGGGGTCGGACTCGTACTCCTCGCGTCGACTACACGACTAATGGTTGCGGGTGGCCGACATACGTCGTCCTACCGATCCCCCGAGAACCCGGTGGTGAAAGTCTTCGGAGGTCGTCAGGCACCGGACCAGGGAAAGGGTGGGTGCGATGTTGATCACCACGCCCGTGGGGAGTCGGGAAGCCGTCGTCGCGGCCTGCCCGCCGGTGCCGGAGGAACGCCGCACGGTGACCGTCCTCTTCGTCGACATCGTCGGCTCGACCCGCCTGGTCGAGCGGCTCGACCCGGAGGACCTGCGGGCCTTGCAACGCGCCTACTTCGGCACCGTCGCGTCGGTGCTGCGCCGCTGGCGGGGCGTGGTGGAGAAGTACGTCGGCGACGCGGTGATGGCGCTGTTCGGCGCGTCCGCTTCGGACGGCTTCGACGCGTACCGGGCGGTGCGGGCCGGGCTGGACATCCAGGCCGCGCTGGACCGGCGGCGGCCGGGCGGCGTCCGGCTGCGCGTGCGGGTCGGCGTGGCGACCGGCGAGGTGCTGCTCGACCTGGCCGGCGCCCGCGACGGCGGCCACGGCGCGGCGAGCGGCGCGGTCATCACCACCGCGGCCCGGCTCCAGGAGCACGCGCCGCCCGGTGGCGTGGTGGTCTGCCCGGTCACCCGCGACGCGGTGGCCGGCCTGGTCGAGCAGCGTCCACTGGCCACCATGACGCTCGCCGGCAAGTCGCTGCCGCTGGACGTGTGGCGGGTGACCGGGGCCGCCGGGCGCCGGCCGGCGCGGCATCGCGCCCCGCTGGTCGGGCGACGGCGTGAGCTGGCCACCGCGGCCGAGGAGGTGACCGCCGCGCTCCGGCAGCGGCGTCCCCGGTGGATCTCGCTGGTCGGGCCGCCCGGCAGCGGCCGCAGCCGGCTGCTGCACGAGGTGATCCGCGCGGTGTCCCAGGTGGACGGTGTCCCGGTACTCCGGCGGGTGGCGTACTGCCCGCCGTACCCGGCCGGCGAGCTGGCGCCCCTGGCCGACCTGCTCCGCACCCGGGCCGAGGCGCCGCGCCCACTGCCGGGCGTGGCCGTCGACGGTCCGGGCGGCGGGGCGCTGGCCGCGTTCCTGGCCGCGCCGCACGACGACACCACGGCGGCGCGGGCCGTGGTGGCCTGCCGGGAGGCGCTGCTCGGCCTGGCCGCCGACGCGCCCGTGGTGGTGGCCGTCGACGACCTGGACCGGGCCGCGCCGGCGCTGCGCCGGTTCCTGCGCCAGCTCCACGTCGCGGCGAGCGACCGCGGGCTGCCGCTCGCGGTGGTCACCACGTACGGCTCCGGGTCGGCCGACCCGCTGCCCGCCCCGGGGACCCGGCGGATCCCGCTGCGCCCGCTGAGTCCGCTGGAGACCGGACGGCTGCTGCGGCACCTGCTCGGCCACACCGGCCGGCCGGCCGCGCTCGCCGCGCGGCTGCTCCCCCTGGCCGGCGGCAATCCGGCCGTCGCGACCGCGTACGCCCTGACCGACCCGGCGGACGAGCCGGCCGGTGTGCCCTCGGCCGCGCGGCGGCTGGTGGACGCCCGGCTGGACCGGCTGGACGGCACGCACCGGGCGGTGCTGATGGCCGCCGCCGCCCCCGGCGGCCCGGTCGCCGCCGCGACGGTGGAGGCGATGCTCGGCTGGCCCGCCGGCCGGGCCACGCCGGCGCTGCGCGCCCTGGCCGCGGCCGGACTGCTGCGGCCCGTCGCGCCGGGCGGGTGGACGGTCGAGCCGCTGGTGGCGCGGGTGGCCGCGCACCGGCTCTCCCGGGCCGTGGCTGTTGCAGGCGAGCGCGAACGCGGTGTCGGCGAGCAGGAACACGAAGCCGCCGTGCCCGATCGCGTGCCCGTTGAGCATCGCCGGGGTGACCCGCATCCGCGCCACCGCCGCGCC
>NZ_JAGPXP010000016.1:0-151519 GCF_018070485.1 Micromonospora sp. C41 | reverse complement strand
GGCGGCCCGAAGCAGATCGACCAGGTCGCCGCCCGCGCCGCGGTCGCCGCCTACCTCGACGCGGCGGGCGGCGTCCAGGACCACGAGGTCGACTTCCCCGTGGTCGGCGCCGAGACCCAGATCCGGGTGAGCGTGCAGATCACCTACAGCCGGGACCTGCTGAGTCTGTTCGGCGTGCAGAAATCCGCCACCGTCACCGGTGAGGCCACCGCTCGGGCGCTCACCGGCCCACCGTAGGAAGGGAAGGCCGCCATGGGCGCACCCCGACGCTCCCCCGTCCGCCGCGCCGGCCAGGTTCTCACCGGCCTCGGCGCCCTCGTCGTGCTCGTCGGCGTGCTGGCCGGCGGGCCGGTCGCGCTGCTGGCGTTCGCCGGCAACCCGCTGCCGGATCACCTGCCCACGTTCGCCGAGATCGGTACGACGTTGACCAGCCGCGACGACGGTCAACTGTTCCTGCGCGCGCTGGCGGTGGTGGGCTGGTTCGGCTGGGCCACGTTCGCGTTCTCCGTCGTGGTGGAGCTGCTCGCGGCTGCGGTACGCCGGCCGGCGCCGAAGCTGCCCGGCATGCACCGCCAGCAGAAGGCCGCAGCCGCGCTCGTCGGTTCGGTCGCGCTGATCCTGGCCGCGAGCCCGGCCGCGGCGAGCGCCGCCGCGCTGACCGCCCCGCAGCCGGCGGTCGCCGCTTCTGCCGTCACCGCGCCGAGCCGGGTCGCGCCGCCGGCCCCGGTCGCGTCGAAGGCGGACGACCCGGCCGTGTACCGGGTGGCGAAGGGCGACTACCTGGGTGAGGTGGCCGACCGCTACCTGGACGACTTCGACAGGTACAAGGAGCTGGCCCGGCTGAACCGGCTCGCCGACCCGGACCGGATCCGCCCCGGCCAGCTCATCACGCTGCCGGACGGCGCGACGGACTCCGGTGCCCGGCGGCACGCCACCGGGCGGCTGGTGGTCACCAAGCCGGCCCAGACCGCACCGGTCAAGCCGGGTGGCGGCGGCGCGTCGTCGAGCGCGCCGGCGGCGAAGCCGAAGCCCACCCCGCGGGACGCGACGCCCACAGTGGAGGCGCCGGTCGGTCAGCCGCCGGCCATGTCGGCGGGCGCGTCCCGGCCCACCGCCGAGGAGGGCATCAACCGTCCGCTCGCCCTCTCGGCGGGGCTGGCGGTCGCGAGCAAGGTGGGGGCGCAGATCGGCGCGCTGCTCGGGTTGCGCAAGCGGCCGGTGCCCGCCCGCGCGGGGTCCAGCGGGCGGCACCGGCGGGACTGAGTCAGGGCAGCCGGGCCTCGACCCGGCCGGACACCACGCGGGTGGGGAGCACGATCTGGTCGTTCGCGGCCGGGCCGTGCACCACCTCGCCGCCGTTGAGCCGGAACGCGCTGCCGTGCCAGGGGCAGACCACGCAGGCGTGACCGTCGATCTGCTCCACAGTGCCCTCGCCGAGCGGGCCGCTCTGGTGCGGGCAGCGCTCCAGCATCACCGTGACGTCGTCGCCGTCCCGGTAGAGGATCACCGAGACGTCGTCGATCTTCTTGGTGACCAGTTCGTGCCGGGGCAGGCTGCCCAGGTCGCCGACCCGGTGCCAGCCGTCGCTGATCAGGTGCAGCTCGGAGACGCTCTGGCTGGCCTGGGCGCCCTGCTTGTACGCGAGGTGCCCACCCAGGTACGCGCCACCGCTGGCGGCGGACAGACCGAGGTACGACAGCGCCCGGCCGAGGCCGTGCCGCCCGTTGAGGCGGGCCGCCAGCGAGCCGGCGTACAGCGCCAGGCCGACCGTGTTGGCGGCGGCGTGCACCAGGCCGATCCGGCGCTGGTCGCGGGAGAGCGTGGCCCAGTCGTTGAGCCCGGCGACCGCCGCGGGCAGCGCGCTGACCGTACCGAGACCCACCAGCGCGGTGGCGGCCCGGCGCTGGCCGGGCAGCAGGTCCACCACGGCGGCGGAGATCCACGCGCCGACCGGCACCTGCACCATCGCGGGGTGCAGCGGATGGCCGAGCCACACGCCGTGCAGCGCGTCGCGTACCCGCTGGGAACGCAACGTGCCCTGGACGGCGCGCTGCAACCGGTCACCCACCCGGTCGAGACCGGTGGCCTGTTCGATCTTCGTCAGTAGTTCGCGCACCCGTTCCGACTTCCCGGCAGGAGAGCCCCCAAACCGGACGCCCCGGAATTCCCTCGCACGACCTCCGCGCTGGATATACTCAGGCTGCTGATCGTATATAGGGAGCCGCGATGACCAAGATCCTGGTGGACGTCGACGACGAGGCGCTGGCGGATGCCGCCGAGGCGTTCGGCACGAAGACCAAGAAGGACACGGTGAACGTCGCTCTCCGCGAGGGCGCGGCGAGACTGCGCCGCGCCCGGGCGCTGGCGGACCTGGCCGAGCGCGGGCAGGCCGGTGACTTCGACGAACTGCTCGACAAGGATGCCTACCGCTCGTGAAGCTGGCCGACTATCTGATCGACACCAGCGCCCTCGTCCGGCTTCTGCGTGATCCCGACGTGCTGGCGCGCTGGGAACAGCAGGTGACAGCGGGTCTGCTCGCCGTGTGCCCGCTGGTCGAGCTGGAATTCCTCTACACCGCCCGCTCGGTCGCCGACCGGGCGCGCCTGACCGAGCAGCTCCGTGCCGCCTTCGGCTGGGTGGTCATGCCGGACCGGATCTACGAACGCGCCGCCGAGATCCAGGGCGAGCTGACCGCGCGGGGGACGCACCGCTCGGCGGGCGCGGTCGACCTGCTCATCGCCGCCACCGCCGAGTACCACGGCCTCTCGCTGCTGCACTACGACCGGGACTTCGACCAGGTCGGCGCCGTCACCGGCCAGCCGATGCGCTGGCTGACCCGATCCGGCTCGATCAAATAGGGCGTAGCCACGGCAGCGCCGTCGCGGGCATGCTGAGCCCATGGGGGTACGCGTCGAGCACGCCGGTGCCGTGACCACTGTGATCCTGGACCGGCCCGAGGCCCGTAACGCCGTGGACGGGCCGACCGCACGAGCGCTCGCCGACGCGTTCCGCGCGTTCGACGCCGACCCGGACGCGGCGGTCGCGGTGCTCTGGGGCGCGGGCGGCACGTTCTGCTCCGGCGCCGATCTGAAGGCCGTCGGCACGCCGCGCGGCAACCGCGTCGAGCCCGAGGGGGACGGACCGATGGGCCCCACCCGGATGCGGCTGTCCAAGCCGGTGATCGCGGCGATCTCCGGGTACGCGGTGGCCGGCGGCCTGGAGCTGGCGCTCTGGTGCGATCTGCGGGTCGCCGAGTCGGACGCGACGCTCGGCGTGTTCTGCCGCCGGTGGGGCGTACCGCTGATCGACGGCGGGACGGTCCGGCTGCCCCGGCTGATCGGCGAGAGCCGGGCGATGGACCTGATCCTCACCGGACGCCCGGTCGGCGCCGACGAGGCGTACGCGATGGGTCTGGTCAACCGGCTCGTCGCGCCGGGTGCGGCCCGCGCGGCGGCCGAGGAGCTGGCCGCCGCGATCGCCGGGCATCCGCAGACGTGCCTGCGCAACGACCGGGCGGCGGTGCTGGACGGCGCGGGGCGGCCGGAGCCGGAGGCGATGGCCACCGAGCTGGCCTACGGCATGGAGTCGCTGGCGGTGGACGGGGTACGCGGGGCCGGCCGGTTCGCCGCCGGGGCCGGCCGCCACGGTGCGCCGGCCGGCTGAGGCGTCACTTCAGGGCGCGCAACGCGTCCTCGATGGCCCGGTGGAACGTCGGGTACGCGTAGATCATGTGCCGGAGCTGGCTGATCGGCACCGCCGCGTGCACCGCCACGACGAGCGCGGAGAGCACCTCGCCGCCGGCCGGTCCGGCCGAGGTGGCCCCGATGAGCACGCCCTGGTCGGCGTCGGCGACCAGCTTGATGAACCCGGCGTTGCCGGTCTTGTGGATCCAGCCCCGGGCCGACGAGGTGAGATCGGCGTATCCGACCTGGACGTTGACGCCGCGCTCGCGGGCCTGCTGCTCGGTGAGGCCGACCGCGCCGACCTCGGGGTCGGTGAACGTGACCCGGGGCAGCGCCCGGTAGTCGGCGACCGGGACGCTGCCCGGCGCGACGCTCGACCCGCCCGCGCTCATCGCGCCGCCGACCGAGCTGACCACACCGGCCGCGCCGCCGACCACGCTCGCGGTGCCGCTGGCGTCCGGGCCGCCCTTGGTACGCCGCATGTGGTCGAGGACGTCGGCCACCACGATGCCGGCCTGGTACATGGCGATGTGGGTGAACGCGCCCTCACCGGTGAGGTCACCGACCGCCCAGATCCCGTCGGTGACGTGCATCCGGTCGTTCACCGGCAGGTAGCGCTGCCCGGCGTCCACCCCGACCGTGTCCAGGCCCAACTCCTCCAGGTGCGCCTTGCGGCCGGTCACCACGAGCAGCTTCTCGCCGGTGAACTCGGCGCCGTCGGCGTACACGGTGAACGCGCCGCCGTCGTAGCCGACCCGGCCGGCCTTGACCCCGGTGTGGATCTCCACCCCGTCGGCGCGCAGCGCGTCGGCGGCGAGCGCTGACGCCTCCGGCTCCTCGACGGCGAGCACCCGGTCGGCCGCTTCGATGACCGTCACCCGCACGCCGAACCGGGCGAAGACCTGCGCGAGTTCCAGCCCGATCGCGCCGCCGCCGAGCACCAGCAGCGACGCGGGCAGCTCCTCCACCTCGATGGCCTGGTGATTCGTCCAGTACGGCGTGTCGGCCAGCCCGTCGATCGGCGGGACCGAGGGCCGGGTGCCGGTGCCGAGGACCACGCCGTACCGGGCCTGGAACACCTGGTCGCCGACGCGTACCCGGTTCGGGCCGTCGAGCCGTCCGCTGCCCCGGACGAACCGGCCGCCCTTGCCGGTGAAGCGGTCCACCGCCACCTTGTCGTCCCAGGTGTCGGTGGCCTCGACCCGGATCCGCTTCGCCACCGGCGCCCAGTCCGGCCGCACCTGGGCGGACCCGGCCAGCTCGTTCACCCGGTGCGCCTCGGCCAGCGCGTTCGCCGCCCGGATCATCATCTTGCTCGGCACGCACCCCCAGTAGGGGCACTCGCCGCCGACCAGGTCCCGTTCGATGCCGACCACTGTGAGGCCGGCCTCGGCGAGCCGTCCGGCCACCTCCTCGCCGCCGACGCCGAGCCCGACCACTACTACGTCAACCTGTTCCGGCTCCGCCATTCCGCAAGCATTCCGTACCTTCGGGACACCGGCCACCGCACCGGCCCCGAATTCCCGCGCTCGTCACGAACGCGACCGCCTACCGTGGCCGCATGCACACGCGCTTCACCCCGGTCCGGGACTGCTTCCACGACCTGTTCGTCACCGGCCGGGAGACCGGCGCGTCGCTCGCGGTGCGGCACGACGGCGTACCGGTGATCGAGCTGATGGGCGGCACGGCGGCGGCGGTCCCGCCCAGTGCGGTCGTGCCGATGGCAGGGGCGGACCGGGCGTGGCGTCCGGACACGCTCGTGGACGTCTACTCGACCGGCAAGCCGGTGGTGGCGCTCTGTCTGCTGCTGCTCGTCGACCGGGGCGGGGTCGACCTGGACGCGCCGGTGTCGGCGTACTGGCCGGAGTTCCGCACCCCGGCGACCGTCCGGCAGGTCCTCGCCCACACCGCCGGGCTGCCCGCCTTCCCGGTGCCCCGGCCCGCCGCGGCCATCGCCGACTGGGGCCTGCTCTGCGCCGACCTGGCGGCGGCCGAGCCGGAGTGGGACCCGGGCGCCGTCGCGGGCGAGCACGCCTGGACGTACGGGCACCTGGTGGGCGAGTTGGTCCGCCGGGTGGACGGGCGGCCGGTGGGCCGGTTCCTGGCCGAGGAGATCGCCGGTCCGTGGCGCCTGGACCTGGCCTTCGGGCTGGGTGAGACCGACCGGCGGCGGTGCGCCGACCTGTCGTACGCCGATCCGGCCTGGCCGGACGCGATACGCGGCGAGCCGGGTTCGTTGCGGGCGCGGGCGCTGGACAACCCGCCCGGCGGGCGCGACGTCGCGATGGTGAACAGCGACCTCTGGCGGGCCGCCGAGATCCCGGCGGTGAACCTGCACGCCACCGCCGCCGGGCTCGCCCGGCTGTACGCGGGCCTGCTCGCCGGCGGCACCCTGGACGGGGTACGCCTGTTCAGCCCGGAGCTGGTCGCCGAGGCGACGCGGGTGCAGTATTCCGGGCCGGACCTGCTGCTGGACCGGCCGGTGGACTGGACGCTCGGCATGCAGTGGGAGCCGGACGGCAGCTGGGGCATGGGCGGGATCGGCGGCAGCAGCGCCTGGGCCGACCCGGAGCGGGGCTACACCTTCGCGTACGCGACCGCCCGGCTGGCCGACCACGATCGGGTGGAGGAGCTGGTCGAGGCGCTGCACTCCTGCCTCTGACGGTCAGTCACGTTCTGTGATTCCGGCGCGTCGTCACGCAGCGCATTCGACCGGCAGTCGCGCCTGGCTCCCCTTTTCCGACTTTGCTCTGCACCCATTGGCGCAGCACCGAGTTGAGCAGCGGATTTCCGCTAGGTCCGAAATCCGCGAGAGGCCCGCACCGGTCACGTTCCGCAACGGGTGCGGATATGGCTGCAGAGCAAAGTCGGCGGAGGTGGATGGCGCGGGCTGGAGGTGCAGTCACCCGCAGTAATCGTGGGCGCCGTGCTGCGGCCCGCTCGGGCTGTGCGTCAGCGACGTTGGGCTCGTGTGACGTTCGCGCTCGTGCGCGGGCGGCGGGCGGCGAGGGGCGAGGGCGTCAGCGGAGCCAGACCGGGTCGGCGCCGGGCACCTCCAGCGGCGGCGGGTAGTCGAGCGTGCGACGCACAGCGTCGGGCAGCCGCCACGGCTGGTGCACCGCCTTGCCCGCCACCGATTCCAGCTCCGGCACCCACCGCCGCACGTACGCGCCGTCGGGGTCGTAGCGCTCGGCCTGCCGTACCGGGTTGAAGCCGCGGTACGGCCGGGTGTCGTTGCCGGTGCCGGCCACCCACTGCCAGTTGCCGGAGTTGTTGACCCGGTCGCCGTCGAGCAACCACCGGAAGAAGACTTCCAGGCCGGGCCGCCAGTCCAGCCCGAGGTGCTTGGTCAGGTAGCCGGCGGTGATCAGGCGGGCCCGGTTGTGCATCCAGCCCTCGGCGCGCATCTGACGCATGCCGGCGTCCACGATCGGCATGCCGGTCCGTCCCTCGGTCCAGGCGTCGAGCGCGTGCTCGTCGTACCGCCAGTCCTCCCGGGCGCCCCGCCGGTAGGCGGCCGTGGACAGGTCCGGGAATCCGGCGACGACCTGGTGGTAGAAGTCGCGCCAGCAGAGCTGCCGGACGAACGGGCCGTCGCGGTCGCCGGCCCGGGTCGCCACCGCCAGCGGGGAGACGCAGCCGAAGCGCAGGTACGGGCTGAGCCGGGAGGTCTCGTCGCCGGCCATGTCGTCGTGGATGTCGTCGTACCGATGGAGGGTGGGCAGCCAGGCGGTGAGCCGGCGGCGGGCGGCGTTCTCCCCGCCCACGGCGGCGGCCGGGCTGTCGCCCTTGGGCGGGTCGGGCAGGCGGCCCGGGTCGACGCCGTCGGGCAGCCGGACCCGCTTCGGCGCGGCCAGTTCGTCCCGCAGGCGCACGCCCTGCCAGGCGCGGAAGTAGGGGCTGAACACGCGGTAGTGGTCGCCGCCGCTCGGGCGCAGCGCGCCCGGCTCGACGATCGTCAGGCCGGGGAACAGCCGCAGGAACATGCGGTGCCGGTCGCACTCGGCGCGCAGGCGGCGTTCCCGGCGGCGGGCGTAGTGGCTGACGTCGGCGGAGAGCCCGACGCCCTCGGCGCCCACCTTCCGGGCCAGCTTCACCGTCTCGGCCACCGGGTCGCCGCGCCTGATCACCAGGTCGCCGCCGCGCTTGCGCAGCGCCTCGCGCAGGTCGGCCAGGCTCTGGTGCAGGAAGCGGGTGCGGTTCGGCGAGAGCTTCTGCAACTCCGGGTCGAGCACGTAGAGCGGCACCACCCGCTCGAACGCGGAGCAGGCGGCCGCCAGCGCCGGGTGGTCGTGCACCCGCAGGTCGCGGGTGAACAGCACGACCGCCGTCCGGCCGGTCATCCGGCCAGGGCCGGTTCCAGCGCCGGGCCGGGCACCTGAACCGGCGTGCCGGGCGGGGTGAGCAGCGCCCGCGCGGCCACCGCCATCCGGCGCCGCTGCGGCACCAGGGCCCGGCGGACGAAGACGTCGTAGTCCTGCGCGGCGACCTCGTCCAGGATGCCGCCGTAGAGCGCGTACGCGGTGCGCATGCACGCCTGCGAGGCGGGGTTGAGCAGCGGGATGCCCGGCGCGGCGGCGAGGTAGTGGGCCTGCGCGCGGGTCACCTCGTACTCGATCAGCTCGCGGATGCGCGGCGTGGTGCGACCGGCGGCCTTGGCCGCGACGAGGTCGGCGCGGGTGACGTCGAACTTGGCCAGATCCTCGTCGGGCAGGTAGGTCCGGCCCCGGTCGAGGTCCTCGGCGACGTCCCGGATGAAGTTGGTGAGCTGGAAGGCGAAGCCGAGCTGGCGGGCGGGCTCCCGGGCGGCGGCCGGGTCGGAGCTGCCCAGGATCGGCAGCATCATGGTGCCGATGACGGCGGCCGAGCCCTCCATGTAGTCGAGCAGGTCGTCGTAGGTCGGGTACGACATCACCGTCAGGTCCATCGCCATGCTGCGCAGGAACGACGCGAAGTCGTCGCGGTCCAGGTCGAACACGGCGATGGTGTGCAGCACGGCGGGGAGCAGCGGGTCGTCGACCGACGCGCCGTGCAGCCCGGCCACGAATCGATCCGACCACTCGCGCAGCCGGGCCGCGCGCTCGGCGGGCGGCAGGTCCTCGGTGCGGTCGACGATCTCGTCCGCGTAGCGGGTGAATCCGTACAAGGCGTGCACATGTCGCCGTTTCCAGGCGGGGAGCAGCCGGGTGGCGAGATAGTAGGTACGGCCGTGACGCCGGTGCAGCTCGCGGCAGCGGTCATAGGCGGCGGCCAGATCCACGTCCATCGGCCCTCCTCAGTTTCGACGCAGCAATCGACGCAACTCGTAACCCTAGGGTACGCTCGCCCACATGGCCAACGACGCAGTTGCGGGTAATGCGCTCCGCGTCGCGCCGGCTCAGGCCGGGGCGACGGACGATCCGGTCCGCGGCGTACTGGCCGCGTTCACGAAAGACCTGATCAAAGGGGTCGATGAGACGCTGGTGGCGTTCCTGGCCGCAGAAGTCGATTCGCTGACCGAGATCGACGCAGCGATGGGTGCATTCGCCGCAACCGCGCGCGACTGCGTGCTGGCCGGCGGCAAACGGGTCCGGCCCACGTTCGCGTACTGGGGATGGCGGGGCGCTGTCGGCGGGGAGGAACCGATGTGTTCGGTGCTCCCGGCCCTGTCCGCCCTCGAACTGCTGCACACGTTCGCGCTCGTGCACGACGACGTGATGGACGCCTCCGACACCCGGCGCGGGCTGCCGACCGCGCACCGGGCCGCCGCCGCCCGGCACCGCGCCGCCGGGCACGCGGGCGACCCCGACCGGTACGGCGAAGCGGTCGCCGTACTCATCGGCGACCTCTGCATGGTGTGGGCCGACCGGCTCATGGGCCACGCGGCGGTCCCCGCCGAGCGGCTGCTCGACGTGCGCCGCTGCTACGACCAGATGCGGGTGGAGACGGTCGCCGGGCAGTTCCTGGACGTGCTCGGCGAGAACGACGCGGGGAACTGGACGGTCGACCGGGCGCTACGGGTGGCCCGGTACAAGACCGCCAGCTACACGGTCCAGCGGCCGCTGCTCTTCGGCGCCTGCCTGGCCGGCACCGACGCGGACGACCCGCTCATCGCCGCGTACACCCGGTACGGGCTGGCCGTCGGCGAGGCGTTCCAGCTCCGCGACGACCTGCTCGGCGTCTACGGCGACCCGGAGACCACCGGCAAGCCGGCCGGGGACGACCTACGTACCGGCAAGCCGACCGCGCTGCTGATGCTGGCCCGGCAGCTCGCCGACCCGGCGCAGCGCCGTGCGCTGGACCGGGCCGGCTCGGTCACCACGGCACGCGACGTGGACCGGCTTGCCGACGTGGTCCGCGACACCGGCGCCACCGCCCGGGTGGAACGGATGATCGCCGACCGGGTCACCGAGGCGCTCGCCGCGCTCGGCACCGCACCGATCGACGAGACCGCGCGCACCGCGCTGACGGGTCTCGCCACCGCCGCCACCGCGCGGCGGGCATGATGAGCAACTTCGCGAGCAAGGGGGCCGGAATGCGTACCGTCAAGGGACGGACCGACCGGGTGGTGGTGGTCGGCGCCGGGCTGGGTGGGCTGGCGTGCGCGCTGCACCTGGCCGGCAGCGGCCGGCAGGTGACGGTGCTGGAGCGCGAGCCGGTGCCCGGCGGGCGCGCCGGGCGGCTCAGCGTCGACGGGTACGAGTTCGACACCGGTCCGACCGTCCTCACCATGCCCGACCTGATCGCCGAAGCGCTCGGCGCGGTCGGCGAGGAGCTGACCGACTGGCTCGACCTGAGCCCGCTCGACCCGGCGTACCGCGCCTACTACCCGGACGGGTCGACGCTCGACGTCATCACCGACACCACCCGGATGGCGGCCGAGATCGCGCGTGTCTGCGGTCCCCGGGAGGCGGACGGCTACCTGCGTTTCGTCGACTACGCCCGCAACCTGTGGCAGTGGGAACGGGCCGACTTCATCGAGCGCAACCTCGACGCGCCGACCGACCTGCTCACCGGCAACCTGCTGAAGTTGTTCGCCAACGGCGCCTTCCGGCGGCTCCAGACGAAGATCAACCAGTTCTTCCGCGACCCGCGTACCCAGCGGATCTTCTCCTTCCAGGCCATGTACGCGGGCCTGTCGCCGCACGACGCGCTGGCGATCTACGCGGTCATCGCGTACCTCGACTCGGTGGCCGGTGTCTGCTTCCCGCGCGGCGGCATCCACGCGGTCTCCCGCGGGATGGCCGGCGCGGCCGAGAAGCACGGCGTGCAGTTCCGGTACGGCACCACGGTGACCCGGGTGGAGACCGCCAACGGCCGCGCCACCGGCGTGATCACCTCCGACGGCGACTTCGTCCCCGCCGACACGGTGGTGCTCAACCCCGACCTGCCGGTCGCCTACGAGGACCTGCTGCCGCCCAGCCGGCAACGCAAGCTCACCTACTCGCCGTCCTGCGTGGTGCTGCACATCGGTTCGACGCAGGGCTATGGCAAGATCGCCCACCACAACATCCACTTCGGGCGCTCCTGGAAGGGGACGTTCGACGAGGTGATCCGCCGAGGCGAGCTGATGACCGACCCGTCGCTGCTGGTGACGAACCCGAGCCGCACCGACCCGTCGGTGGCGCCGGCCGGGAAGCACACCTACTACGTGCTGGCGCCGGTGCCGAACCTGGAGCGGGCGCCGTTCGACTGGACGGGCGACCTCACCCAGCGGTACGCCGACCAACTCGTAGGCACGCTGGAGGAACGCGGATACGTCGGCTTCGGCGACGGCATCGAGGTGATGCGGGCCGTCACCCCGGCCGACTGGGCGGCACAGGGCATGGCTGCCGGCACGCCGTTCGCCGCCGCGCACAGCCTCTTCCAGACCGGGCCGTTCCGCCCCTCCAACCTGCACCGGAAGCTGGACAACGTGGTCTTCGTCGGCTCCGGCACGCAGCCGGGCGTGGGGGTACCGATGGTGCTGATCAGCGGCAAGCTCGCGGCGGCCCGGATCACCGGGGCGACGGCATGAGCGAGCGGGAGGAACACCTGGTCGAGCTGGTCGGCGACGACGGGCAGGTGCTCGGCGAGACCACCGTGGCGACCGCCCACCAGCCACCCGGCCGGCTGCACCGGGCCTTCTCGGTGCTCCTGGTCGACCCGCAGGGGCGGGTGCTGCTGCAGCAGCGGGCTGCGGTGAAGACGCGGTTCCCGCTGCGCTGGGCGAACTCCTGCTGCGGGCACCCGCTGCCGGGCCAGTCGCTGACCGAGGCCGCCAACCGGCGGCTCGGCGAGGAACTCGGCGTCGGCCCGGTCGAGCTCACCGAGGTGGGCGTCTACATCTACTACGCCGAGGACCCGGCGACCGGCCGCGTCGAGTTCGAGTACGACCACGTGCTGCGCGCCGACGTACCCGCCGACCTGGTGACGCGGCCCGATCCGGACGAGGTGGCCGAGCTGCGCTGGGCCGACCCCGGCGCGGTGGTGGCCGACCTGGACGCCGACCCCCGCGCGTACGCCCCGTGGCTGGGCGGCGTGGTCAACCGGCTGCTGCATCCGGCGGGCCCGGCCCGGCCGGGCGTCGCGGCCTCCGAGGCACCGGAGCGGTCGGGTGGCCGATGAGGCGCTGAGCGCGGGGGCCGTGGCACGCCGGTTGGGTGTGGCGGTCACCACGCTGCGCACCTGGCACCAGCGGTACGGCCTCGGTCCCAGCGAGCACGTGCCGGGCCACCACCGGCGCTACACGCCCGCCGACCTCGCCCGCCTGGAGATCATGCGCCGGCTGACCACCGAGGGGGTGGCGCCCGCCGAGGCGGCCCGCTGGGCCCGGCAGGCCCCGGCCGTGCCGTCGCCGGACCGGCTCGCGCTCAAGGCACGGACCTCGGCGGTACGCGACGGCGGCGGCACGACCATCCCGGTCGGCCGGGCCGGCCCCGCCGCACGGGGGCTGGCCCGTGCCGCGATGCGCCTGGACTCGGTGACCATCGCGCGGACCATCGCCGAGGCGCTCGCCGCCGACGGGGTGGTGGCGACCTGGGAGGGGCTGCTCCGGCCGGTGCTCACCGGGATCGGGGAACGGCACGCCGCCACCGCCGGCCTGATCGAGGTGGAACACCTGATGTCCCGGTGCGTCTCGGTGGCGTTCGCCACGGTGATCCGGGCCCACCCGAACGGCGGACCGCCCCGGATCCTGCTCTCCTGCGCCGACGAGGAACAGCACTCGTTGCCGCTGGAGGCGCTCGCCGCCGCGCTCGCGGAGGCCGGTGTGAGCTGTCGCATGCTCGGCGCCCGGGTGCCGTTGCCCGCCCTGGTGGAGGCGGTCAACCGGACCGGGCCGGCGGCCGTGGTCCTCTGGTCGCACACCCGCGCGACCGCCGACCCGTGCCAGCTCACCGCGCTGCTGACCGTCCCCCGCCGGCCGCTGCTGGTGCTCGCCGCCGGGCCCGGCTGGCGGGCCGACTCGCTGCCGGCCGGGGTGGTCCGGCCAGTGGATCTGGCCGAGGCGCTCTCCCTCGCCCTGGCGGTACGGGACTCGCTGGACCAGTCGACGAAGGGCTGACGGCCCTTTTCGCTCCGGGGCGCGTCCACTACGGTCGGAAAGTCCGTCTGACCCCGACCCCTCCGGGAGCGACGAATGCGTCCACGCGCCCTGCCGGCGCTCGCCCTGGGCCTGGTGCTCCTCGTCACCGCCTGCGGCGAAGCCGGCAAGTCACCCGATCAGGCGGCGGCCTCGCCGTCGGTCTCGGCGTCGCCGTCGCCCGTGACGAAGCCCTCACCGACCCCGACCGCCACCCCCAGGAAGCCGAAGCTGCGCCCGGTGCCCAAGAAGCTCCCGGCGGGCCTGCACCGGGCCAGCGGGAGCAGCGGGGTGGCGCTCACCTTCGACGACGGGCCGGATCCCCGCTACACCCCGCAGATCCTGGCCCAGCTCCGGGCGGCCCGGGTCACCGCGACGTTCTGCGTGGTCGGCCAGCAGGCCAAGCGCTACCCGGAGCTGGTGGCCCGGATCGTCCGCGAGGGTCACCAGCTCTGCAACCACAGCTGGCACCACGACGTGAACCTCGGCCGGCGGTCGGCCACCGAGATCCGGGCCGACCTGGAACGGACCAACGACGCCATCCGCGCCGCCGCGCCCAAGGCGCCGATCACCTGGTTCCGCCAGCCCGGCGGCCGGTGGACCGCCGAGGAGATCGTGGTGGCCCGGCAGATGGGCCTGCGCCCGCTGCACTGGAGCGTGGACCCGCAGGACTGGGACCACCCGCCGGCGAAGACGATCATCAAGCGGGTGAAGGGCGCCACCCGGAACGGCTCGATCGTGCTGATGCACGACGCGGGCGGTGACCGGGCCCAGACGATGGCCGCGTGCCGGCACCTGATCCCGGACCTGAAGCGGCGGTACGGGATCGCGCGACTACCCTGACCTGCGGTTTTGCCCGGCGTCGCGGCCATGCCCATACCGGTTTGGCCGTCCGTGCAGACATGACATATGCTTCTCCTGCCTCCGGCGGGGCCGGATGGGAGCAAGTCCGCTTGAAGTTGCGAGTGTGCAATGATGGCGGGGCCGCCCTCATCGTCTAGCGGCCCAGGACGCCGCCCTTTCAAGGCGGTAGCACGGGTTCGAATCCCGTTGGGGGCACGGTCCGGCTCGCGCCGGATGCAACACCAGCCAGGTCCTGTGGAGCAGTTGGAGTGCTCGCCGCCCTGTCAAGGCGGAGGTCGCGGGTTCAAGTCCCGTCAGGACCGCAAGCGCTGACGCCGCGCAGCTCAATGCGCGGCGTTCTGCGTATCGGCTCGTGCGGTAGCATGTGCCGAGCACCACGGCCAGGTAGCTCAGTTGGTACGAGCGTCCGACTGAAAATCGGAAGGTCGGCGGTTCGACCCCGCCCCTGGCCACATAGCCTTTCGCCGGGCTACAGGAACGCCGACCAGCGGATACGCAGGTCGGCGTTCTGCTTTTCAGCCCAGATGGGCCGCCTCCGCCCGCAGATGCTCGAGAAAGTGCGTGACCGCCGGCGGCGGCGTCCTGCCCCGCACGGTCGCCGCGAATATCTGCCGCACCGACTCGTCGTCCGGGTGCAGGCGCAGCAGGGCGATGTCCGGCGGGGTTCCGCGTACCGCCAGGGCCGGAACCAGGGCCACCCCCAACCCGGCGGCGACGCATCCCAGCTTGCCGGTCCACTCGGCCGCGACGATGTCGATGCGCGGCGAGAAACCGCTGGGCAGGCTTGCGCGGAGCAGGCTGTTCTCCGCGGTGGCCGAGCCCACGACGAACGCTTCCGGGGCGAGGTCGGCCAGGCGCACCGAGCGGCGGCGCGCCAGCCGGTGGTCACGCGCGACCGCGACCAGGAGCCGCTCGTCGAGCAGGTGTCGCAGGTCGAATCGTTCGCGGTCCAGCTCGCCCGTGGGCGAGGTGCTGACCACTGCCACATCCGCCTCCTCGGCGAGCAGGCGCTCCAGCAGCCGCGGCGTCACGCCCTCGACCAGCGACAGCGAGACCTCCGGGTAGGCCGAGCGGAACGACGCCATCGCCCGGGGTACGAGGGCCGCGACAGCGGTCGGGAAGGCGCCCACACGCAGCCGCCCTCGGCCGAGCCCGCGCAGGTCGTCGAGGTCACGCCGGGCCGCGGCGAGCCGGTCGAGGACCGCCTCGGCGTGCGGGAGCAGCTCTCGTCCCTCCTCGGTGAGGGCGACGCCGCGGGGCAGCCGGTCGAAGAGCCGGGCGCCGATGTCGGCCTCGAGCGCGGCTATCTGCCGGGAGACAGCCGACTGGGTGAAGCTGAGGGCGCGCGCGGCGGTGGTGATCGAGCCGTGCCGCGCGACGGTGCGGAACACCTCCAGCAGCTGAGTCTCCATGGGCAGGCATGGTAATCACGCATGGCAGGCATGCAAGACATTCGTTGGTCGCATTACCCTCACCGGCCTAGCGTTACCGCGTGAAGATCATCGCGGTCCTCGGGACCGGGCACATGGGTACGCCGATCGCGCGCCGCCTCCTGGCCGGTGGCAACCGGGTCAGAGTGTGGAACCGCAGCCCGGAGCGTTCGGAGCCGCTCGCGGCGGTCGGCGCCACGGTGGCCGCGAGCCCGTCCGCCGCGGTCGACGGAGCCGAGGTCGTCGTCGTCATGCTCGCCGACGCCGGCGCGGTCGAGACGGTGCTGTTCGGGCCGGACGGCGCCGCCACCGCGCTCCGACCCGGGACGGTCGTGGTGCAGATGTCGACGATCGGGCCGGACGAAGTCCGAGCGGTGGCCGGCCGGCTTCCGGCGGGCGTCTACCTCCTCGACGCCCCCGTCGGCGGCAGCGTCAACGCCGCCCGGGCCGGCACGCTGGTGATCTTCGCGGGCGGCCCTGCCGATGCCGTGGAGAGGGCGGCTCCGGTGCTGGGGCAGCTCGGGACGGTCCGTCACTGCGGTCCGATCGGCGCAGGTGCCGCCGTCAAACTCGTCGCGAACACGGGCCTGGTGACGGCTGTCGCCGCGCTGCACGACGCGCTGGCTGTCGCCGCAGCGCTCGGTGTCGACAGGCAGACCGCCCTCGACGTGCTCGACCGTGGGGCCCTCGGCGGCGCGGTCGGACGGGCCACCGCCCCGGGCGCCTCGTTCGCAGTCACGATGGCGGCGAAGGATGCCCGGCTGGCGCTGCGCCGCCCGGTGCCGGCCCCCGTGCTGGAGGCCGCCCTCGACCTGATGCGGGCCGCGCCGGACCAGGACGCCGATCTCTCCTCCCTAGTCTCCCCCGACTTCTGCGAAGGGACGCCGATGCGCCTCACCCTGGACAACCCCGAATCCGTCGCGGCCCCGTTCGGCGACCGCTTCGCGCACGTCGCCCGGATCGATGTCGGCGGCGGCGCGCTGCTGATGCTCGCCGGACAGGTCGCCGTCGACGACGACGGCGAGGTGGTGGCCCCCGGCGACGCAGGCGCCCAGGCCGAACGGATCTTCGAGATCGTGGGCGGCGTGCTCGCGGCGCACGGCGCGAGCTTCGACGACGTGCTGCACATCCGCACGTTCATGACGGACCTGGCTGACCTGCCGGCGTACGCGGCCGTCCGGCGACGGCTCTTCACTGGCACACCGCCGCCGGCGAGCACGACTGTCGAGGTCAGCAGGCTCTTCCTGCCCGGTGCCGTGCTCGAGGTCGAGGTCACGGCCGTGGTCCGGTCCCGCTAGGTGTCGCGACGATTGCGCTTCCCGGTCGACGGGCCGTGTCCACGGCCGGCACAGGTCGCCACCCTGAGTACCTAACGGGTGTATGGTCCCCGGCAACGGCGGCGGCGCCTACGGTGAGCCCGCTGAGTGACGGACGGAATGAGGCAGGTGAGCACCAGAAGGTCGCATGTGCGGACGCTGCGTACGGCTCTGACGTCGGTCCTCGTACTGGCCGTGATCCTGGTGGGCGGGTGCGGCCGGATCTCGGGGCTCCTGGATTCCGTCTCCCTGTTCCATCCGGTGTGGGCCGCCGACGGCTGGGTCTACTACCTGCGGGAGGTGACCTCGACCTCGGGCTCGGGAGTAGCCGAGGTGTGGCGGCAGCGGCCCGACGGGAGCGGCGAGGAAGCCGTTCTCACGCGCGCCCCGGCGGTGCCCGCCTGCGAAGCGGGCTTGTTCAGCTTCTTGTTCGCCGACCCCGACGGCGACCTCGGGGTGGCCCTCGAATGCGGCTGGGACGGAACGGAGCTGCTCACCTACTCGCCGGCCGACAAGACGTTCGAGCCTCTGGCGTCGACGCGCTTCCTCGCCGGTGCCGCACTCGTGAACGGTGACGGCAGGGGATATGTGCAGGCGCGCCGGGAGTGCGGGCCGGGGGGAATCCAGCTGCTCGCTGACGGGAAGGCGTCTGAGTTCCCCTCTCCGGTGACGGTCGACGGGACAACCTTCAACCTCAGTGGCAGTGATACGGGTTGCGAGTCCATGGTGCTGGTGCGGTCGCCGGCAACCATGGGTGAGCGGCTGTTCTTCATCACCGCACCCGACACCCTCGGCAGGTTGCCGCTGCCTGTCGAGGTGTATCCGTCTGACTTCACCTGGCACCTGACCGAGTGGGACGTCGGATCGGCCACGGCCAGGTTCCTCGCGGAGCTTCCCGGGCTCGCCGACCTGGCGGTGTCGCCGGACGGCAGGTCGGTGATCGCCGCCGTCGCGTCGGATCACGTGGGCGGCGTGTGGTCGGTCGACGTCGACACCGGGAAGAAGACGCGGATCGCCGACGGTGAGCGCGCGTACCACCCGAGCTTCTCTCCGGACGGCAAGCGGTTCGTCTACGTCGAGGCCTTCAGGCGGCTGAGGTTCGCCGAGGCACGGTAGTCGCCGGCCGGCTCACGCCGCGAGGGACGCCCCGCGCCTCGGCCGCGCGATATGTTGCACGCTGTGACAGGGCCTGAGATCACCGTTGCGACGCCGGAAGACCGCGCCCAGGTCGTCACCTCGCTGGTCGCGGCGTTCACCAAGGATCCGGTCCTGCGGCACCTGTTCCCCGACGAGGCGACCTATGCGCGTTATGCGGCCGTCTTCTTCGGGCACCTGTTCGACAAGCGGGTGCACAAGGAGACGATCTGGACGATCGGGCACGGCGCGTCGGCGGCGATCTGGGAGCCGCCGGCATCCGGGAGCGCACCGCCGGACGACGATCTCGCCGCCCAGCTTCCCGCCGACGTGTTGCACCGCGTACGCGCCTACGACGAGGCGGTGCACGCCGCGCTGCCGTCGGCGCCGTTCTGGTACCTGGGGGTGCTGGGTACGCACCCGGACCACGCCGGCCGCAGGTGGGGCCACGCCGTGATGCGGATGGGGCTGGACCGGGCCGCCGCGGACGGCCTGCCGGCGATTCTGGAGACCAGCAACCCGGACAACGTCGAGGTGTACCGGCGCGCCGGCTGGGAGGTGGTGCACGCCTTCGCGGAGCCGCTGCCCACCTGGGTCATGCGGAATCGCCGCACCTGACCGTACGACAGAGATCCCCACCGGCGGAGACGCCGGTGGGGATCCGCCGTTCAGACGCCGGCGGGCTGCTCCGCGGTGTCCGAGGCGCAGCAGGCGCTCTCGGTCACCTTCTCCAGCTGCGGCGAGTCGGCCTTGACCGTGTAGACCTCCCACGGCTCGTCGCCGGGGCCGCGCACCCAGACCTTGTCCTGGAGCGCGTAGCAGCACTCGGTGTCGTTCTCCTCCAGCGTGATCAGGCCGGACTCGGCGAGCCGGCTGGTCGCGGCGTTCACCTCGCCGGTGGTGGCCACCTCGACCCCGAGGTGGTCCATCACCGTCGGCAGGCCGGGCTCACCTTCGAGGAGTACGAGCTTCAGCGGCGGGTTCTCCACCGCGAAGTTGGCGTAGCCGGGGCGGCGCTTGGCCGGCTCGACGCCGAACAGCTTGCTGTAGAAGGCCACGGAGCCTTCGAGGTCGGAGACGCGCAGGGCGAGCTGGACGCGGGACATGCGAACTCCCTGTCTAGATGTTTATCGAAGCAGACTCCACCCTGCCCTCTGCTTTGAAGTCTGTCAACCTAGAGAAATGTCGAAACAAGCGCTGCCGGCGCCTCGGCGTCGGAGATCTGCGTCCGGCTCCGAGCGGCGCGGCACCTGGGCCTGGTACCGGGTACGCCCCGAGGCGTTCCGCCAACTCGGCGCGCCTGTCCCACCACACAGCGCTGTCGTGGAGCGGCGTTCCCGGTGTCCGGAAGCGGGCGCAACGGAAGCTGCGCACCGAGACATGAGCCGGTATGGTCCGGACCTATGGGACAGGAGATGGCCGATCCGGATGAGGTCCGGCAGGAATCCGACCGCTTCTCCCTCCGCAGCAACCTGTTCGTCCCGGCGTCGGCCGAGCGGGCGTACGCCGTGTTCACCGGATCGCTCGCCGACTGGTGGGTACGCGAGTACACCTGGTCCGGCCCGCAGGCGCTCGCCGCGCTCGGCATCGAACCCCGGGCCGGCGGCATGCTCTACGAAATCGGCCCGTACGGCTTCCGCAACGACTGGGGCCGCGTGCTGACCTGGGATCCGCCCCGGCGTCTGGTCTTCACCTGGCAGATCGGCCCGGACCGGGTGCCGGTGCCGGACCCGGCCGGCGCCAGCGAGGTGGAGGTCCTGTTCCACCCCGAGGGCCCGGAACTGACCCGGGTCGAGGTCGAGCACCGCTACTTCGACCGGCACGGCGCCGCGGCCGAGGGCTACCGCGAGGCGCTCACGGCCGGCTGGCACGAGTTGCTCTGCCGCTACCTGGCGACGGTCGCCCGCACCGCCTGACCCGTACCCGATGGGCCCGGTCAGCCGGTGATGCCCGGCGTCGCCGCGGCGCCGGGCACGCCGGTGCCGCCGAGGTCGGCGCGGCGGCCGGCGTCCGCGCCCGGCGCGAAACCACCGCCCGCGAGGCGCCGTCGCGGCGCGGTGCGCAACCTGGGGTACGCCTCGGCGACCCGGCGCTGGACGCGGTCGGAACGGTCGGCGAGTACCAGGGCCGTCGAGGGGCCGCCCGCCTCGGCCACCGCGTTCTCCTCGGCTGCGCGCAGCCGCTGCGCGACGACGTACGCGAAGCCGGCCAGCCAGGTACGCCGGAACGCGGCCGGGTGCTCCCCGTCCGGCACGGCGGCTCCCGCCAGTCCGTGCGCGGCCTGCACCAGCAGCGAGGTGAACAGCAACTCGACGCGTTCCAGGTCGCTGGCGAAGCCGAACAGGTGCATGGCGAAACCGTTGCCCTGCCGTCGGCGTACGCAGCGGCAGCGCAACGGTTCGGCGACCGCGGCCAGCAGTCCGGCCTTGTCCCGGGCGTACGGCGCGACCACCTCGACCGTCCGGTCGCCCACCGGGTCGACGGCCGGGTCGCGTGCCGCGAGCAGCGCCCGGTCGACGCCGTAACGGGCGATCAGCTCGGTGGCCTTGGCCATGAACGCGGCCGACTCGGCGGGCGTGCAGGCCGGGTCCTCGGCCTGGGCGAGCAGCTTGCGCACCTTGCTGAGCATCGCCTCGGACATGACCCAGAGCTATCACAGCCGGCGCGCGTCGCGGCGCGGCGGGCTCAGTCGGACCGGCTGCGCAGCGTGGCGATGGTCGAGCCGGCGAGGGTGAGCAGGCAGTCGGGCAGCAGCCCGTCGGCGGCGGCCGCGCCGAACAGCGCCTCACCGGTGTCGGCGTCGTCGTTGGCGCACGCGCTGACGAAGCGGGCCACCCAGCGGGTGTCGTAGTCGGCCTGGTCGATGCCGGGGAAGTCGAGGGCCGCCCCGCCGGCCGGCGCGTCGTCGCCGAGCATGGTGGCGGCCAGGCACCACGCCACCCCGTACGCCCCGGCCAGGCCGGAGCGGTCCACCACCGCGTCGAACGTGCCCACCACCCCGGCGCCGTCGCCGGCGAGGGCGGAACGGAGCACGGCGGTCGCGTCGTCCAGCGTCTGCTGTGCTTCGTCGTTCACCCGCGGAACAGTAGCGCCGGGGGTCAAGCCGTGACCCGGAAATCGCTCGATGAACACGCAGCGTGATTCCCGCAGTCGGGGTGCCGACGGAGCCGACTCCACAGTCCCGCCTACCGCGTGGGCACGCTAAGGTGCGCAGCGGACCTTCGCCGGAGGAAGGACGACCATGCTGAGAACACGCACGTCGCGCGCGGCCCTGTCCATGGCCTGCGCGGCGCTCCTGCTCGCCACGAGCGCCTGCGGGAGCGACGAGCCGGAAGAAGCGCCCGCCACCCAGGTGCGCCTCTACGGCACCGACGGCAACATGCTCAATTCATACCCAGCCGAGCTGAAGGATCGGGCGGATCTGGTGAACGGGATGAAGGGCACCACGCCCCTCACTCCGCTGCCCGAGAGCTTCAAGGAACGACTACTCGCCGTAGACGCGAAGCTGGGTGACTTCCTCTACTCCGCCGAGTCCTACGACGCGGTCGTGATCAGCGCGCTGGCCGCCCAGCTCGCCGGCACCACCGCGCCGGGCGAGATCGCCAAGCAGATCGTCGGGGTCACCACCGGCGGCGAACGCTGCGACGAGGTGGCGACCTGCCTCCAGCTCGCCCGCGCCGGTCAGGACATCCAGTACCGGGGCGTGTCGCTCACCCGGGCCGGGTTCACCGACAACGGCGAGCCGGCCACTGCCAGCTACGGCACCATGCACTTCGACAACCAGAAGATCGACGACAGCAAGACCGAGTTCGTCGGCGCCGGTGAGGAGTCCGGGGCGAGCAGCAAGACGCCGCCGCGCGGTCGCAAGCTGCGCGACGGGAAGGCGAAGGACGCGCCGCTGGTCCTCGGCGGCCTCCTGCCGAAGACCGGTGACCTGGCGCTGGCGTACCCGCCGTTGGCCGCCGGCGCCGCGCTCGCGCTCCGCGAGGTCAACGCCGCCGGTGGCGTGCTCGGTGAGCCGGTGAGGTGGGTCGAGGGCGACGACGGCACCAACCCGGCGGTCGCCAAGGCCACTGTCGCCTCGCACGTCCGGGAGGGCGTCCACGTCATCATCGGCGCCGGTGGTTCGGGCATCTCCCGGGCGGTGCTGCCGGACGTGGTGGCCGCCGGGCGGATCCTGTTCTCGCCGTCGAACACCGACGCGGGGCTGAGCGCGGTGGACGACAACGGCCTCTACTTCCGTACCGCCCCGCCGGACAGCCTCCAGGGTCGCGCGCTGGCCGACGTGATGCTCCGGGACGGGCCGCGCAAGATCGCGATCCTGGCCCGTAAGGACTCCTACGGCGAGGGCCTCCAGGAGAACGTCCGTTCGGAGCTGGAGAAGGCCGGCATCGGCGCGGACCGGGTCAAGCTGCTGACCTACGAGCCGCCGGAGGACCCGAAGACCCCCGTCGACTTCTCCGGCATCGCCCAGGAGATCAAGGCGTACGGGCCGGAGGCGCTGCTGCTCATCGGCTTCGCCGAGTCCGCGCCGGCGATCCCGGCTCTGGCCGACGCCGGAGTCCAGATCAGACGCTGAGAAGCGCCGACGACGAGGGCCGCGCCGGGAACACCGGCGCGGCCCTCGTCGTGTTCCGGCTCAGCGCGCCTTTCGCCGGTCCAGGAACTCGGTCATCCGCCGGTGTTTCTCCTCGTCCTCGAAGAGCACCGCCTGGCTGAGCAGGTCGAGTTGCGGGTGCGCGGCCGCCGGGGCGTCCACCGCCAGCTTGGTCAGCCGCAGGGCCAGCGCGGAGCCCTTCGCCATCTCGTCGAGCAGACCGTGCGCGGTGGGCAGCAGCTCGTCCGGTTCGGCCACCACCCGGTTCACCAGCCCGATCCGCAGCGCCTCCGCGGCGTCCACCCGCCGGCCGGTGAAGAGCAGTTCCTTGGCGCGGGCCTCACCGATCAACGCCGGCAGCCGGTAGGTCGCGCCCGCGCCGGCCAGGATGCCCAGCCGCACCTCGGGCTGACCGAAGACCGCGCGGTCCGTGCACACCCGCAGATCGCAGGCGTACGCGAGTTCGGCGCCGCCGCCCAGCGCCGGCCCGTCGACGGCGGCCACGGTGGGCATCGGGAGCGCCCGGATGCGGGCGAAGACGCCCTGGTTGATGGCGGCCAGCGCGTCCAGCCGGCCGCGCTCGCGCAGCTGGGCGATGTCGGCGCCGCCGGCGAAGATGCCCGCCGTCCCGCCGGTGAGCAGCAGCAGCCGGGGGCGTGCCTCCAGGTCGGCGCAGACCGCGTGCAGCTCGGCCACCAGGTCGGCGTCGATCGCGTTGCGTTTCTCCGGCCGGTCCAGCGTCACGACCAGCCGGTCCGGCAGCTCCTCGATCCGCAGCCCGCTCATTTCTTCTGGCCGTCCTTCCAGGTGTAGAAGCCCTGCCCGGACTTCTTGCCGAGCTTCCCGGCGGCCACCATCTCGACCAGCAGCGGCGGCGGCGCGAAGCGGTCCCCGTACGCGGCCTGGAGCGTACGCGCGATGTCGAGCCGCACATCCAGTCCGACCAGGTCGGTCAGCTCCAGCGGTCCGATCGGGTGCCGGTAGCCGAGCACCATCGCCTTGTCGATGTCGGCCGGGCTCGCCACCTCGTCGGCCACCATCCGGATCGCCTCCAGGCCGAGCGTGACGCCGAGGCGGGAGGTGGCGAAGCCGGGCATGTCGCGTACGACGACGGGGTCCTTGCCCAGCCGGGCGGCGAGCGCGACGGCCGCCTCGGTGGTCTGCGGCGCGGTGGCCGGGCCGACCACGACCTCGAGCAGCGCCATCGCCCACACCGGATTGAAGAAGTGCAGCCCGACGAAGCCGGCGGGACGTTCCAGCCCGGCGGCCAGTTCGGCGATCGGGATGCTGGACGTGTTGCTGCCCAGCAGCGTGGGGCGACGGCTCTCCGCCTCACGCAGCACGGCGCGCTTCAGGTCGAGCCGCTCGGGCACCGCCTCCACGATCACGTCGGCGCCCTCGGGCACCTCGGTGAGCCCGGCCCGCAACGTGACGCGCCCGCGGTTGGCGGTGGCGGCCTCCTCGGTCAGCTTGCCGCGCTGCACGCCCCGGTCCCACAGCTCGCCGAGCCGGCGGACGGCCTCGGCGCCCCGCCCGGGGTCGACCTCGACCAGTTCGACCGCGTACCCGGCGCCGGCCGCCACGTACGCGATGCCGAGGCCCATGGTGCCGGCCCCGACGACCACAAAACGACCACTCATCGGTGTCCCCTCGCCGCGGCGGGGGCGCGCGGGGTCTCCGCCGCCGGGCCCGTCCGCTCGCTCGTTCCTGCATGCGACCCTATGCAGGGCCGGGCCGCCGGGATGAGTGGGGGCGGAGCGGACGGGGTAAGGACGGCCGTCAACGTCGAAGGAAGGAACGAGATGAGCCAGGCACCGGAGAGCGCGGAGAACACCGAGACGGTCGAGACCCGCGGCGACGAGCGGGTGGACCTGCTCCGCGCGGACACCAACAACGACGGCAAGACCGACGTGTGGGTGGTGGACACCGACGGCGACGGCAAGGCCGACCTGTTCCAGTTCGACACCGACGGTGACGGCAAGGTGGACATCACCATGGTGGACATCGACGAGGACGGCACGCCGGACGAGGTGGTCGACGGCGACGGCGGACTGCCCCCGGAGCAGACCACCCCCACCGTCCAGGTCTGAGCATGTAAGGAAGGGCCCCTTGTTAACGCCTGGGCGCTTGAAAGGGGCCCTTCCTAACGCCGCAGCTCCAGCGTGGCGAGGTAGTACGGGTGGTCGGTGTCGTCCACGTCGGCCAGTCGCCACGGCGAGCCGTGGACCAGCTCGGCGAACTCCTCGGGCGAGCAGACCAGGTAGTCGAACCACCCGGTGCCGAGCAGCCGGTAGCGCAGCCGCAGCCGCAGTTGCCCGCCGATCCGGCCCCGCTGCCGGTTGCGCTCGTGATAGGCGGTGTGCACCGGGTCGGTGGTGCCGTACGGGTCGGTACCGTGGGCGATCACCCGGGCGCCGGGGCGGGCCAGGGCGGCGAGCGCGGCCAGCATCGCGGGCGCCCGTTCCCGCCCCTCGAACAGCCCGAGGTTGTTGCCGAGCAGCAGGAACGTGTCGTAGCGCGGCTCGTCGGCGGTGTGCTCGTCGACGGTGCCGTGGACGAGGTCGCGTACGCCCCGGTGCCGGCTGACCCGCAGCGCGCCCAGCGAGGTGTCCAGGCCGGTGACGGGCACGCCGCGCTCCTGGAGTTCCAGCGCGATCCGTCCGGCGCCTACGCCGACGTCGAGCACGTGCCCGCGTACCCGGTCCACCGCCCGGTGGTCGTGCGGCTGCCACAGCTGCGGCGGGTCCAGGTAGTGCCCGGCGGGCGCGCCGTTGATCAGCCCGTCGTCCCGCTCGATGATCTCGATGACCGGCCGGGGCAGGCGTCCACCGGCCATCGGCCGGGGTCCGATCCCGGTGGCGACCGCGTACGCGTCGCGGATCATCTCGCCGAACACGTCGCCGATCTCGGGTTCCCCGGTCATGCCCGCAACGCTATCCGGAGGTCGGCGGCGCGCCGACCGCCGTATCCTGGGCGGCGTGACCGACCTGGACCGCCTGGCGGCGGAGAAGTACGTCCTGCTCACCACGTTCCGCAAGGACGGCCGGGCGGTGGCGACACCGGTGTGGGCGGTACGCGACGGTGACTCGCTGGCGGTGTGGACGGTGTCCGACTCCGGCAAGGTGAAGCGGATCCGCCGCGACGGCCGGGTCACTGTGGCGCCGTGCGACGTGCGCGGGCGGCCGCACGGCGATGCGGTGCCGGCACACGCGACGATCGCCGATCCGGAGAGCACCCGGCGGGTGCGGGGCCTGCTCAAGCAGAAGTACCGGCTGATCGGGCGGCTGAGCCTGCTCGGCAGCCGGCTGCGCCGGGGCGAGGGGGGCACGGTGGGGCTGCGGATCGTGCTGGACGGCGCGGCCCCCGGACACGATTGAGCCCGGGCACGATTAAGGGCGGCGCCGCGACGGCACCGCCCCTGATCGGAACGCCGGAGAACGCCGGTTCGTCAGTCTCCCTGGCGCTGCTGGGGGATCTGCCCCTGCAGTAGCGCCCGAACCTCTGACTCACGGTAGCGGCGGTGGCCGCCAAGGGTCCGGATGGCGCTGAGCTTGCCAGCCTTGGCCCACCGGGTCACCGTCTTCGGGTCGACACGGAACATCGACGCCACCTCGGCCGGTGTGAGTAGCGGCTCAGGTTCGTGCGTTCGCGATGCCATCGGGGTCACTCCTCCACATGTATAGACATCGGCCGGGGTCCCGCCGGCCGACGCGTCTCCCATGGTCCGGCTAGTCCCCGATGTCCGACATGGGCCGAACGGCTGAAGGTCCCTAGACGGACGGATGAAGCATGCCCGATTTTTACGACTTTTATGCCGCAGAAACTACCTTATTGGGACTCATGATCACGGTTCGTGACGCATCAACTACGAGACACTCTCGTGTCCAAGACCACTTATCGGGGTAAACCGGGCGTCAGTTGCAGCGCTCCAACAGCTGCACCGCGCGCCAGCGGGCGACCAGCTTGTCGTACGCGGCGGACGCCTCCTCGGCCTCGCCCCGGCCCAGTCCGGACAGTCCGGTGGCCACCAGATCGGTCGAGTCGTCGGCTTCGAGCGTCTCGTCCGGCAGCAGTTGAACCAGGCCGCCGTAGTCCAGCTCGACCACCGAGCGCGGGTGGAACTCCTCCAGCCACCGGGCCGCCTCCTCGACCGCCTCGGTGATCGGCGCCTCGCCGATCGACTTGCGCAGCACCGACAGCGCCCGCGACGCGCGGCGGCGCGCCTTGGAGATCTCGGTGCGGTAGCGCAGCGCGCGCCGCTCCGGCTCGGTGACCAGGTGCCGCTCACCCGCCTCGAACAGCACGAACCAGCGCAGCGGCACGCCCCAGGTGGCGATCTGCTCGTGCACCCGGGGCACGCCGTGCTCCAGCACCCGGGCGCCGCTGCGCCAGTCCTCCACCACGGCCTTGGCCTGCCCGGCGAGCACCGGCGGCACGAACGCGTCGGCCAGCACCGAGGGCACGCCGTCGCGGGCGCTCAGCGCCGCCTCGGCGACCCGGATGCGCAGGTTCCAGGGGCAGACCAGCAACGAGTCGTCCGACTCCAGGACGTACGCCTCGTCGGGCAGGTCGGGCAGCCGGGTCCAGCCCGCGCCCAGCGCCTCGATCACGGCGGTCCGTTGTCGTACCGGCCCTTCCAGCGGGGCGATCGCCCGGCCCTCGCTGACGTACCGGCGCCAGTAGGACTGCCGGTCCCGGTCGAAGGCGGTCAGCGGCTCGTACACGCGCAGGTATGAAGCGAAGAGCGACGGCACGGCGCGATCCTCCCACGAGACGGGACCGCCCGTCGCCGCCCGTGAGCCCGTGGCGTGACGTGCGCGACAGTACGGTTCGGGCCGATATTAGGCTCAGAGACACCGGCAGCATCCCGCCGGCGTGCCACCAGGTTCCGCTCCCCACAAGGGCGCTCACCGACACAGGAGTCAGCCATGGGCGTATTCGCCAGCACCGACGACCCCGTTTCCACGGGGCATGAGCAGGTCGTGTTCTGCCAGGACAAGCAGTCCGGCCTGAAGGCGATCATCGGGATCTACTCCACCGCGCTGGGCCCCGCGCTCGGCGGGACCCGGTTCTACCCGTACGCCACGGAGGCCGACGCCCTCGCCGACGTGCTCGACCTCTCCCGCGGCATGGCCTACAAGAACGCGCTGGCGAACCTCGACCTCGGTGGCGGCAAGGCGGTCATCTGGGGCGACCCCGAGCAGATCAAGAGCGAGGCGCTGCTGCGCGCGTACGGCCGCTTCGTCGAGTCACTCAACGGCCGCTACTACACCGCCTGTGACGTCGGCACGTACGTCGCGGACATGGACGTGATCGCGCGCGAGACCCGGTACGTCACCGGCCGCAGCGTGGAGCATGGCGGCGCCGGCGACTCCTCGATCCTCACCGCGTGGGGCGTCTTCCAGGGCATGCGGGCCGCCGCCGAGCACGTCTGGGGCAGCCCGACGCTGGCCGGCCGCCGGGTCGGCGTGGCCGGGCTGGGCAAGGTCGGCAAGTACCTGACCGCCCACCTGCTCGACGACGGCGCCGAGGTCGTGGCGACCGACGTGAACCCGCGCGCCCTGGAGTGGGCGCGCGCCACCCACCCGCAGGTCACCCTGGTCGACGACACCGCGGCGCTGGTCGCCTCCGACATCGACGTGTACGCCCCGTGCGCGCTCGGCGGCGCGCTGAACGACGAGACCGTGCCGGTGCTGCGGGCGAAGGTCGTCACCGGAGCGGCGAACAACCAGCTCGCCCACTCGGGCATCGAGAAGGTGCTCGCCGACCGGGGCATCCTCTACACCCCGGACTACGTGGTGAACGCGGGCGGCGTGATCCAGGTGGCCGACGAGATCGAGGGCTTCAACTTCGAGCGCGCCAAGCTGCGCGCCACCCGGATCTTCGACACCACCCGGCAGATCCTCCAGCTCGCCGACGACGAGGGCGTACCCCCGGCGGTGGCCGCGGACCGGCTCGCCGAGCGGCGGATGGCCGAGGTCGGCCGGCTGCGCGCGATCCATCTGCGGTGAAGCTCACCTCCGGGGGCGGAGCGGCGACTCCACCCCCGGAGGCCGTGCGCGTTAAGCTGAGCCTCGGGCCCGTTCGTACCCATTTGTCCGCTGTCACGGCCAGCCCCGGACCTTACCCCTTACCCGGTACACTTGGTGACGGCTGGACCACTGCGACGCGCAGGTCCGGTCGACGGTGACCCGAGGTGCCGAACGATGGCATCCCCATGTACCGTAAGAGCCACGAGAGATGCCTGACGTCATCGGGGCCCGCCTTCGGGCTGCCCCGCATTCTGTGCGAGGGGGTCGAGCCATGGGGCGCGGCCGTGCTAAGGCCAAGCAGACGAAGGTGGCGCGGGAGTTGAAGTATCACTCCCCGAACACCGACCTAACCGCCTTGCAGCGCGAACTGGCGGGTAGTGGGAAGTCTGAGCACAACTTCGACGACGACTACAAAGAGTATGTCGACGACGATGACGAGGACCACGCGGACGACGACCCGGACACCTGGGCTCGTCCGACCCGCTGACCTCCGGTCACATCTGAGCACGCGGTAACCCCCGCGTGCTCACGCATGTGCTCTGCTGAGCCGGCGTACGACCGACGATCAGGGACCTGCCGTGCCGGGGTGCCGCCCCGACTCGCCGGCAGGTCCCTGATCGCGGAACCGAGCCCTCAGCGCGGCCGGTTGTTCCAGTTGTAGAACGTCGGGATGTTCTCGAAGTGGTTCCAGGCGCAGACCGCGTTGGCGCCGTCGCCGCCCGACACCTCCGCCCGCAGCAGCCGCGCCGCCTCCGCCTCACGGAGCAGAGCGGTAAGCCCCGCAGCGGCGTCCCGCACCCGGTCGGCCACTGCCCCCCGGTCGGTGTCACTGATGGTCTCGGGCATGCTCCAACACTCCCTCCAGTAGGCGGATCTTGCTGTTCCGGCAGTGCTCGGTCTCCGTACCGTCGAAACGCCCCAGCTCGAAGTAGCGGTTGGCGGCGTGCCCACCCCCACAGAAGCCGAAGTACGCGCAGGACGTCCGGCACGCCTCCACGCCGGTGAGGAACTCGCCCACCCAGGGCGTGCCGGCCGCGTCGGCGAGGATCTCGCCCAGCGGGGTGGTGAGCACGTTCCCGCTGGTGAAGTCGCCGTAGTGCGGGTCCGTGAAGCCGGCCAGCTCCGGCGAGAGCACCACCACCGAACCGTCGTGCCCGACCGTCGGGATCGGGTCGAGGCGGCGGGGCAGCAGGGCGTCGGCGGTGCCGGCCAGCACCGCGCCCGCGTACCGCAGCGACCACTCCACCTCGCGCAGGTGGATCCGGGGATCACGCCGCCAGGCCGCGACCAGCTCCGCCCAGAACCCGGTGACCGCGCCCGCGTCCCGGGCGTTGGTCCGGGTGTTGACGCCCTCGGTCTCCTCGATGTTGACGCCGAGCACGTCGCAGCCCAGGTCGAGGAAGTAGTCGTACAGCTCGGTCGCCAGGCCCGGCTCCGGCCGGGACACCACAGCCAGCGCCGAGAACGGCACGCCGTGGCGGCGCAGCGCCGCCACCCCGGCCACGATCCGGTCGTACGCGGGCCGCCCGCCCCGGGTGACCCGCTCGGCGTTGCGGGCCCGTGGCCCGTCCACGCTGACGCTGACCCGCACCCGGTGCTCGGCGAAGAACGCGCACCAGGCGTCGTCGATCAGCGTGGCGTTCGTCTGCACGTGGTGCTCGACGTCCGGCCCGAACGGCGCCAGCAGGGCGGCCAGATGCTCCCGGCCGGCCGCGAGCGGCTCCCCGCCGTGCCAGACCACGGAGAAGCGACCACCCGTCGCCCACGGGTTCACCGACGCCGCCACCGCCTCGGCGACGGCCACCGGCATCCGCCGATCGGCCGCCCGAAGCGGCAGGTAGCAGTAGGCGCAGTCGAGGTTGCACAGGGTGGTCGGCTGCATCACCACGTACGACGGGACGGCGGCGATACCCCGCATCCCTTCGGGCGCACGTGCGGCCATCAGCACCTCCCCCGCCTGCCTGAAAACCGAACCTCCAGGCTAGGCCGCGGCGACCGCTCGGGTGAACCCCCGATCAGGTGCCCGGCCGATCGGCGCAGGGTGATCAGCCCCGGGTGTGCTGCCCGACCATCTGCACGTTGCCGGACCCCTCGATGATCTCGCCCGCCTGCCAGGCGTCCACGCCCCGGCCGGTCAGGGTGGCCAGCGCGCGGTCGGCGTCCTCGGCGGAGACGATCGCGAACATGCCGACGCCCATGTTGAACGTCGCCTCCATCTCCGGGTCCTCGATCCGGCCCTTGGTCTGGATCAGATCGAAGATCGGCTGCGGCTTCCAGGTGGAGCGGTTGACCACGGCGTCGACGTGCTCCGGCAGCACCCGGACCAGGTTGCCGGGGATGCCGCCGCCGGTGACGTGGGCCAGCGCCCGCACCTCGGCCTCGGCGATCAGCTTGAGGCAGTCCTGCGCGTAGATCTTGGTCGGGGTGAGCAGCTCCTCGCCGAGCGTCCGCTGGCGGCCGAAGTCGTCGATCACCACGTCCAGCCGCATCCGGCCGGCGCCCAGCAGCACGTGCCGGACCAGGGAGTAGCCGTTGGAGTGCAGGCCGGAGGAGCGCATGGCGATCACCACGTCACCCACCTCCACCCGCTCCGGGGTGAGGATCTCGCTCTCCTCCACCACGCCGACGCCGGTGGCGGAGATGTCGTACTCGTCGGGGCGCAGCACGCCCGGGTGCTCGGCGGTCTCGCCACCCAGCAGCGCGCAGCCGGCGTACCGGCAGCCGTCCGCGATGCCCGCGCCGATCTCGGCGACCTTGTCCGGCACGACCTCGCCGGTGGCGATGTAGTCGAGCAGGAACAGCGGCTCGGCGCCGCAGGCGACCAGGTCGTCGACGACCATGGCGACCAGGTCGATGCCGACCGTGTCGTGGATGTCGAGCTGCTGCGCGATCACCAGCTTGGTGCCGACGCCGTCGGTCGAGGAGGCCAGGATCGGATTCTTGTACTTCTTCGTGTCCAGCCGGAACAGGCCGGCGAAGCCGCCCAGGTCACCCAGGACCTCCGGGCGCCGGGTCTCCTTGACCTTGGACTTGAGCAGCTCGACCGCGCGGTCGCCCGCCTCGATCGACACCCCGGCGTCGGCGTACGAGACCGAGCGTTTGCGCTGCGTCCGGCCGGACCCCGCCGACCAGGGCTGGCGGTCGCCGCCGGCGCCCGTCGGGCTGGATCCTGCGCCGCTGCGCTCGGACACGTGCGTCACGGTTCTCCCCTTTGTGGTTCCCGCGAGCCCGGAGCGGCCGGACCCGCGTCGGTGGTGCTACGGGTGGTGGGTCGGTGTGGCGACGAGCGGACCGGTCGGCCCGGCCGCCTCGGCGGCGACCCGGCGTCCCACTCCTTCGAGCACGTGCTTGCCGATCAGGTTCCCGGCCGGCAGTTCGATCGGATACTCCCCATCGAAGCACGCCCGGCAGAGCCGGCTCTTCGGCTGCTCGGTCGCGGCGATGAGACCGGGCAGCGATACGTACCCGAGCGTGTCGGCGCCGATCGAGCGCCGGATTCCCTCGTTGTCCAGCCCGTTGGCCAGCAGTTCGGCCCGGGTGGCGAAGTCGATGCCGTAGAAGCAGGGCCAGCTCACCGGCGGCGAGGAGATCCGGACATGGACCTCCAGGGCGCCCGCCTCGCGCAGCAACCGGACGATCGCCCGCTGGGTGGTTCCGCGGACGATCGAGTCGTCCACCACCACCAGGCGCTTGCCGCGTACGTTCTGCCGCAGCGGGTTCAGCTTCAGCCGGACGCCGAGCGCGCGCAGCGTCTGCGAGGGCTGGATGAAGGTGCGCCCGACGTACGGGTTCTTCATCAGGCCCTGGCCGTAGGTGATGCCTGATTCCTCGGCGTAGCCGATCGCGGCCGGCGTGCCGGACTCCGGCACCGGGATCACCAGGTCGGCCTCGACCGGGTGCTCCTTGGCGAGCTGACGGCCGATCTGCACCCGCGCGGCGTGCACGTTACGGCCGGCGATGGTGGCGTCCGGCCGGGCGATGTACACGTACTCGAAGAGGCAGCCCTTGGGCTCGGGCGCGGCGAACCGGCTGGAGCGCAGCCCGTTCTCGTCGATGGCGATCAGCTCGCCCGGCTCGACCTCGCGGACCACGCTCGCGCCGACGATGTCCAGCGCGGCGGTCTCGCTGGCCACCACCCAGCCGCGTTCGAGGCGGCCGAGCACCAGCGGGCGTACGCCGTGCGCGTCGCGCGCCGCGTAGAGCGTCGACTCGTCCATGAAAACGAAGCTGAACGCGCCGCGCAGTTGCGGCAGCACCTCCAGCGCCGCCGCCTCGACCGACAGGTCGGGCCGGCTGGCCAGCAGCATCGTCACCAGCGAGGTGTCGTTCGTCGAGCCGTCCGGGTCGAGCCCGCGCACTGCGGCCTCGCGCTGCAGCTCGGCGGTGTTGACCAGGTTGCCGTTGTGCGCCAGCGCGATGGTGGTGCCGGCGCTGGTGGCGCGGATCGTCGGCTGGGCGTTCTCCCAGGTCGAGCCGCCGGTGGTGGAGTAGCGCGCGTGCCCGATCGCGACGTGCCCGCGCAGGCTCGCCAGCGTCGGCTCGTCGAACACCTGGGCGACCAGGCCGAGATCCTTGTAGACCACGACGCCGGAACCGTCGCTCACTGCGATGCCCGCGGCCTCCTGGCCCCGGTGCTGGAGGGCGTAGAGCCCGAAGTAGGTGAGGTTGGCGACCTCTTCCCCGGGGGCCCAGACGCCGAAGACGCCGCACGCGTCCTGGGGGCCGGGTCGCTCGGGGTCAAGGTCGTGGCTCAGCCGGCCATCGCCTCGGGGCACCTGCCGCTCCCTCTTGGTGGGGTCTGGACTGGCCTGGCGGAGTCGGGGGTCAGCTCCGCACGCTATGGGCCGGGACCGTCGTCGGCTCTCAGTGTACGCGAACAGCAGTCGATACCGACAGTCACGGAGTCCCCGCTCAGGGTGAGTGCGGGTTGCGGCCGTCCGCCGGCTAAATCGGGAGGTACGCGGAAAGGTCGGCCCGGTTCCCCGACACCCGTACGCGACCGTCGGTGACCGCTCGCGCCCAGTCGAGGCGTCCGGTGGCGAGCGCCAGCCACGTCGGCGGGTCCATCTCCACCACGTTCGGGGGCGTGCCGCGGGTGTGTCGTGGACCACTCACGCACTGCACCGCACCGTAGGGTGGGACGCGCACCTCCACCGATCGGCCGGGGGCGCGATCCGTGAGGGCAGCCAAGAGGGTCCGGACCGCCTCCCGGAGGACCGGCCGTTCGGGCGTACGCCCCTCGTCCAGCGCCGCCAGGGCGGCGAGTACCGCTTCGGAATAAGCGTGCGGAGAGGACACGACGGGACGATACGACCCGGCAGAACGCCGCCCTGCGGCGGCCCTGGGTAGAGATGATCCGGTCAGACAAGGCATAGTTGCCGACGGCGTTATTCGTACCGTGAGTGATCAACCTCGGCCGAGCGGCCGGCGGAGAGATCAGACCCGGAAGGCGGTGGACGTGTCAACACACCGACGTGCCTGGAAGCAGCGGGCCGGTGTGGTCGTAGCGCTGGTCTTCGGCGCCCTGCTCACCGTCCCCGCCACCCCCGCCCTCGCGGAGCCCCCGGAAGTCAGCGTCAACCCGGGTGCTGTGACTATCAGCGCCGGCAGCGACGCCTCCGTTCAGGTGAGAGTCAAGGTCACCGATCCCGGCCCAACCCAGGTCACGATCAGGGTGGCCGGTCTGCCGGCAGGCGTCACGTGCAGCGCGGGCTGCAATGCGCCAACTGCTGTCGTTGGACAACGCAATGTGCCAGTAACGCTAAAGGCCAGCGCCAACGCGTCGGCAACCGACGGTGCAAGCGTTCAATTCACCGCAGAGACGCCGAGCGACTCGAACAGCGCGTCCCTTTCTCTAACGGTGCGAGCCGCCGCGCAGGAGCCGCAGCAGCCGCAGACCGTCAAGACGGTGTCCGGCAAGGTGGTAAACGCCGACGGCGACCCGATCGAAGGCGCCCTCGTCATGCTGCGCGACAGCGCGGGCAAGGAGCGCCGTACCAACACCAGCGGCAACGGCAACTTCAGCTTCAGCGGCTCCGACTCCAACCCGATCGCACCCGGCCGGATCGAGGTGGGCGCCTCGACCGACGGCGCCACCCCGGTCGCCAGGTCGATAAACGCCAGCGCCGGCCAGTCCGTGACCGGCGTCCGGCTCAGCATTCAGCTGCGGGCGTCGGCGAGCCCGAGCGCCACCCCGTCGGCGAGTGAGTCCGCCCCGCCGTCGGACGAGCCGCTCGAGGAGGACCCGGCCGACACCCCGGCCACCGACGCGCCGGCCGCCCAGGAGCCGACCGCGAACGAGGACTCCGGGGGCATGGGCTCCTGGCTGCTGATCCTGCTCGGCGGCCTGTTCGTCGCCGTCGGTGTGGGCACCATCGTGCTGCTCTACATGCGGCGCAAGAACGAGGGCGACGACGGTGACGGCGACGGCCCGGGTGGACCGGTCGGTCCGGGTGGCCCCGGCGGCGCCGCCGCGGCCGGCGCGATCCCCGCGGCCCGGGGTGCCTACCACGGCACCGACGACCAGACCCGTGTGGTGAACGGCATGGGCGCTGGACCGGCGGCGACGATGGTCGGCGGCCCGTCGATCAGCGACGCCCCCACCATGCTCCAGCGGCCGGTCGTGGACGACGTCCCACCGGACCCGTACGGCGCACCGCCCGGACCGGCGTACGGCGTCGGCGCGGGACAGGCCGGGTACGGCTACGGCGACGACGCGCCCGGGCAGGGCGGCTACGGCGCCGGCAACGGCTACGGCGACGCGCCCGCCTCCGGCGGCGGATACGGCACCGCGCCCTCCTCGGGCGGCGGCTACGGCAACGGTCCGTCCTCCGGGGCCGGCTACGGCAGCCCGGACTACGCCGCGGGCGCCGCGGCCGGCGCGGCCGGATACGCGGCCCAGGGCGGCGGCTACGGCAACGAGCGCTTCGACGAGCCCACCGGCCGCTACACCGGCGACAGCACGCAGTACGCGCCGGCGGCCGACCCGTACCCGACCAGCACCTACCAGCCGGAGCAGGACCGCGGGTACGACCAGTCCGGCCCGGCCGGGTACGGCCGCGGCGCGGAGCAGGGTGACGGCTACCGCTCCGGCGGCGGGTACGGCGCCGCCTCGGGTGGCTACGACAACGCGCCCACCGGCGGCTACGACAGCGGCCGCCAGCAGGGCGGTTACGGCGACGCCCCGGCGGGCGGCTACGGCGGCGCCGGTGGCTACGGCGACGCCCCGGCCGGCGGGTACGGCGACGCGGGCTACGGCGGTGGCCGGGCCACCGGTGGATACGGCGACGCCCCGGCTGGTGGCTACGACAGCGCGCCCGCAGGCGGGTACGACGCCCCGGCCGGTGGCTACGACGCCGGCCGCCAGCAGGGCGGCTACGACAACGCCCCGGCCGGTGGCGGCTACGGCAGCACCGGCGGATACGACGGCGGGCACCAGGCGGGCGGATACGGCCAGCAGGGCGGCGGATACGGCGACGGCTACGGCCAGTCCCCGCAGGGTGGTTACGGCCAGCAGGGTGGTTACGGCCAGGAGCCGCCGCAGCAGCGCGGTGGCGGCTACGACAACGCCTACCCCAACGACCCGGCGCAGGCCGGTCGCGCCCGCCCGGACGCGCAGGGGGATCGCGGCGGCCGGCGTCTCGACTGGCTGGACGACTGACAGCCACCAGCACGCATGACTGTGGCCGCCCGCGTTCGCGGGCGGCCACAGTCGTTGGTTGATACCCCGTCGAGCGGGTGGTGGAGCCGGTGAGTCAGGCGGCGGCGAAGTAGTCCTGGCGCAGCACCGGCACCACGTCGGAGACGCCGACCTCGGTCGCGACGTCGACGTCCTCGGCGAAGCCACCCTCGGCGAGTTCCCGGCCGGACACGCACCCCCGCACCGCCGCCGGCACATCAGGGGTGCTGGCGAGCGCGGCCAGCGCCATCGCTGCCTCCACCGAAAGTCCGCCGGGCACCCCGGCGAGCGCGTCGAGCACGCAGGCCGCGCCGAGCTGGTCCTCCACGCAGGGCCGCAGTGACCCGTCGGGCCAGCGCTCCCCGGCCGCCACCACACCCACGGGAGCGTCGGTCGAGCCGTACCCCTGGGTGCGGAGCCAGCGCCCGACGGCGCGCGCGTTGCGCAGGCAGGCCGCGACCACCGGCACTCCGGTGGCGCTCGCGGCGGCGCTGATCGCCGAGCCGTTCGGCGACGGCAGCACCAGGTCGGCGACGACGGGCGCGGCCCGCAGCGCCGCCGGGGAGAGCGACCACGGGTGCTCCGCTGTCGTCCTCCGGCGGCCCACCGCAGCTACGGCGCCGACCCGGCGGGCGTAGTCGGCGGCCTGCTCGCCCCACGGGAACGGGTGTACCCGCATGCCGCGGCTCACCGCCACCTCCACGGCGGTGGTGAACGACAGCACGTCCACCACCACCAGGGCGGCGCAGACCCGGCCGAGCTCCGCCGCCCCGGTCAGTCCCCAGTCGAAGCGGGCACCGGCGCCGGGCTGGGCGAAAACGGCCAAAGCCGAGGCCTCAGCGCCGGTCCGGCGCCGGCTCACCGGGAGCCGGGCCGTCGGACCCGTCGGCAGGCGCCGAAGCGTCCTGCGCCGGGGTCGCGTCGGCGGCCGGCGCGGTCTCGTCGGAATCCGCGTCGGACGCGGCCGGAGCGGAGTCGGTGGCGGCCGGCGCGGGCGCCTCGGCCGGCGAGGCGTCCGTGCCCGTCTCGGCGATCGGCTCGGAGGCGACCTCGGCCGGGTCCACGCCGACCGGCTGCTCGGCGGTGGCCGGAAGCACGGTGGTGGTCCCGGTACGGGTCGCCGCCACCTCCACCCGCGCCGCCTCGGCCGCGCCGAACAGGCGCGGCAGCGTGCCGCTGTGCGCCTCGCGCAGCTCGTCCAGGCCGATCCGGAACTGGCCGTGCACCTCCAGCGCGCCGGAGGCCGGGTCGGTGACGCCGATGAACTCCCACGGCACGCCGCGCTCGGCGCAGAGGGCGGTGAACGCCTTCTCGTGCCCGCGCGGCACCGACACCAGCGCCCGGCCGGCGGACTCGCTGAACAGGAACACGAACGGCATCGAGCCACCGGCGAAGTGCTCCGGCACCACGACCCGGGCGCCGACACCGCGGCGCAGGGCCGACTCGACCAGGCTCTGCGCCAGGCCGCCGTCGGAGAGATCGTGCGCCGAGCTGAGGTGACCGACGCGGGCCGCCTCGGCCAGCAGCTCGGCGAGCTGCCGCTCACGGGCCAGGTCGACCTGCGGCGGGATGCCGCCCAGGTGCTCGTGGGTCACCCAGGCCCACTCCGAGCCGGACAGCTCGACGTGCGTCTCGCCCAGCAGGAAGAGCTGGTCGTGGTCGCCGGCCGCGCGGGGCACGAAGCCCATCGGCACCCGGTTCGCCACGTCGTCGAGCACGCCGAGCACGCCGACCACCGGGGTCGGGTGGATGGCCGCCGCGCCGGTCTGGTTGTAGAAGCTGACGTTGCCGCCGGTCACCGGGATGCCCAGCTCCAGGCAGCCGTCCGCCAGGCCGCGTACGGCCTCGGCGAACTGCCACATCACGCCCGGGTCCTCCGGCGAGCCGAAGTTCAGGCAGTTGGTGACCGCGATCGGCTTCGCGCCGGTCACCGCCACGTTCCGGTACGCCTCGGCCAGCGCCAGCTTCGTCCCGTGGTACGGGTCGAGGCGGGCGTACCGGCCGTTGCCGTCGACGGAGAGCGCGACGCCGAGGCCGCTGCGCTCGTCGATCCGGATCACGCCGGAGTCCTCCGGCTGGGCGAGCACGGTGTTGCCGAGCACGTAGCGGTCGTACTGCTCGGTGACCCAGGTCTTGTCGGCCAGGTTGGGCGACGCGATCATGCGCAGCACGGTCTCCCGGAGCGCCTCCGGGGTGTTCGGCCGGGGCAGCGTCTCGGCGCGGTCGGCCTGGAGCAGGATCAGGTCGGCCGGCTCGCGCATCGGCCGGGCGTAGACCGGGCCGTCGTCGACGAGCGAGCCCGGCGGCACGTCCACCACGAGCTGGTCACGCCAGGTGACGACCAGGCGGCCCGGCTGGCCGTCCGGGGACGGCGCGGTGACCTCGCCGATGGCGGTGGCCCAGACGCCCCACTTCTCGGCGGTCTTGAGGACCGCGTCGAGCTTGTCCGGCGAGACGACGAGCAGCATCCGCTCCTGGGACTCGCTGGCCAGGATCTCGTGCGGCTCCATCGACGGCTCGCGCAGCGGCACCCGCTCCAGCCACACCCGCATGCCGGTGCCGGCGGAGGCGGCGGTCTCGGTGAGCGCGCAGGTCAGGCCGGCGCCGCCGAGGTCCTGGATGCCGACGACCAGTTCGGCGTCGTACAGCTCCAGGCACGCCTCGATCAGCAACTTCTCCATGAACGGGTCGCCGACCTGCACGGACGGGCGGCGCTGCTCGCTGCCCTCGTCGAAGGTGGCGCTGGCCAGCACCGACACGCCGCCGATGCCGTCGCGGCCGGTCTTGGCGCCCATCAGGACCACGATGTTGCCGGGGCCGGTGGCGTCCTTCTTCTGCAGGCGGTCGACCGGCAGCACGCCCAGGCAGAGCGCGTTGACCAGCGGGTTGCCCTGGTAGCAGGGGTCGAAGACGACCTCGCCGCCGATGTTGGGCAGGCCGAGGCAGTTGCCGTAGCCGCCGACGCCGGCGACCACGCCGGGCAGCACCCGGGCGGTGTCCGGGTGGTCGGCCGCGCCGAAGCGCAGCGGGTCCATCACGGCGACCGGGCGCGCGCCCATGGCGAGGATGTCGCGGACGATGCCGCCGACGCCGGTCGCCGCGCCCTGGTACGGCTCGACGAAGCTCGGGTGGTTGTGCGACTCGACCTTGAAGGTCACCGCCAGCTCGTCGGAGACCTGGACCACGCCGGCGTTCTCCCCGATGCCGGCGAGCAGCCGGTCGCTCGGCGGGGCCTTCTCGCCGAACTGGCGCAGGTGCACCTTGCTCGACTTGTAGGAGCAGTGCTCGCTCCACATGATCGAGTACATGGCCAGCTCGGCCTGGGTGGGCCGGCGGCCGAGGATGTGCCGGATCCGGTCGTACTCGTCGTCGCGGAGGCCCAGCTCGGCGTACGGCTGAAGCTCTTCCGGCGTCTCGGCGGCCCGGGGGACGGTGTCCACGCCCGGCGCCCACTCGTCGGTCGGGCCGCCCTGCGGCTCCCGCAGGGCCGGGTCCGGATGGGTGGTCATGACGTCTCCTTGTTGCGCTCGCCGCCCGTGCGGCGGGTGAGCCGACCGATGATCACGGCCACCATCACGCCGGCGCTCCCACCAGGTGCTTGAGCACCGAGGTGAAGAAGCCGAGGCCGTCCAGGGACGGGCCGGTGAGCGCCTCCACCGCGTGCTCGGGGTGCGGCATGATGCCGACCACGTTGCCGGCCTCGTTGGTGATCGCGGCGATGTCGCGCAGCGATCCGTTGGGGTTGCCGCCGACGTAGCGGGCGACGACGCGGCCCTCGCCCTCCAGCCGGTCGAGCGTCGCGGCGTCCGCGACGTAGCAGCCCTCGCCGTTCTTGACCGGGACGAGCACCTCCTGGCCCGGCTGGAACGCGTTGGTCCAGGCGGTGCCGGTGGCCTCGATCCGCAGGACCTGGTCCCGGTTGCGGAAGTGCAGGTGCTGGTTGCGGGTGAGCGCGCCGGGCAGCAGGTGCGCCTCGCAGAGGATCTGGAAGCCGTTGCAGATGCCGAGCACCGGCAGGCCACCTCGCGCGGCCTGGACGATCGTCTCCATCACCGGGGCGAACCGGGCGATGGCGCCGCAGCGCAGGTAGTCACCGTAGGAGAAGCCGCCGGGCAGGACGACGGCGTCCACCCCGTGCAGGTCCGGGTCGCCGTGCCAGAGCCGGACCGCCTCGGCGCCGGCGATCCGCACGGCCCGGGCCGCGTCCCCGTCGTCGAGCGAGCCGGGGAAGGTCACCACACCGACCCGGGCGGTCACGACTGCGCGCCCGCGGTCTCGTCGGTGTTTACCACGCGGACGGTGAAGTCCTCGATGACCGGGTTGGCCAGCAGCTTGTCGGCGATCTCCCGGGCCCGGTCCAGGTCCGGTTCGCCGGTGAACTCGATCTCGATCCGCCTGCCGATCCGAACCGAGGCGACGTCGCTGACGCCGAGCCGGGGCAGCGCGTTCGCGACGGCCTGGCCCTGCGGATCGAGGATCTCGGGCTTGAGCATGACGTCGACTACGACGCGAGGCACGGGGCACTCCTGACTGTGTACGCAGTTGGGTGCCGGCCCACTATCGGGCGAGCGCAGCCAGCCTACCTGGCAGATACCGCCCGGCCCGAACCGGCCGGGGGCAGTTCCGGCAGTGCCGGGCGGGACCGGCGACGCCGGCCGGGCACCGTTGCCCGTTCGTTGCTGCGTCGATGCGAATTCGTTGCGCTCGGTGCCTGTGGGTGACCCTCCGCACCCCCCTCTACCAGGCATTCTGCTGCGAAACGCCCCAGCTTGGACAGGTATCCGACAGCACGTCGACGCGACACGCGGCGGACGTCACGCCATCGGCGTTTTTCGATTCATCTCTTGTGACACCGCGAGGCACGCCCGTAGCATGCATCGTCAGATGTCGATGCACCCGATCGACGTCTCTCGCCGGCTCCCCCGTCCGGCGGGTGTCATTCTGCCCGGCAACCCCGGGCGTCGCGCAGAAGGAGCCCCGACATGCGCCTCCGTCCCCTGCTCGCCGTGCTGACCACCGCGCTGGCCGGTGTCCTGGCCACCGCCTCCGGCGCCGCCGCCGCGCCGGCCGGCCCGCAGCCGATCATCGGTGGCGGCACCGTCTCGTCCGCGCCCTGGGCCGCCGCCGTCTTCAGCAACGGCTCGTTCACCTGCTCCGGCAGCGTGATCGCGCCCCAGTGGGTGCTCACCGCCCGGCACTGCGTCAGCGGCACCATGTCCGTGCGGGTCGGCAGCGTCTACTACGCCTCGGGTGGCGTCACCCGCACCGTGAGCGCCTCCTACACCCGCTACGACCTGGCCCTGCTGCGCCTGTCCAGCACGGTGAGCACCTCCGCCGTCTCGCTCGCCAGCAGCAACCCGCCGGTCGGCTCCACGAACACCATCTACGGCTGGGGCATGACCTGCTACAGCGGTTGCGGCGCGTCGCCCCAGCTCAAGACCGCGAGCGTACGGGTGACCAGCACCAGCGTCACCGACGCGTACGGCGGCCAGGCGATCCGGAGCACCCGGGTCAACGGCAACGCCTGGCGGGGCGACTCGGGCGGCCCGCAGTTCTACAACGGCCAGCAGGTCGGCGTGGCCTCCACCGCCGACGGCCAGAGCATCCAGAACTACGGCAGTGTCGCGTACAACCGGTCCTGGATCGCCTCGACGGCCGGTGTCTGACGGTTGATGCCGATGCGGCGCGGATCGGCCGGGAGCAGCCCGGCCGTCCGCGCCGCGTCGTTTTTCAGCATGCGATCAGCTGAACACGGCTCCCGAACCACCCGGCCGGGGGCTGACAGCATCGGAAACGTGCTGGTCGTGACGACGGATCAACTGCCTGGCTACGAGATCCGCCAGATCCTCGGCGAAGTGGTCTCGTCGATGGCGAGGACCCGCAACCCGTACCGCGAGGGGGTCAAGAACCTGCGCGGTGGCGCATACGACCCGCTGGCGCCGGACAACCTGACCCGGTGGCGTACCGACTCGGTGGCCCGGCTCGGCGAGGAGGCCCGCCGCCTCGGCGCGAACGCGGTGATCGGCATGCGCTTCGACAGCCGCGACTGCGGCGAGATGTGGATGGAGATCTGCGCGTACGGCACGGCGGTGATCGTCGCGCCCAAGATGCCGGACGTCATGCCGCCGGACCAGCCGGCGATCGCGGCCGAGACCGCCCACGACCCGGAGATCGCCTCCGCCCCGGGCGGCATCGCCGAACCGGCCAGCGCCCCCAACCTGAGTTCCGCAGCCGAAACCCCCACCGGCCCCTGACCCCTCGCCCTGCGGCGTCGATCATGAAGTTGACGGCAGGAATGATCTCCCTGAGTGCCGCCAACTTCATGATCGCCGGGGAAAGAGCCTGGGTCAGAGGATGGGGGGTGGGGAGTAGGTCGCGGCCTGGGGGTGGGACTCGACCACACCGGTGATCCTCTCGGTCACGCGGTTGACCTGGTCGGCGGCGGCGCCAACGAAGGCGTTGCGGTCGGCCACCAGGGTGTCGATCTCGGCCCGGGTCAGGCCCAGCCGGCCGTCGGCTGCCAGGCGGTCGAACAGGTCGTTCTCCGCCGCGCCCTTCTCCCGCATGGCCAGCGCCACGGCGACCGCGTGCTCCTTGATCACCTCGTGCGCGACCTCCCGGCCGACACCCCGGCGTACGGCTGCCACCAGGATCTTCGTGGTGGCGAGGAACGGCAGGAAGCGCTCCAGCTCCCGGTTGATCACCGCTGGGTACGGACCGAACTCGTCCAGCACGGTGAGGAACGTCTGGAACAGCCCGTCGGCGGCGAAGAAGGCGTCCGGCAACGCGACCCGGCGTACCACCGAGCAGGAGACGTCGCCCTCGTTCCACTGGTCACCGGCCAGCTCACCGACCATCGACAGGTAACCCCTGATGATCACCGCGAAGCCGTTCACCCGCTCCGACGAGCGCGTGTTCATCTTGTGCGGCATGGCGCTGGACCCGACCTGGCCCGGCTTGAAGCCCTCGGTGACCAGCTCCTGGCCCACCATCAGCCGGATCGTGGTGGCCAGCGACGACGGCGCGGCGGCCACCTGGGCCAGCGCGGAGAGCACGTCGAAGTCCAGCGAACGCGGGTAGACCTGGCCGACGCTGTCCAGCACCCGGCTGAAGCCCAGGTGCCCGGCCACCCGGCGCTCCAGCTCGGCCACCTTCCCGGCGTCGCCGTCGAAGAGGTCGAGCTGGTCGGCGGCGGTGCCCACCGGCCCCTTGATCCCGCGCAGCGGGTAGCGGCCGATCAGGTCCTCCAGCCGCTCGTACGCGATCAGCAGCTCCTCCGCGGCGGACGCGAAGCGCTTGCCGAGCGTGGTGGCCTGCGCGGCGACGTTGTGCGACCGGCCGGTCATCACCAGCGCCGAGTACTCGCCCGCGTGCCAGCCCAGCCGGGCCAGCGTGGCGACCACCCGGTCCCGGATCAGCTCCAGCGAGGCACGGATCTGGAGCTGCTCGACGTTCTCGGTGAGGTCCCGGGAGGTCATCCCCTTGTGCACGTGCTCGTGCCCGGCGAGCGCGCTGAACTCCTCGATCCGGGCCTTCACGTCGTGCCGGGTGACCCGCTCCCGCGCCGCGATCGAGGCCAGGTCGACGTCGTCGACCACCCGCTCGTACGCCTCGACCACACCGTCCGGCACCGGCACGCCGAGATCACGCTGGGCCTTGAGCACCGCCAGCCAGAGCCGGCGCTCCATCCGGACCTTCTCCTCCGGCGACCAGAGGGCGACCAGTTCGGGCGAGGCGTACCGGTTGGCGAGCACGTTCGGGATCGTCGTCACGGCCCTCATTCTCGCGTACGGGCTCGCGCCGCCACCGGTCGGCCCGCTGGTGGCGGACGCCCTGGACCGGTCCGGCCCGGGGCGTCCGTCTTATCCGGTCAGGGCAACAGGTTGATCAGATCCGGGTGACCGGCAAGCGCCGTGACCTGCTCCAGAGTGAGCGGCGGGGTCGCGCCACCCTTGACGCCCTTCGGCCAGCGACGCCCGAAGTCTCCGTCCGTCGGCATGTCCGAGGCGCCTCCGGTGTTGGGCCGGTTGTCGATCACCACCTCGACCGTGCCGCGGTCGGGTCGCTGGACGAACACGCTGTAGACCACCGACCCGGCCGGACGGGAGACGATCGTGACGACCCGGTTCCCGTCCGGGCGGGTCGACTCGGTGCACTCGCCGTCATGCGCGTGCGCCCGGTGCGTCGCGGGCGGGAGCGCCCCGACCGTGGCGCAGCTCAGCACCAGGGCCGCGCGGCGCTCCACGATGATCTCCCCGTCGCCGGCCAGCCCGCCTCGCTGCACCATGAAGTTGTACGACAGGAGAGTCGCGCCGTTGGGCCCGTCGCCCCCTCCGCGGAAGGGCAGCAGATAGATCATTCCGTCCGGCGAGACGGCGTCGAGCGCGCCGGTGGCTGCCGCCGACGCTGCGCCGTCGTAGTCCCACCTGAGCGGGCTGTAGACCTGGCTGGTGGCGGTTCCCGCCGGGGGCCGTGGGGCCAGGACGAGCGACGGCTCCCGTGCAATCTCGATCGTCTGTTCCATCGAGAGCGCCGGCTTGTCCTGCGTGAGATAGAGGCGGACCAGCGTGCCGTCCGGGCGAAGCGACTCGATCAGGTAGCTGTTGCTTCCCACCGGCCGGGCCGAGTCGGGGCGCGAGCCGAAGTCGGAGAGCATCCGCCGGGCTCGCAGGCGCTCGCCACCAGGGAACTCGGTTACCGTGCAGTGACGGGCGGCGAGCGCGGCGGTCGGGCAGGGCGGGGCGACCGACCAGGCTGCCTGTCCGTCGCGCACCAGCCGTAGCGTGACCTGCGCGGCCCGGTTCCCGACCCGGAACGTGGCGGCATCCATCATCGGTGCGTCGACGCTCAGCCAGCCCTTGGGCTCGAACCCGACCGGGGTCGGGCTGCTCTCGCCGCCCCACTTGGTCAGCCAGGTGAAGTCGGGTGCCTGCCGGCGCAGAGCGCTGGTCAGCGCCGCCTCGAGACGCGCCGCGTCCGCGGCGGTGCCCGCGACAGTGGTGACGGTGGACGTGGCCGCCGGTGTGGGGGACGGCTCCGGCGCGAGGGCGACGGCCCGGTCGACCACGACCGGGATCAGCTGCCCGACGGCGACCGGAAGCTTGTCCTCGGCGGTGACGGTCCTGAGGCTCAGGTTCAGAAACGTGCCGTCCCGACGCAGTGCTGTCACGCCAGCGCTCTCTGTCCGGCTCGACATCTGATCCCGGAGCTGCGGAGGTACCTCCTGCTCCCAGACCGACCGGTGGTACCTGATCTTCTCGCCGTCCGGACCCGTCTGCTCGCCGCACTCGACGGCGTTCTTGGAACATCCGCGAGCCGCCTCGGCCTGCCAGCTCTTCGCGCCGTCAGGAGTGATCTGCAGGCTCGCGACCAGGTCCACCCCGTCCGCCCGGAAGCTGCCGTTTCCCCGGTAACCGAGGGAGCCGGGGCCCATCACGTTGGAAGCCCACGCGGGGGTGTCGATCACCGGCCCGTCCTTGACCGCCCAGGCCAGGCGCGGCACCGCGCGGGTCAACGCCGCGATCACCGCGGCGTCGATCCGGTCCAGGTCCTGATCGCTGCCGGGAATCGTCGTGACGGCCGGTGCCGGCTTGGCCGGCTGGGCGTGCGGCTTGCCGATGAGCGTCGTGGTGCCGACCAGCACTGCCGCCACCACCGCGGCGACAGCCGTCATGCCGCCCCCGATTCGCAGCCGCCGGGCCCGGCGCTGTCCGCTGATCACCCGGTCGACATCCACCGTGGAGATCGGCGGCTCGCCGATCAGGTCGTCGAACAACTGTCGGTACGTCATGACAGCTCCCCTCGGGTCGACGGGATGCCGCCCAGCAGCAGGCGCAACGCCTCCAGGCCGCGTGCGGACTGGCTCTTCACAGTGCCGGTACTGATACCCATGACGTCGGCGGTCTCCTCCACCGACAGGTCGCAGTAGTAGCGCAGCACCAGCACGGCGCGTCGTCGGGGCGGCAGCTGGCCGAGCAGGGCGAGCAGCATGTCGCGTTCGGCGAGCGTGGGCTCCGGCAGGATCATGTCGGCGGTCTCCGGCACCGTGTCGGTGCTGTGCTCGCGCCGCCAGGGCCGCCGCCGCTCGTCCAGCCAGGCGTTTGTGAGCATTCCGCGCACGTACGCGTCGATGTTCTCCGCCGCGCGGACCCGGCGCCAGTGCCGGTAGAGCTTGCCGATCGTGATGGAGACCAGGTCGTCGGCGGTGTGCCACTCGCGGCAGAGGAGGTACGCGGTGCGGCGCAACGACTCCAGCCGGGCGGTGACGAACTGCCGGTACTCGTCTTCCTCGGCCCGGTTCACGTCCCGGAGCCTCTCGTACGCCTCATGCCCAGGTGACGCGGCCGAGCCGCCCTCGGGTTGCTCCGGGCGCCGACGGGAACGTGGAGCAGGGCTGCGGCCGGGACCGCAGCCCTGCCGGAGGCTGTCAGCGCTCCAGGATGGCTGTCACGCCCTGCCCACCGGCCGCGCAGATGGAGATCAGGCCGCGCCCGCTCCCCTTCTGATCAAGCAGCTTGGCGAGCGTGGCGACGATCCGGCCGCCGGTGGCGGCGAACGGGTGGCCGGCCGCCAGCGAGGAGCCGTTGACGTTCAGCTTCTCCCGGTCGATCGAGCCGAGCGGCGCGTCCAGGCCGAGGCGCTCCTTGCAGAACTCCGGCGACTCCCAGGCGGCGAGGGTGGCCAGCACCTGGGAGGCGAACGCCTCGTGGATCTCGTAGAAGTCGAAGTCCTGGAGGCTGAGCCCGGCCCGGGCCAGCATCCGGGGCACCGCGTACGTGGGGGCCATCAGCAGCCCCTCGTCGCCGTGCACGAAGTCGACGGCGGCGGTCTCGGACCAGGAGAACCAGGCGAGCACCGGCAGGTTGTGCGCCTTGGCCCACTCCTCGGACGCGAGCAGGACGGTCGACGCGCCGTCGGTGAGCGGCGAGGAGTTGCCGGCGGTCATGGTGGCCCGCTCGGCGTCCGCGCCGGAGGCGCCGAAGACCGGCTTGAGCGAGCCGAGCTTCTCCAGGCTGGTGTCCGGGCGCAGGTTCTGGTCGCGGGTCAGCCCCAGGTAGGGGGTCATCAGGTCGTCGAAGAACCCCTTGTCGTACGCGGCGGCGAGCCGCTGGTGCGAGCGCAGCGCGAGTTCGTCCTGCGTGGTCCGGTCGACGTTCCAGCGCAGCGCCGTCCGGGCCGCGTGCTCACCCATGGACAGTCCGGTACGCGGCTCGGCGTTGCGCGGGATCTCCGGCTTGAACGGCTGGTGCGGGCGCAGCTTCGCCGCGATCTTGAGCCGTTCGCCGAGCGTACGGGCGGAGTTGAGCTGGAGCAGGGTGCGCCGCATGTCCTCGTTGACGGCGAGTGGCGCGTCCGAGGTGGTGTCGACGCCACCGGCGATGCCGACCTCGATCTGCCCGAGGGCGATCTTGTTGGCGACCAGGATGGCGGCCTCCAGGCCGGTGCCGCAGGCCTGCTGGATGTCGTACGCGGGGGTGTGCGGGTCGAGCCGGGAGCCGAGCACCACCTCACGGGTGAGGTTGAAGTCGCGGGAGTGCTTGAGCACCGCGCCGGCCACCACTTCGCCGACCCGCTCGCCGGCCAGCCCGAACCGGGCGACCAGCCCGTCGAGCGCCGCGCCGAGCATGTCGGCGTTCGACGCGTGCGCGTAGCGCGAGTTGGACCGGGCGAAGGGGATGCGGTTGCCCCCGATGACCGCGACCCGCCGGACACTCTGCACGATCGGCCTCCCTCGAAACTGTTGCCCGAACCCTACTCGCCAGTAGGCTACGCCTATGACCGACAGGTACGCGAGCTTCGTCCAGACGGGGGCCGGTCGCGCGCTGGTCAAGCGCCTCGGGCTGCCCGATCCGCCTCGACTGCGCCGGCACACGCCGGGCGACCCGCTCGTTCCCGGGCCGGTCCTGCTCGGCTCCTCGACCGGCGGCCGGATCGCCGAGCCGACCGGCAAGATCCTGACCGCCGCCGGGGTCGAGCTGGCCGATCCGGTCGCCGCCCACGACGCCGACCGCCGCTTCGCGGCCCTGGTGTACGACGCCAGCGGCGTCACCGACTCCACCGGGCTGCGCCAGCTCTACGACTTCTTCCACCCGCAGGCCCGCTCGCTGGTGCCGAGCGGCCGGGTGATCGTGCTGGGCACGCCGCCGGCCGAGTGCGGCTCCCCCCGGGAGGCTACCGCCCAGCGCGCGCTGGAGGGCCTGACCCGCAGCATCGGCAAGGAGTTCGGCCGGGGCGTCACGGCCCAACTGGTCTACGTGACACGCGAGGGTGACGCCGGTACCCCGGTGAGCCTGGAGTCCACGCTCCGGTTCCTGCTCTCCGGCCGGTCCGCGTACGTCTCGGGCCAGGTGATCCGGGTCGGCGCCGGCACCGCCGTCGCGCCGGCCGACTGGGACCGGCCGCTCGACGGGCAGGTGGTGCTGGTGACCGGCGCGGCCCGGGGCATCGGCGCGGCGCTGGCGAAGGTGCTGGCCCGCGACGGCGCCCAGGTGGTGGCGCTGGACATCCCCGCGGCCGGGGACGAGCTGGCCGCCGTCGCCAACGACATCGGCGGCAGCGCGGTGCAGCTCGACCTGACCGCGCCGGATGCGCCGACCCGGCTGGCGGAGCACCTGGCGTCCCGGCACGGGCGGGTCGACGTGGTGGTGCACAACGCGGGCATCACCCGGGACAAGACGCTGGGCCGGATGGACGCCGACCGGTGGGACTCGGTGATCGACGTGAACCTGTCCAGCCAGGAGCGGATCAACGACGTACTGCTGGAACGCGACCTGATCCCGGCCGGCGGCCGGATCGTCTCGGTCTCGTCGATCGCCGGGATCGCCGGCAACCGGGGGCAGACCAACTACGCGACCAGCAAGGCCGGCGTGATCGGCCTGGTCGACTCGCTCTCCCCGGTGCTGCGCGAGCGCGGGATCAGCCTGAACGCGGTGGCGCCGGGCTTCATCGAGACGCGGCTGACCGCGCGTATCCCGTTGACGATCCGCGAGGCGGGACGGCGGATGAACAGCATGGCCCAGGGCGGCCTGCCGGTGGACGTGGCCGAGACGATCGGCTGGCTCTCCTGGCCGGCGAGCGGCGCGGTCAGCGGCAACGTGGTCCGGGTCTGCGGCCAGAGCCTCCTGGGGGCGTGATGGCACCCCGTGACCACGAGGACGACGACCTGACCCTGCACGACCTGATCGAGGGCCCCACCCGCGACCTCACGGCCGCCCGAGCCGCCGCCCTGGCCCGCACCAACGCCGCCGCCCGCCCCACCTCCGACGATCATGAAGTTGACGGCACTTCTGGAGATCAACAAGGCAGCCAACCTCATGATCGACGGGGTGAAGGAGCGGTGGGGCGGCGGCGGGTGGAGTTGGACGGGCTGCCTGCCAGTGGGGCGCTTTATCGGCGGGCGCTACTCGGGGTCGTTCCGGGGGTTGGGGGGCGGCGCGGGGCTGACGTGCCGGGGCTGGAACTCGCCGTTGGCGGGGTCTCTGTGGATCAGCGGCACCTGGCGGACTATGACCGGGTGTGCGGGTTCCGGCTGACCGACCGGCTGCCGGCGACGTACCTGCACGTGCTCGGGTTCCCGCTGTCGCTGCGGCTGATGACGAGCCCCGGCTTCCCGATCCCGCTCACCGGCGTGGTGCACGTGGCCAACCGGATCACCGTGCACCGCCCGGTCGAGGTCGGCGAGCGCGTCGACTTCCACACGTACGCGGAGAACCTGCGCCCGCACGAGCGCGGCCGCCAGCTCGACGTGGTGCTGGTCGGCTCGATCGGCGGCGAGGAGGTGTGGCGCGGCGTGTCCACGTACCTCGGGAAGGAGCGTGCGTCCGGCGGCGGCCCGCGGCGCGACCGGGGTGACCGCCCGGCGCCGCCGGCCGCCTCGGCGCGGTGGCGGGTGACGCCCCGCGTGGGTACTGATTACGCGCGCGTCTCCGGCGACCACAACCCGATCCACACCTCGAAGCTGGGCGCGCGGCTGTTCGGTTTCCCGCGCCCGATCGCGCACGGCATGTGGAGCAAGGCCCGATGCCTGGCCGCGCTGGAACCCCGGCTACCGGAGGCGTACACGGTGGACGTGGCGTTCAAGCTGCCGGTGCCGCTGCCGTCGACGGTGGCGTTCAGCGCCTCGCCGAACGGCGCGGGCTGGGACTTCGCGCTGCACAGCGCCCGGGACGGGAGGCCGCACCTGACCGGTTCGGTGCGCTGAGGAAAAGAGGGGACTTGCCGTCCCCTCTTTTCGGCGCTAAGTTGTTCTCAGAGTGAGTTGTTCTCAACCTGAGAGAGTGAGTGACCGTGAACGAGCAGGACTTCCTCGCCGGGTACGACCCGCGGGACTACCCGGCGGTCGCGGTCACCGTCGACGTGGTCGCGCTGACCATCCGCGAGGGCGCGCTGCACCTGCTGCTGATCCGCCGCGGCGCGCCGCCCTTCGCGGGGCACTGGGCGCTGCCCGGCGGCTTCGTCCAGCCGGACGAGGACCTGACCGCCGGCGCCCGGCGCGAACTGGCCGAGGAGACCGGCCTCGGCGGCGAGCGGCTGCGCCGGGTGCACCTGGAACAGCTCGGCAGCTACGGCGCCCCGGACCGCGACCCGCGCATGCGGGTGGTCTCGGTCGCGCACCTGGCGTTCGCCCCCGACCTGCCCGACCCGGTCGCCGACACCGACGCCGACGAGGCGATCTGGCTGCCGGTCACCGCGCTGACCAGCCGGCAGCTCGCCTTCGACCACGGCCGGATCATCGACGACGGCTTGGAGCGCGCCCGTTCCAAGCTGGAGTACACGCCGCTGGCCACCCGCTTCCTCGCCCCCGAGTTCACGATCACCGAGCTGCGGGAGGTCTACGAGACGGTCTGGGGGCACCCGCTGCACGCCGGCAACTTCCACCGCAAGGTGCTCTCGGTGCCCGGCTTCGTGGAGAGCACCGGCGCCAGCACCGAGCGCGGCGGCGCGCGCGGCGGCGCGCGCGGCGGCCCCCGGGCCAAGCTCTACCGCGCCGGAGACGCCCGGCTGCTGCACCCGGCGCTGCTGCGCCCCGCCCGGGAGGAGACGGTGCGGTGAGGACCGAAGAGGCGATCCGGCTGGTCACTGCCGCGCGTACCGACGCCGACCTGTTCGGCGCCGACGAGCCGGCCCGCCGCTACCGCGAGCTGGTCGGCGCGCTGCACCCCGACCGGCTGGGCGCGGCCGACCCCGGCGTACGCGCCGCCGCCGCCGAAGCACTCGTCACCGTCACCACCCGCTGGCGCACCCCGGCCCCCGCGTACACCGGCGACGTCGCCACCCTGCACGAACGCAAGGAAGGGCCCCCTGTTAACGCCTCCGGTAGAGGAGGGGCCCCTTCTTATCACCTGGCCAAGGTGGCCCGGCACCCCGGCGACAACGACCTGATGGCCCGCGAGGCGCGCGCGTTGCGCCGCATCGCCGAGCGCGGCGACGCCAAACACCTCGCGTACGTGCCGAAGCTCGTCGACTCCTACCCGGCGCGTGACCCGTCGACCGGCGTGCAGCGGCAGGTCAACGAGCTGGTGACCGTACCCGGGCTGCGCAGCCTGGACGACGTGCGCCGCGCGTACCCGGACGGGCTGGACCCGCGCGACGCGGCCTGGATGTGGCGGCGGCTGCTCGTGGCGCTCGGCCTGGCCCACCGCGCGGGCGTGGTGCACGGCGCGGTGCTGCCCCGGCACGTGCTGATCGAGCCGGACGCGCACGGCCTGGTGCTCGTCGACTGGTGCTTCTCGGCCGAGCCGGGCGGGCTCGTGCCGGCGCTGGTGCCCGGCCACGAGGACTGGTATCCGCCGGAGGTCGCCGCGAAGCGGCAGTGCGGCCCCGGCACCGACATCGCGCTGGCCGCCCGCTGCATGACCTGGCTGATGGGCGACCGCGCGCCCCGCGAGCTGCGCGCCTTCGCCGACGGCTGCCAGGGCGCCGCGCTCGCCACCCGGCCCGACGACGCCTGGCGGCTGCTGCGCGAACTGGACGAGGTGCTGCACCGGCTGTACGGGCCGCGCACCTTCCGACCCTTCACCCTCAACCCGTAGGGAGGCTGCCATGGGCAGTGGAATCTGGTCCACCGACGTGTACGACGCCGCCGACCGCTACCGGCGCCGCACCGGCAAGAGCGCGTTCTCGTACAGCGACAGCGGCGCGCGCAAGGTGCACCCGGCGCTCGACCCGCGCGACGCGCTGCGGGAGAGCCGCGACTCCGCCGAGCACCCGCAGTCGACGCCGATCGCCGTACTGTTCGACGTCACCGGCTCGATGGGGCACGTGCCCCGGGTGCTGCAGAGCAAGCTGCCGCAGCTGCTCGGCCTGCTGCTGCGCCAGGGGTACGCGAGCGACCCGCAGGTCATGTTCGGCGCGATCGGCGACGCCACCTGCGACCGGGTGCCGTTGCAGATCGGGCAGTTCGAGTCCGACAACCGGATGGACGACGACCTCGGCCGGATCGTGCTGGAGGGCGGCGGAGGCGGCCAGATGATGGAGTCGTACGAGCTGGCGCTGTACTTCATGGCCCGGCACACGGCCACCGACAGCTGGGACAAGCGCGGCCGGCGCGGCTACCTGTTCATCATCGGCGACGAGCTGGCGTACGCGGGGGTGAAGCGCGCGGAGGTGGCCCGGCTGATCGGCGACGACCTGAGCGAGGACGTGCCGGTCCGGCAGATCGTGGACGAGGTGACCGCGCGCTGGGACACCTACTACCTGCTGCCCGCCGGCAGCCACTACGCGGGCAACCGCAAGGTGCTGGACTTCTGGCGCGGCCTGCTCGGGCAGAACGCGGTCGAGCTGGACGACCTGGACGCGGTCTGCGAGACGATCGCGCTCACCGTCGGGCTCGGCGAGCAGGCCATCGACCTGGACGCCGGGCTGCGCGACCTGGACCGCGCCGGCTCCACCGCCACCCGGACCGTCTCGAAGGCGCTCGCCCGGCTCGGCTCCGGCCGCCGCGCGGTGGCGACGCTGCCGTTCAGCCCGGCCGACGGCGGAAGCGGGGTCACCCGGCTGTGAACCACGTGATGGTGGTCGACCTCGGCTACGGCGACGCCGGCAAGGGCACAGTGGTGGACCTGCTCTGCGCCACCCGGCAGGTGCACACGGTGATCCGGTTCAACGGGGGCGCGCAGGCGGCGCACAACGTCGTCCTGCGCGACGGGCGGCACCACACGTTCGCGCAGTTCGGCGCCGGGACGTTCCGTCCGGGCGTACGGACGCACCTGGCGCGGCACGTGGTGGTGGACCCGCTGGCGCTCGCCGCCGAGGCCGACCACCTCGCGTCGGTCGGCGTTCCAGACGCGCTCGACCGTCTGACTGTGGACGGGGAGGCGCTGCTCGCCACCCCGTACCACCGGGCCGCCAACCGCGCCCGGGAGATCGCCCGGGGAGCCGACCGGCACGGCTCCTGCGGGCTCGGGGTGGGCGAGGCGGTCGCGTACGGCCTCGCCCACCCCGACGAGGCACCCCGGGTGGCGGACTGCCGCCGCCCGGCGGTGCTGCGCCGGCGGCTGACCGCGCTGCGGGACCGGCTCACCGCCGAGCTGGGCCCGCTGGACGCGCCGCCGGTCCAGGACTGCCTGCCCGCGTACGCGGCCTTCGCGCGCCGGGTGGCGATCGTCGACCGGACCTGGCTGGCATCCGCGTTGCGCGAGGGCACCTGCGTGTTCGAGGGCGCGCAGGGGGTGCTGCTGGACGAGTGGCACGGCTTCCACCCGTACACGACGTGGAGCACCACGACGTTCGCCAACGCCGAGACGCTGCTCGGGGAGGCGGGGATGGCCGGTACCGCGCAGCGGCTCGGCGTGCTGCGCACGACCACCACGCGGCACGGTCCCGGGCCGCTGGTCACCGAGGACGCGGCGCTGCCGTTCCGCGACCGGCACAACGGGACGAACCCCTGGCAGGGCCGGTTCCGGTTCGGGCACTTCGACGCGGTCGCCCACCGGTACGCGCTGGAGGTCGCCGGTGGGGTGGACGGGCTGGCGCTGACCCACCTCGACCTGGCCGGGTCCGAGCTGCGGATCTGCCGCCGGTACGAGGGCCTGGACCGGCTCGTCCCCGGCCCGGCCGGTGACCTGGACCGGCAGGCGGCGCTCACGCAGCGGCTGCTGCGGGCCCGGCCGGTGCTGGACTCGGCGCCCGCCGACTGGGCGGGGGCGGTCTCGGAGGCGCTGGGGGCGCCGGTGGTGCTCACGTCGCGCGGACCCACGGCCGAGGAGAAGGAAGGGCCCCTTGTTAACGCCTTTTGTATGGGAAGGGCCCCTGCTTAACACCGCACCACCGAGCATGGGTGCATGGGGGACGCGCTCGACCTGCTGCACCACACGGTGACCTCACCGTGGGCGTACCTGGTGATCATCGCGGTCACCGCCGTCGACGCGTTCTTCCCGGCGGTGCCCGGCGAGACCGTGGTGATCACCGCCGGGGTCTTCGCGGCGGGCGGCGAGCCGGACCTGGCGCTGGTGATCGTGACCGCCGCGTTCGGCGCGCTCGTCGGCGATCACGTCTCCTACGCGATCGGGCGCGGCGGCGGCGCGCACCGGCTGGCCCGCTTCCCGGCGGACAGCAGGCGGCGGGCCGGCTCCGAGTGGGCCCGCCGGGCCGTCGACAGGCGCGGCGGGATGATCCTGACCACCGCCCGGTACGTTCCCGGCGGCCGCACCGCCGTCACGCTGACCATGGGTGCGGTCCGCTATCCGGTGCGGATGTTCCTGCTGTACGACGCGCTGGCCTGCGCGACCTGGGGGATCTACTGCACGCTGCTCGGCTACTTCGGCGGCCTGGCGTTCGAGCACAACCCCGTCTCCGGGCTCCTCGCCGGGGTCGCCATCTCGCTCGCGGTCACCGGGCTGTTCGAGGCCGCCCGCTGGGGCCGGCGGCGGGCACACCGGCGAGCCGCCGCGCGCCGCGACTGTTAAAAAGGGGCCCTTCCACTACCGGAGGCGTTAAGAGGGGGCCCTTCCTTACACAGCGCCGGGGTGCCAGGTGGCGCCGCGCAACAGTTGGTCGGCGCCGAGCCAGGCCACGTTCATCATCCGGGTCGCGGTCTTGCCGGCATCGGCCTCCGGGTGGTCGGCAAGCCAGTCGGCGAGCGACTCGGAGGCGCCGACGAGCGCGTACGAGACCACCTCCAGGTCGGTGGCACCGACCTCCCGTCCGGCGGCGCGCAGCGCGTGGTCGAGCATCCCGGCCACCACCTCGACCAGCCGTCCCCGCATGGCGGCGAGTTCGGCGGCGAACGGCTGCGAGCCGCGGGCCTGCCGGTAGAGCACGGCCCAGCCGTCCCGGTGCGCGCCGACGAAGCCGAAGAACGCGCGCAGCCCGCGCCAGAGCCGCTCGTCGGCGGGCAGGTCGGGGGCGGCGGCGCCGGCGATGGCCTCCATCATCCGGGTGCTCTCGCGGTGCAGGCAGGCGATGAAGAGTTCTTCCTTGGTGCCGAGGTAGGCGTAGACCATCGGTTTGGAGATGCCGGCGTCGTCGGCGATCTCGTCCATGCTGGCGGCGTGGAAGCCGCGGCGGGAGAACACCTTCACCGCCGCGTCGAGCATCTGCTGCTCGCGTACGGCTCGGGGGAGGCGCTTGAAGGTCGGCGTGCTGGACACTCTTGCGAGCATACCTACCCGTGCGTAGGGTTACGCCAGAGTAACCAAGCTGGCCCCGCCCGAGAGGTGCATTTCCTGATGACTGACTTCGACCCGGCCAACTTCGCGAACGTCGGCCCCAAGGAGTTCGCGCAGCTGGTCAAGTCCACGCCGGACGCCAAGATCGCCGAGATCATGTCCGGCGAGTCGCGCGGCAAGATCCTCAGCGAGGTCTTCAACCGGATGCCCACGCTGTTCCGCGCCGACCGCGCCGGTGCCACCAACGCGGTCATCCACTGGAACATCACCGGCCGCCCGGACGGTGGCACCGACACGTACGAGATCGTCATCGAGAACGGCGCCTGCACCGTCTCGGAGACCGCCACCCGCGACCCGAAGCTGAGCCTCACCATGGGCCCGGTCGAGTTCCTGAAGATCGTCTCCGGTGGCGCCAACCCGGTGATGATGTTCATGACCGGCAAGCTGAAGGCCAAGGGCGACCTGGGCCTGGCTGCCAACATCGCCAACCTGTTCGACATCCCCAAGGCCTGACATGGCCGAGTTCTCGCTCGACCTGAACGAGGAACAGCGGGATCTACGCGACTGGGTGCACGGCTTCGCAGCCGAGGTCGTGCGCCCGGCCGCGGCCGAGTGGGACGCCCGGGAGGAGACCCCGTGGCCGATCATCCAGGAGGCGGCGAAGGTCGGCCTGTACGGCTTCGAGTTCCTCGCCACCTGCTGGGCCGACCCCACCGGCCTCTCCCTGCCGATCGCCAGCGAGGAACTCTTCTGGGGTGACGCCGGCATCGGCCTGAGCATCTTCGGCACCTCGCTCGCGGTCGCCGCGATCTACGGCGCCGGCACCCCCGACCAGCTCGTCGAATGGGTGCCGCAGTGCTTCGGCGACGTCGACTCCCCGGCCGTCGCCGCGTTCTGCACGAGCGAGCCGGAAGCCGGCTCCGACGTCGGATCGATGCGTACCCGCGCCGTCTACGACGAGGCCACCGACGAGTGGGTGCTCAACGGGCAGAAGGCGTACGCCACGAACGGCGGCATCGCCGGCGTGCACGTGGTCACCGCCTCGATCGACCCCGAGCTGGGCTCGCGCGGGCAGGCCGCGTTCGTCGTACCCCCGGGCACCTCCGGTCTGACCGCCACCCGCAAGCTGCGCAAGCTCGGGCTGCGCGCCTCGCACACCGCGGACGTCTTCCTCGACGACGTCCGGGTGCCGGGCCGCTGCCTGCTCGGCGGCAAGGACGCGCTCGACGAGCGTCTGGCCCGCGCCCGGTCCGGGCAGCGCGCCTCCGGCCAGGCGGCGATGCGCACGTTCGAGCTGTCCCGTCCGACAGTCGGCGCGCAGGCGCTCGGCGTGGCCCGCGCCGCCTACGAGTACGCCCTGGACTACGCCAAGGAACGGGTCCAGTTCGGACGGCCGATCATCACCAACCAGGCGGTCGCGTTCGCGCTCGCCGACATGAAGATGGAGATCGACGCCGCCCGGCTCCTGGTCTGGCGCGCCTCCTGGATGGGCCGCAACAACCGGCCGTTCGCCGCCGGCGAAGGCTCGATGTCCAAGCTCAAGGCCGGCGAGGTGGCCGTCTCGGTGACCGACAAGGCGGTCCAGCTCCTCGGCGGCGCGGGCTTCCTGCGCGACCACCCGGTCGAGCGGTGGTACCGCGACGCCAAGATCTACACCATCTTCGAGGGCACCTCCGAAATCCAGCGGCTGGTCATCTCCCGGGCCATCTCCGGCATGCAGATCCGCTGACCGCCGGCGGCACGCCGCCCGGCCCGTGACGACAGGCAGCGCCGTCGCGGGCCGGGCGCCCCCGCCTGGCCGACCCGACCCGCGATCGGGCGCAAGATCACGCAAAACCGGACGGCCGACCCGTCCGGAGCCTGGTCGACGAACCACGAACGCGAAGGAGTTGCGCCTTGGACCTGCCGTTCATCGCCGCCACGCTGACCCGCCGTGGACTGCTCACCCCGGGCCGCCCGATCCGGGTCGTCTCGCAGCTCAACGCGCTGCGCCGGTGGGGCTGGAGCCTCGCCGGGGAGCTGCGCCAGGCCGCCGCCCGCGACCCCGGCCGCGTCGCGGTGGTCGACGAGCGCGGCGCCACCATGACGTACCAGGAACTGCTGGAGCGCTCCGAACGGCTGGCCCGCTCCCTCCGGTCCCACCTCGACGTCCAGGCCGGCGACCGGGTCGGCGTGCTCTGCCGCAACCACCACGGCCTGATCGAGGCGATAGTCGCCGCGATGCTCCTCGGCGCGGACGCCGTCCTGGTAAACACCGGCCTGTCCGCGGCTCAGCTGGGCACCGTGGCCGAGGAACAGGGCCTGCGCGTCCTGGTCCACGACGGCGAGTTCACCGAGCGCGTCCTCGCCCTCCCCGCCGAGGTGCACCGGGTCGACGAACGGCGGCACGAGGAGCTGATCGCCGCCGCGGTCCCCGGCGAACAACTCCAGCCGCCCGAGCGGGACGGCCGCACCATAGTGCTGACCTCCGGCACCACCGGCGCGCCCAAGGGCGCCCGCCGCCCCACCCCGCACGGCTTCGGCCCGCTGGTGTCCATCATCGACCGCATCCCGCTGCACGCGCGGAACACCACCATGATCGCCGCGCCGATCTTCCACACCTGGGGGTACGCCGCCCTCCAGGTCTCGTTCGCGCTGCGCGCCACAGTCGTGCTGCACCGCCGATTCGACCCCGCCGCCACGCTGACCGCGCTCGTCGCCCAGCGGTGCGACGCGATGTTCGCCGTACCGGTGATGCTGCAACGACTCATGGAGGTCGAGCCGCCGCTGCCCCGGCCCCCGCTCAAGGTGGTCGCGGTCAGCGGATCCGCCCTGCCCGGCAACCTGGCCACCGCCTTCATGGACCGCTACGGCGACGTGCTGTACAACCTCTACGGCTCGACCGAGGTCTCCTGGGCCTCCATCGCCGGCCCACGCGAACTGCGCGCCGCGCCCACCACCGCGGGCCGGCCGCCGCACGGCACCCGGCTGGCGATCCTGGACGAGAACGGCCGCCCCGTCCGGGACGGCGAGGTCGGGCGGATCTTCGTGGGCAACGAGATGCTCTTCGAGGGCTACACCTCGGGCGTCGGGCGGGAGAGCCGCGACGGCCTGCTGGACACCGGCGACCTCGGCCGGCTCGACGCCGACGGCCTGCTCTTCGTGGACGGCCGGGCGGACGACATGATCGTCTCCGGCGGCGAGAACGTGTTCCCGTCCGAGGTGGAGGACCTGATCGCCCGGCTGCCGCAGGTCCGCGAGGTCGCGGTGATCGGCGTACCGGACCCCGACTACGGCCAGCGGCTGGCCGCGTTCCTGGCGCTGCGGCCGGGCGAGACGCTCGACCCGGAGGCGGTCCGCGAGTACGTCCGGCGCTACCTGGCCCGCTTCTCCGTGCCGCGGGACGTGGTGTTCGTCAAGTACCTGCCGCGCAACGCCACCGGCAAGGTGCTGAGCCGGGAGTTGCGCCGCTACTTCGACTGACGGACGGCACCCCGCGAACCGGTCCCGCCGCCGGGCGCCGTCCGTCAGCCGGGAATCGTGATCCGGCCCTCCACCGCACCCGCCGCGATGTCGGTGCGGTGGTGGGAGCCGGCCAGCTCGACCTCGCGTACCAACTCGTAGGCGGCGTCGCGCGCGGCGGCCAGGTCCGGGCCGGTCGCCGTACCGCAGAGGACCCGGCCGCCCGCGGAGCGCAACGTGCCGTCGGCGTCGCGGCGGGTCCCGGCGTGGATGATCCCGGCGCGGTCCGCGCCGGTGATCACGTCACCGGTACGCGGGCCCGCCGGGTAGCCCTCGGCCGCCACCACGACTGTCACCGCCGCGCCGTCGCGCCACCGCAGCGGCGGGTGCGCGCCGAGCGTGCCGGTGGCGGCGGCGTGCAGCAGCCCACCCAGCGGCGTCTCCAGCAGGGCGAGCACCACCTGGGTCTCCGGGTCGCCGAAGCGCGCGTTGAACTCGATCACGCGCGGCCCGGACGGGGTGATCGCCAGGCCCACGTAGAGCAGGCCGGCGAACGGGGTGCCCCGGTCGCGCAGCTCCGCGAGCGTCGGGTGCACCACGTCGCGCATCACGTCGTCCACCAGGTTCGGCGGGGCCCACGGCAGCGGCGCGTACGCGCCCATCCCGCCCGTGTTCGGGCCGGTGTCGCCGTCGCCGACGCGCTTGAAGTCCTGCGCGGGCAGCAGCGGCACCGCCGCTTCACCGTCGGTCACCACGAACAGGGAGACCTCGGGACCGGACAGGTACTCCTCGATCACCACCCGGCCGCACTCCGCGGCGTGCCGCTCGGCGGCGGCCCGGTCGTCGGTGACCACGACGCCCTTGCCGGCGGCCAGCCCGTCGTCCTTCACCACGTACGGCGCGCCGAACTCGTCCAGCGCCCGCGCCACCGCAGCCGCGTCCTCGCAGGTGTACGCGCGCGCGGTCGGGACACCGGCAGCCGTCATCACGTCCTTCGCGAACGTCTTCGAGCCCTCCAGCCGGGCCGCCTCGGCGCTCGGGCCGAACACCGCGATGCCCTTGGCGCGTACCGCGTCGGCGACGCCCGCCACCAGCGGCGCCTCCGGGCCGATGACCACCAGGTCCGCCGCGACCTCGACGGCGAGGGCCGCCACGGCCGCCGGGTCGGTGGGTGTCACCTCCCGAAGCGAGGCGACCTCGCCGATCCCCGGATTCCCCGGCGCTGCGACGAGCGCCTCGACAGCCGGATCCCCGGCGAGTCCGAGCGCGAGAGCGTGCTCCCGCCCACCACCACCCACAAGAAGTACGCGCACGACCCCGCATCCTACTGACCACCCCACCCCACCCCGTTGATCATGAAGTTGGCGGCAGGATGTGAGATCGAAATCGCCGTCAACTTCATGATCGATCCCCGCTCCTCGCGGCCAGTGCCGCGCGGACGACCTGGGGGATGTAGTCGGGGCGGAGGGTGTCGGGCCAGGTGAATCTGAGGACGGTCCAGCCGGCGTTGGTCAGGCGGTTCTGCCGCTGCCGGTCGTCGAAGAGCGCACCGGGCGTGGAGTGCGGATCTCTCCCGTCCGCCTCGGCGATCACCCGGGCCGCCCGCCAGCCCATGTCACCGATGCCGAGCAGGTAACCATCGGCGTCGCGCACCTCGATCTGGAGCGCGTCGGGCGGAACGCCGCCGTCGACGCACCGCAACCGGGTACGCGTCTCCAGCGGAGACTGGGCGCCGCCGTTCGCCTCGGCCAGATGGCGACGCGCGTTCACCACACCCCTCCGGCCCGCGATCAGTGCGGGGATGGCGCCGAACTCACCCTCGTCGATCACTCCCTGGTTGAGCGCCGAGTCGAGCAGGGCTACCGCGTAGTAGCGGCGCACCCGAAGGACGAGTCCCGCGAGCGTGTGCGTGGGAATTGTCACCGGAATGCCGTCGACAGTCGTCAGCGCCTGCTCGGGATGCTCGAACTGGTGCAACGTCACGGCAGGATCCCTGACGCGGGCCGGCCGGGCGGCCCGACCCGGCAGCGCGACGTGAATCGCACCCGTTCTCGGCAGCCCCGCGATCCCGTGCAGCTCGGCGGCGGTGCCGAGCACTGCGTGCGCCGCCGGGCCCAGCGACAGGACCGCCGCCCGGATCCGCCGACGCCGTTCCACGCAGTCGGGGCCGGAGCGCTCGACGGCGTAGGTCGCACGAGCCAGCCGCCGCCACCGGCGCGAGGTCAGGAGATTGTCGATCTCGTGCCTGCTGTAGCCGGCTCGGAGCGCCTGCACACGGGTGACAACGCCGCCCTGGTCACGCGCGATCTGCCGGATCACCCAAGCCCGTTCCACCCACCGAGCGTCCCCGCGCACCCCACCCACGCGAAGCCCCTGTGGACAACCCACCCCACCCTGTGGATAACCCACCCCCTCGCCCTCACCCTCGCCCCGTTGATCATGAAGTTAGCGGCGATGTGGATCTACGAAACAGCCGCTAACTTCATGATCAACGGAGTGGTGCAAAGGGCGGGTTTAGGGGAGGAGGGGGTGGCGGAGGACGTTTTCCTCTCGGCCCGGGCCCACACCCACCACGCTCACCCGGGTGCCGGTCAGCTCCTCGATGCGGGCGATGTAGCGCCTCGCGTTCTCCGGGAGCTCGTCCTCGGTGCGCGCCTTGGTGATGTCCTCCCACCAGCCGTCGTGCTCTTCGTAGATCGGCGTGGCGTGGTGGAAGTCGGTCTGCGTCATCGGCATGTCGTCGAAGCGCTCGCCGTTGATCTCGTACCCGACGCAGATCGGCACCTTCGCCAGACCGGTCAGCACGTCCAGCTTCGTGACCACGAGGTCGGTGACGCCGTTGAGGCGGCACGCGTACCGGGCCACCACCGCGTCGAACCAGCCGCAGCGGCGCTCCCGGCCGGTGGTGGTGCCGTACTCGTGGCCGACCTTGCGCAGGTGCTGCCCGTTGTCGTCGAACAGCTCGGTCGGGAATGGGCCGGAGCCCACCCGCGTCGTGTACGCCTTGCTCACCGCGATGACCTTGGTGATCGCGGTCGGCGGGATGCCCGCGCCCACGCACGCCCCGCCGGCGGTCGGGTTCGACGAGGTGACGAACGGGTAGGTGCCGTGGTCCATGTCGAGCATGGTGGCCTGGGCGCCCTCCAGCAGCACGGTCTCGCCGCGGTCGAGCGCGTCCCAGAGCATCACCCGGGTCTCGGCGATGTACGGGCGCAGCCGCTCGGCGTACTGGAGGTACTCCTCGACCGTCTCCTCGACGTCGATCGCCTTGCGGTTGTAGACCTTGAACAGCAGCTGGTTCTTCTCGCGGAGCGCCAGCTCCAGCTTCTTGCGCAGGATGCCCGGGTCGAGCAGGTCCTGCAGGCGGATGCCCATCCGGGCGACCTTGTCGCCGTACGCGGGGCCGATGCCCCGGCCGGTGGTGCCGATGCGGGCGCTGCCGAGGTAGCGCTCGACCACCCGGTCCAGCGCCCGGTGATGCGGCATGATCAGGTGCGCGTCGCCGGAGATGCGCAGGCGGGACACGTCCACGCCGCGCTCGGCGAGCCCGTCGATCTCCTGCAGCAGCACCTTCGGGTCGACCACCACGCCGTTGCCGATCACGATCATCGCGCTCGGTGACAGCGCACCGGACGGCATCAGGTGCAGCGCGTACTTCTGGCCGTCCGGCGTGATCACCGTGTGGCCTGCGTTGTTGCCGCCGGAGTAGCGCACGACGTAGTCGACCCGCTCACCCAGCAGGTCGGTAACCTTGCCCTTGCCCTCGTCGCCCCACTGGGCGCCGAGCAGCACGATCGCTGGCATCTCTTCCGCCTCCAGAAGGCTCGGGTGCCAGGTGGCGACCGGTCTGCGAGCCCGGGGTGTCAGGCTAACAAGTAGTGACGGCGGGACCAGCAGGGGTTGGTCGAGAAGCAGGAGGCTCCTTCGTGTACGACGTGGTGCTGCTCACCCTCGGCTCGGAGCGGGACGCTCCCGGTGGTGGCTGCGGCAGCGGCGGCGCCTGCTGCGGCGGCGCGGACGACACCGCCGCCGAGAGCGGCGAGGAGCGCTGCGAGACGCCGCGCGTACCGGTGCTGGCCTGCGCGGACGAGCTGACCGCCCGGGGTGCCCGGGTGACCACGGTGACCGCCCGGTCGGACGCCGAGATCGACGAGGTGCTGGCCCGGCTCGACGGCCCACCGCGCCCCGACGGCCTCACCTGGCCGGACCCCGACGGCAAGACCCGGCTGATCGTCGCCACGGCCAGTGACGGTCAGTTGCGCGCCGTCCTGCGCCGGCTGGTGCGCCGGTACGCTCCGCCGCCGAGCCGCCGCCCCGCTGACCTGGCCGACAACCGGACGGTGCCCGACCTGCCCCCGGTCGGCGTACTCCCGCTCGATCCGGCCCGGTCCGGGACGGCGCGTGACCTGGCCGCGCAGCTCGGGCTGCCCCGGGATCCGGCCGGGGTGGCCGCGGCGGTGCTGGACGGCACGGCCCGGCGGCTGGACCTGCTGCGCAACGACGGCGGCTCGGTGACGCTCGACGGCGCGCTGCTCGGCGCCGCCGACGACGCCGGCCGGCCGCTGCACTGGCGGGCCCGGGTCGAGGTCGACGGCACGGTGCTCAGTGACGGCGCCGAGCCGATCACCGCGTGCGCGATCGGCAACGCGGGCGGGTACGCGCGCCTCGGCGAGGTGGACCTGCTGGGCGGGCCGGACCCGGCCGACGGACGGGTGACGGTCGGCGTCGCCGTACCAGTGGTGACCCGGTCGGCGTTGGGCCGGAAGAAGGTCCGCCTGGAGGTACGGCGGGCGCGGGGACGTGCGGTGGCGGTGGTGCCCCGCGACGAGAAGGTGCCCTTCCTCGACGACGGCGTCGAGGGCGAGCTGAGCCGCAAGCGCTCCTGGTGGACCGAGCCGGGCGCCTGGGCGGTCTGGACGGGCTGACCTCGGTCGATCCCCGTCCGGCTCGCGCCGCTGGCCGTACCGCCTATCCTCGGCGGAAGGAATGGGGAGGAACCGTGGTGCACGACAACGACGACCGGGCCCACGTGCCGGGTCGAGGGCAGGTGCCGGAGCGGGACGTCGAGCCGCTCTGGCCGCCGGAGGAGACCGACGGCGTGGTCACCGCCCCGCCCTGGGCGGCCGTGCCCTGGCCGCTTCCGCCGGCCGACGCCCCCACGCCGTCGACGTCGGACGTCCCGGGGCCACCGGCGCCCGCGGTCGATCTGGACCTGCCGTTCACGCTCGACCAGCCGCCTGCCGGCGCGGCGCCGGCCCAGCCGGGCTCACCGGTCACGGCCGCCACGCCTCCCGCGTCGCAGGCAGCGCCCGGCCCGGATCCGGCCGCCGCATATCCCTCGTTGCAGGGCGCGCCCGCTCCCGACCCGGCCGCCACGCGGACACTGCCGGACCCGGCTGACACGCAGACGGCAGCCGACCCGGAGGACACGCGGACAACGGCGCGCTCGGCCGACGCGCGGGCATCGGCCGACGCGGACGGCGAGGGCGCCGGCAACGGCCGGGCCGTGTCTCCGTGGGCCCAGCCGCCGCAGCGGGCCACTGCCGACTCCGCACCGGACCTCGTTCCCGCTGACAGCGACACGCCGGGGTCCGGCACCGACCCGGCGCGGGCCGTCCACGCCGACGGCGCCGTCTCCGGCCGGGCCTCGGTCGCCGGCACTGCGCTCCCGCCGCCCGACACCGCCCCGGTGACCGGCCGGGCGCAGGTCACCGGAGCGTCGTCGCCGGGCACGGGTGAGCCGGCGCCGGAGCCGCCGCGTCTCGGGCCGTTCCCACCGTCGCCGGGCGTGCCGGCGCCGCCGTCGCCCTACGGCAACGGCTACCCGCAGGCCGGCTATCCCCAGGCCGGCTACCCACAGGCCGGCTACCAGCCGCAACCCGGCCAGCCCGGCTGGTACCCGCCGCCCGGCTGGACGCCACAGCCCGGCCCGCCCCAGACCGGCTCGACCCAGACCAGTCCGGCGCAGGCCAGTCCGGCGCAGGCCGGTCCGACGCAGGCCGGTCCGACGCAGGCAGTCGCGGCGCCCAACGGCCCGGCGCACAACGGCCCAGCGCAGACCGGGCCGGCGCAGACCGGCGCCCCGGTTCCACCGCACGTGCCCGCCCCGCCGGTGTCCGGCCCGGCCGCGCCCCAGCCACCACAGCAGCCGGCGTACCCGGAGCAGGGCTGGACGCCGCAGCAGGCGGTACCCCCGACCGCCGAGGACTTCGCCCGCCGCCGCCAGGCCCGGCCGGTCGACCCGGTGGCCACCATGGGCGTACGCGCGGTGGTCAACAAGATCGGGCTGGTCCGGCTCGCGCCCGGGCGGCACGAGCAGGAGGTGAAGCGCGACATCGAGATGGTCCGCCGCAACTTCGGCGGGCTGCGCCAGGTGACTGTGGTCAACCCGAAGGGCGGCGCCGGCAAGACGGTGGCGATCCTGCTGCTCGCCATGACGTTCGGCCAGAAGCGCGGCGGATACGTGCTGGCCTGGGACAACAACGAGACCCAGGGCACCCTCGGCATGCGGGCGCAGCAGGACTTCCACGCCCGTACGGTGCGCGACATGCTGCGCGACCTGGCGCAGTTCCAGGGGCCGCACGGCCGGGTGGGTGACCTCTCGCAGTACGTCCGCTCGCAGGGCGAGGGCATGTTCGACGTGCTCGCCTCGGACGAGTCGGCGACCGGCGGCGAGATGCTCACCGCCGCCGCGTTCGCGGAGATCCGCGAGGTGGTCAGCCGCTTCTACAAGCTGATCTTCGTGGACACCGGGAACAACGTCCGGGCGCAGAACTGGCAGGCCGCGATGGACGCCACCGACCAGCTCGTGGTGACCATGTCGGCCCGGAACGACTCGGCCGAGACCGCCGCCCGGATGCTCGACCACCTAGAGCAGAGCGGCCGGCAGCGGCTGGTCCGGCAGGCGGTGACAGTGGTGTCGATGCCGCCGTCGCGCAAGGAGATCGACCTGCCCGCGATCCAGGCCCACTTCGCGGCGCGGACCCGGGCGGTGCTGCTGGCGCCGTACGAGCGGCTCATCGACACCGGCGAGCCGCTGCGGTACGGGCAGCTCTCCTCCGCCACCCGGGACGCCTGGCTGAAGATCGCCGCGTCGGTGGCGGAAGGGCTGTAGGACGGGCGCGACGGCCGGTACCCAGGTGGGGACCGGCCGTCGCGGCAGTGGTCAGTCGCCGGAGAGCGCGTCTCCGGCGGCCGGGTCGCAGTCACGGAGGAACTGGGCGCACCGGGCCGCCTCGTCCGCCTCGCCGATCTCGCCCGCCGCGCGGGACAGCACGTAGAGGCAGCGCAGGAAGCCCTGGTTGGGCGCGTGCGACCAGGGCACCGGGCCGTGGCCCTTCCAGCCGCTGCGGCGCAGCTGGTCGAGGCCCCGGTGGTAGCCGGTGCGGGCGTACGCGTACGCCGTGACGACCTGGCCCGCGGCGAGCGCGCGGCCGGCCAGCGCGGCCCAGGCCGCACTGTAGGTCGGGAAGCGGGCCGCGACCTCGGCGTACGCCTCGTCGGTGCCCTGCTCGGCCGCCGCCGCCAGCGCGGCGTCGGCCTCCTCGTGGGCCGGGAGCAGGGTGGCCGGTGGCTCAGGCAACAGGTTCTGCATCGCCCCATTCAACCCGCTTCGCCATCGGGTACGCGAGGGGCCTCGCCCGTACGGTTGGCTGAACGGCTGAGGGTTTCGTCACGCCTGCGGCGGGAGCACACGTACCCGCGGCCCATGCCGCCGACGTGGTTCTTGCACTACAAATACAGATCCGGAGCCTCCCCAGGACCCGGTTACGCAGGAGCCCGGCGGCGTGCCCGCCGGGCTCCTGTCGTTCCCGCCCCCGGTTTCGGCACTTGCCGTGCGGAGGCAGGATGACGGGGTGCCGACCCCACCACCCGCGGACGTCATCGAGCCGCACGCGCCCCACGTCAACGAGATCGAGACCCGCACCGCGTTCGAGCAGCGGCTGGCCGGGGGGACCCTGGCCGGGCTGACCGTGCAGGGCCTCCGCCTCGACCTCGACCCGGTCCCCGACCTGCGCCACGTCGACGTCACCGGCACGCTCTTCGTGGGCTGCCGGTTCGCCGGCCGCGAGGTGGGCGCGGACCTGGTCCGGCGGGGCGCCAACGTGGTCCCGCCGTTCTCCGGGCTGCCCTACCCGACCCAGCCGTCGCACCTCTACACGGCCGACGAGCTGGCCGCCGGGTTCGCCGAGAGCGGGTTCGCCGGGATGTACGACACCCGGGTGTACGCGCACTTCCGGGCGCACGGCGGCGCGCTGCCGGACGTACGCGAGGCGCTCGGGCAGCGACTGCACGACCACGGTGTGGACAACGCGCTGGCCGACGCCACCCGGTCGTGGCTGGCCGCGCACGGCCCGCAGTCGGTGGTGGGCGTGATGGGCGGGCACGCGGTGCCGCGCGGCAGCGTCGCGTACCGGATGGCGGCGGTGCTGGGCTGGGAGCTGGCGCGGGCCGACCGCTTGGTGGTGACCGGCGGCGGTCCGGGCGTGATGGAGGCGGCGAACCTCGGCGCGTTCCTCGCTGCGTGGCCGGCCGAGGAGCTGTCCGCCGCGATCGACACGCTCGCCGTCGCGCCGGACTTCACCGACCACGAGCGGTACACGGCGGCGGCGCTGGCGGTGCGCAAGCGGTACGCGGACGGCCCGTCGCTGCCGTCGCCCCGTCCGTCGGCGCCCGGCACCGAGTGGGCCCGGTCCGGCGGGCTGGCCATCCCCACCTGGCTGTACGGCCACGAGCCGGCGAACCTGTTCGCGGGCCGGATCGCGAAGTACTTCTCCAACGCCATCCGGGAGGACACGATCCTGCGGCTGGCCCGGGGCGGGATCGTGTTCGCACCAGGCAAGGCCGGCACCGTGCAGGAGGTGTTCCAGGCGGCCACCAAGACGTTCTACGGCACCGACGGGGCGAGCGGGGCGTACGTGTTCCTGGACCGCGCGTACTGGACCACCGAGCTGCCGGTGGAGTCGCTGCTGCGGCCGCTGTTCGCCGCGTCCCCGTTCGGCGACCTGTCGCACACGATCCACCTGACCGACGACGTACGCGACGCCGTCCGCCTGCTGGTGCAGTGAAAGGAAGGGCCCCTTTTTAACGCCTCCGGTAGAGGAAGGGCCCCTTGTTAACGCACGGCGTTAACAAGGGGCCCTTCCTTACACGCGGAGGGTCACTTCATGGTGGTGCCGGTGGAGCGCAGGTGCTCGCAGGCCTCGACCACGCGGGCGGCCATGCCGGCCTCGGCGGCCTTGCCCCAGACGCGCGGGTCGTACATCTTCTTGTTGCCGACCTCGCCGTCGACCTTCAGCACGCCGTCGTAGTTGCGGAACATGTGGTCCGCGACCGGGCGGGTGAAGGTGTACTGGGTGTCGGTGTCGATGTTCATCTTCACCACGCCGTAGTCCAGCGCCTCCCGGATCTCCGAGAGCAGCGAGCCGGAGCCGCCGTGGAAGACCAGGCTGAGCGGCTTGTCCTTGCCGTACTTGGCGCCGACCGCGTCCTGGATCTGCTTGAGCACCTCGGGGCGCAGCTTGACGTTGCCCGGCTTGTAGACGCCGTGCACGTTGCCGAAGGTCAGCGCCGCCATGTAGCGGCCCTTCTCGCCCAGGCCGAGCGCGTCGACCATGGCCAGGCCGTCCTCGACGGTGGTGTAGAGCTTGTCGTTGATGGCGTTCTCGACGCCGTCCTCCTCGCCGCCGACGACGCCGACCTCGATCTCCAGGACGATCTTGCCCTTGGCGGCCTCGGTGAGGAGCTGCTCGGCGATCTCCAGGTTCTCCGCCACCGGCACGGCCGAGCCGTCCCACATGTGCGACTGGAACAGCGGCTCCTGGCCGGCCTTGACGCGCTCCTGCGAGATGGCCATCAGCGGCCGGACGAACTTGTCCAGCTTGTCCTTCGGGCAGTGGTCGGTGTGCAGCGCGATGTTCACCGGGTACTTCTTGGCGACCTCGTGGGCGTACGCGGCGAACGCCACCGCGCCGGTCACCATGTCCTTCACGGACGGGCCGGACAAGTACTCCGCGCCGCCGGTGGAGACCTGGATGATGCCGTCGCTCTCCGCGTCGGCGAAGCCCTTGAGCGCCGCGTTCAGCGTCTGCGAGGAGGTCACGTTGATCGCGGGGTACGCGTACCGGCCGGCCTTGGCCCGGTCCAGCATCTCCGCGTAAGCCTCAGGGGAAGCGATGGGCATGTCGAACGCTCCTTACTTACCGCTCTCGGCCGTGCAGGCCGCTGTCTTCCATGGGCGCGACCGTTCCGGTCGCTCACGTCCACGGGTGCGCCGGACCGCGCTGTCCACCGCGGGCAGTATCCCGTAGGAGCGCGCACGGGGCACAACCGGCCCGGGCGCTGCTCACCGATTCTCCAGCCGGTCCGGCACGACGACGCTGATCAGCCAGCTCACCACCGCCACCACGATGGCGCCCCAGAAGGCGGCCCAGAACCCGTCCACGTGGAACGGGAGCTTCAGCAGACCGGCGATCCAGTCGGTCAGCATGAACAGCAGCGCGTTCACCACCAGCGCGAACAGGCCGAGCGTGAGCAGGTAGAACACACAGCCGAACACCTTGATGAGCGGCTTGAGCACCGCGTTCACGACACCGAAGACCAGCGCCACCACGATCAGGGTGAGCACGTTGTTGCCGGTGTTACGGCCGCTCACCTCCACCCCGGGCACGATCAGCGTCGCGATCCACAACGCGACCGCCGTGATCGCCAGTCGGATCAGAAAGCCCATGGCAACCATCCTGGCACCGGCCGCGCGCCGGGAGCGGGACAATCGCCGACTCCGCGTTCCGCCCGCCGCCGGGCGGCGACCCGGACCAGCCCGTACGGTGGTGGGGACGATGCCCGCACGGAGATCAGGGAGGGACGATGGGTCAGCCCGACGAGGACTTCGCGCCCAGTGACCACCTCGCCCCGGAGGAGCGGGATCTGGAGGCCGAGCCGGCCGACGCGGTCGAGCAGGCCACCACAGTGACCGACGACAGCGACGGCGAGCCGCACCGCGGCCTGGAGGTCGACGACTGGGACGCCATGGAGCAGGCCCGCGTGGTCACCGCCGACGAGGACGACTACCGCTGATCCGGCGCCCGGGTCACCGCAGGGCGGTGACCCGGGCCGGATGGGCGGCGGCCCATTCCCCCAGCCGGTCGGCCCGCAGCGCGTCCAGGAACCCCGGGGTGAGTTCGGGGTCCGCCTCGTACCCGCGACCGTTCCACTCGGCGAGCACCGGGAAGGCGACCGCGACCGGCTCGGCGGCGCCGGCCCGGGCGGTCGCGCCCACCAGCGCCGGCAACGACAGGTCACCGGCGTCGACAGTGACGGCCGGGCCGATCCGGATGAGCAGCCGGTTGAGTTGCGCCGGATCGGTCGCCGTTCCCCGCTCACGCATCTGGCGGAGCAGGCCGGCGGCGTAGCGCGCCGCGTTGCGGTCGCGGTCCAGTCCGCCGCCGCGCAGGCCGTACCGCTGCCGCAGCAGGTCCACCGCCGCCGCGCCGTCGAGCCGCTGGCATCCGGCGGGAAAGCGCCGCTCGGTGTGCACCGAGCGAACCGGCTCCGGCAGGCAGACCGGCACGCCGCCGACCGCGTCGGTCAGGTCACGGGCCCCCGGGTACGTGAGCACCGCGCCCGCGTCGACGCGTACCCCGGTCAGCCGGGCGACCGCCTGGCGGGTCGCCCGGTAGCCGGCCGCCAGGTCGGCGCCCGAACCGGTGGCGCGGGAGAAGGTCGCGTTGAGTTTCTCCGTTCCGCCCGGCGCCGGCACCAGCAGGTCACGCGGGAGCGACACCAGGTAGAGCCGGCTCCGGTCGGCCGGCACGTGCACCAGCAGCACCGAGTCGGCACGGCGGCTGCCGGCCGACTGGTCGACGCCGAGCAGCAGCAGGTTCAGCGCGCCGCCGGGCTCCGGCTCCGGCGTGGCGAGCAGGGGCGCCGCCGTGGGCGCCGGTGGCCGGGGCGCCATGGCGGTGAAGCCGACCAACGCGACGGCGGCGACCGCCAGCGCCGTGCCGGCCAGGCGTACGCGCCGACGGCGTCGACGGCGGGTGATCACCGCCCGGTCGACGGCGGCCCGGACCGGGCCGACGGGCGGGGTCGACTCCTCGAGGCGGGCGAACGCGGCCCGCAGCTCGTCCTCGATCATCAGGAGACCTCCACGAGTTCGGCTCGGAGGGTGGCCAGCGCGCGCGAGATGCTGGACCGGACGGTGCCCACGGCGCAGCCGAGGATCTCGGCTATCTCCCCGTCCGGCAGGTCCTCGTAGTAGCGCAGCACCAGCGCGGCGCGCTGCCGCCGGGGCAGTCGGGACAGCCAGGAGCGGACCTGGTCCCGGTCGACTGCGGACTGGGCGTGGTCGGCGGACGCGGGCACCGAGTCGTCGACGTCGCCGCGCAGCAGCACGCGCCGCGCCCACGAGCCGCGCCGCCAGTCGATGAACTGGTTGGTGAGCATGCGTCGCACGTATCGCTCCGGGGCGTCGCTGCGAGCCACCCGCCGCCAGTGCAGCTGCACCCGGACCATGGTGTCCTGCACCAGGTCCTGGGCCTGGTGCGGGTCTCCGGTCAGCATGACCGCGTACCGCAGCAGGGCGCCCAACCGCGCGTCGGCGAACTCCTCGTACGTCACTGCACCTCCCGGTGTCCGTTTGAAGGACGGTCCCGGGCGGCTGGAACATTGCGGCGGCGACGATCATCCGTTCGGTCAATATTCATCATCTGGGACAACGCGATCCCTTAAGGAATCTTTAAGCTCCGTGGGCTCCACCTGATCACCCCCACGGGAGGACCCTCCACATGCTCAGCAACTCCAGCCGGCGTCTGCTCGCCGGGTTGGGCGTCGCAGGCGCGTTCGTCGCCGCCTCCGCCACACCCGGCTTCGCGGCTGACCCCAAGGTCAAGCTCGGCGTCTACTTCAGCGACACGACGATCGCCGCCGACTCGGACGGCAAGATCGACTACAGCATCATCCGCAGTTCGACCTCGGTCGTGCTGCACGACCTCACCGTCCGCTACGACCTCACCGGCCTCGCCGGCAAGGTGACCGTCGGCGAGGAGGAGAACACCGGTACGGACTGCACCTCGCCGTCGGCGAACGTGCTCGTGTGCACGACGCCCTGGGAGGTGGAGCTCGACGAGTGGGGTCTGTCCGGCGTCTTCCCGGTGCAGATCAAGCCCACCGGCAAGGCCCAGGACGGCGACACCGGCACGCTCAAGGTGACGCTGTCGGCGAACGGCGTCGACAGCGTCTCGCACGAGGCCAAGGTGCGCGTCGGTGAGGGCGTCGACCTGGCCGCCGGCCCGGAGACCACGGTGTCGGCCGCTCCGGGCAAGGGCTTCACCGCGCCGCTGAAGGTGACGAACGTCGGCGAGACCACCGCCAAGGGCGCCGCCGTCGTCTTCTACAACGACTACGGCATGAACGCCGCCAAGCACTACAGCAACTGCACGTACGTCGGTGACGAGCTGCGCACCTGCCGGTTCGACGAGGAGCTCCCCGGCGGCAGCACGTTCGGCGCGACGCTGCCGTACGCGCTCGGCGCGGACACCATGGCGCCCGGCAACCGGTACGGCGAGATCATCTGGATGACGCCGGACGAGTTCGAGGACTTCGAGAACTACCTCGGCAACTACGACGTGACCATCGGCAAGCCGGGCACCGACGGCAAGCTGACGCTGGCCGAGGCCGCCGGCCGCGCCGCCGCGCGGGGTTTCCAGGCCGACCCGCGGCCGGAGAACAACGCCTCGTACCTGCAGGTGAAGGTCACCGGCAACAACAGCACCGACCTGGAGGCGCTCGGCGCGTCGGTCACCGGCAAGGCGGGCGCGACCGTCAAGGCGACGGTGGGGCTGCGCAACAACGGCCCGGCCACGCTCGACTACAGCCGCTCCGGCAGCTCGGTCACGTACCTGACCTTCGACGTGCCGAAGGGCACCACCACGACCGCCGTGCCGGAGAACTGCTTCCCGGTGAAGGGCGACGAGTGGGGTGAGCCGGGCAAGCCGGGCGCGCGTCACTACCGCTGCTACTTCGACTCGTTCCTGAAGGCCGGGGACACCGTGAAGCTGGACTTCGGCCTGAAGATCGACAAGGTGATCGCCAACGACACCGGCCTCGTGAAGATCAACGTGCCGTGCGAGTGCGACGGCGGCTTCTACCGTGACCTGAAGCCGGCCAACGACACCGCCAAGGTCGTCGTCAACGCGGCGCCGGGTGGCGGCGACGGTGGCCAGGGCGGCGGTGACGGCGGCACGCTGCCGATCACCGGTTCCTCCACCGGCCTGATCGCCGGCCTCGGTGCGCTGCTGCTCGCCGCCGGCGCGGTCGGCTACGTGCTGACCCGCCGCCGCAAGACCCGCTTCGTAGCCTGACGAGAAGCACAAAGGTGCCCCGCCGACCACAGGTCGGGGGGGCACCACCACATAGAAAGCAAAGACACCCAGCAGCACGGATGAGACAAGCCGGACCAGGTCGGGTTTCCGGGGGAGCCCGACCCGCGCAGGGATCAAGCCTGACCGCCCGGAGCGGGTCGGGCTCCCCCGGAAACCCCCACGACAGAAGACACAAACCCAAGAGATCATCGACAAGTGCTACTGACCCTGACCACGACCCACCGCCCCGCGACCGACCTCGGCCACCTTTTGGTGAAGCATCCGGACCGCGTGCAGACCTTCGATCTGCCCGCCGGCGCCGCGCATGTGTTCTACCCGGAGGCGGACGAGGCGCGCTGCACGGCGGCGCTGCTGGTCGAGGTCGATCCGCTCAAGCTGGGCGGGGGCCGGAAGAACCGCGCGCCGGAGGGCTTCGCGCTCGGGCAGTACGTCAACGACCGCCCGTACGCCGCCTCCAGCCTGCTCTCGTCGGCGCTGTCGAAGGTGTTCCGCTCCGCGCTGCGGGGCGAGTCGCGTGACCGTCCCGAACTGGCCGCGACCGCGATCCCGCTGACCGTACGGGTGCCGGTGCTGCGCTGCCGGGGCGGCGCGGAGCTGGCGGTACGGATCTTCGCCCCGCTGGGCTGGACCGTGACTGCCACCCCGATCCCGCTCGACGAGACGTACCCGGAGTGGGGTGACAGCCGCTACGTCGACCTGACGCTGACCGGCACGCTGCGGCTCGCGGACGCCCTCAACCACCTGTACGTGCTGCTGCCGGTGCTCGACGACGCGAAGCACTACTGGGTGGCGCCGGACGAGGTGGACAAGCTGCTGCGCGCGGGCGCCGGCTGGCTGGCCGGTCATCCGGAGCGGGCCCTGATCACGCGGCGCTACCTGGCGCACCGCCGGGCGCTCGCGGGCGTGGCGATGGCCCGCCTGACCGAGCTGCGCCTGGCCGACGAGCCGCCCGCCGACGACAGCATCGACCCCGCGCCCGGAGAAGCGCCGGTGGTGGAGGACGTCCGCCGCGCCTCGCTGGCGGTACGGCGGCGCGAGGCGGTGCTCGCCGCGCTGCGGGACAACGGTGCGAGCCGGGTGCTGGATCTGGGCTGCGGTGGCGGCGCGCTGCTGACCGCGCTCGTCGCGGACCGGCGCTTCACCGAGGTGGTGGGCGTCGACGTGTCCGACCGGTCGCTGGCCATGGCGGCCCGGCGGCTGCGCCTGGACCGGCTGCCGGAGCGGCAGCGGGACCGGATCCGGCTGTGGCAGTCGGCGCTGACCTACCGCGACGACCGGCTCCGGGGGTACGACGCGGCGGTGCTGATGGAGGTCGTGGAGCACCTCGATCCGCCGCGCCTGCCCGCGCTGGAGGACGCGGTGTTCGGTCACGCCCGGCCGGGCACGGTCGTGGTGACCACCCCGAACGTGGAGTACAACGTCCGCTACGAGGGGCTCGGGCCGGGCCGGTTCCGGCACGCGGACCACCGGTTCGAGTGGACCCGGGCCGAGTTCGCGGCCTGGGTGGATCAGGTGGCGGCGGCGCACGGCTACACGGCTGTCGTCGGCGGTGTCGGCGACGACGACCCGGAGGTGGGCGCGCCGACCCAGATGGCGGTGCTCACCCGCGCCGACCGCAACGAGAACACCAGCGACGACCGGAAGGAGGCGACGAACCGATGACCGTCCTGGACATCCCCGAGCTGGCACTGGTGGCGCTCGTCGGCGTCTCCGGCTCCGGCAAGTCCACGTTCGCCCGGCGGCACTTCGCGCCCAGCCAGGTGCTCTCCTCGGACACGTTCCGCGGCCTGGTGGCCGACGACGAGAACGACCAGTCCGCGTCCGCCGACGCGTTCGACGCGCTGCACCACGTCGCCGCCATCCGGCTGCGGCGCGGCCTGCTGACAGTGGTCGACGCGACGAACCTCCAGCCGCACGCCCGCGCCGGGCTGATCCGGGTCGCCCGGGAGCACGACGTGCTGCCGGTGGCGATCGTGCTGGACGTGCCGGAGGCGGTGGCCTGGGAGCGTACCGAGGCGCGCGCCGACCGCACGCACGGCCGGCAGGTGCTCAACCGGATGCGCCGCGACCTGCGGCAGTCGTACGGGCGGCTGGCCCGCGAGGGCTTCCGCAAGGTGCACGTGCTGCGCGGCGTGGAGGAGATCGACGCCGCGGAGATCCGCTACGAGAAGCTGTTCAACGACCGGCGCGAGCTGACCGGCCCGTTCGACGTGATCGGGGACGTGCACGGCTGCCGTACCGAGCTGGAGGCGCTGCTGTCCCGGCTCGGCTACGTGCTGCGACGCGACGACGCGGGCCGCCCGGTGGACGCGGAGCACCCGTCGGGGCGTACCGCGGTGTTCGTCGGTGACCTGGTGGACCGCGGCCCGGACTCCCCCGGCGTGCTCCGCCTGGTGATGGGCATGGTGGCGGCCGGCCACGCGATCTGCGTGCCGGGCAACCACGAGCAGAAGCTGCAGCGCAAGCTGCGCGGCCGGGACGTCCGGCTGACCCACGGTCTGGCCGAGACGATGGAGCAGCTCGCCGCGGAGCCGCCGGAGTTCGTCGCCGAGGTGGAGACGTTCATCGACGGCCTGGTCAGCCACTTCGTGCTCGACGGCGGCCGGCTGGTGGTGGCGCACGCCGGGCTGAAGGAGGCGTACCACGGGCGGGCGTCCGGCCGGGTGCGGTCGTTCGCGCTCTACGGCGAGACCACCGGCGAGACCGACGAGTACGGCCTGCCGGTGCGCTACCCGTGGGCGCGCGACTACCGGGGCTCGGCGATGGTCGTGTACGGGCACACGCCGACTCCCGAGCCGGAGTGGGTGAACAACACCATCTGCCTGGACACCGGTTGCGTGTTCGGCGGAAAGCTGACCGCGCTGCGCTACCCGGAGAAGGAGCTGGTCGCCGTACCGGCGGTGAAGGAGTGGTACGCCCCGGCCCGGCCGCTGGTCCCGGTCGCGCCCGTGCGGCCGGACACCGTGCTGGACCTGGCCGACGTGACCGGGCGACGCCACGTCACCCACCCGTACGGGTCGCTCACAGTGCCGGCCGAGAACGCCGCCGCCGCGCTGGAGGTGATGAGCCGCTTCGCTGTCGACCCGGGCCGGCTGGTGTGGCTGCCGCCGACCATGGCGCCCTGCTCCACGTCGACTGTCGAGGGGTTCCTGGAGCACCCGGCCGAGGCGTTCGCCGACTACCGGGCGGCCGGTGTCGACCGGGTGGTCTGCGAGGAGAAGCACATGGGCTCGCGGGCGGTGGTGCTCGTGGAGCGGGAGCCGGGCCGGTTCGACGGCGGGGTGGTGCACACCCGTACCGGTAGGCCGTTCTTCGGCCCGCCGCTCGACGGCGAGCTGCTGGCCCGGGTGCGCGCCGCGGTCACCACCGCCGGTCTCTGGGCCGAGCTGGGCGCCGACTGGCTGCTGCTCGACGCCGAGCTGCTGCCCTGGTCGGCGAAGGCGAGCGGGCTGATCCGCGAGCAGTACGCCGGGGTGGGCGCGGCCGGGCGGGCGGCGCTGCCGCCGGTGCTCGCCGCGCTGGACTCGGCCGCCGCGCGCGGGCTGCCGGTGGACGGGCTGCGTGACCGGATGGCCGAGCGGGCCGCCGAGGTGACCGCCTACTCGGCGGCCTACCGGGCGTACGTCCGGCCGACCGACGGGTTGCGCGGGGTGACGCTGGCGCCGTTCGCGGTGCTGGCCGGGGCCGGGGTGAGCTACGCCGACCGCGACCACGGCTGGCACCTGGCGCTGGCCGACCGGCTCTGCGCCGCCGACCCGGAGTTCTTCACCCCGACCCGGCGGCGGGTGGTGGACCTGTCCGACGAGTCGGCGGTGGCGGACGCGACGCAGTGGTGGCTGGCGCTCACCGCGGCCGGCGGCGAGGGCATGGTGGTCAAGCCGTACGCGGGCCTGGCCGCCCGTGGTCCGAAGGGCCCGCTGCTGCAGCCGGGGATCAAGTGCCGGGGCCGCGAGTACCTGCGGATCATCTACGGTCCCGGTTACACGGACGCACGTCAGCTCGCCGCGTTGCGCCGGCGCTCGCTGGGTCGCAAGCGCGGGCTCGCGCTGCGCGAGCACGGCCTGGGCCTGGCCGCGCTGGACGCGCTGTCCGAGGACGCGCCGCTCTGGCGCCGCCACGAGCTGGTGTTCGCGATCCTCGCCTGCGAGTCCGAGCCCGTCGATCCCCGCCTCTGACGAGGACGCCCGGTCCGGCCGAAATGCCGGACCGGGCCGGGGTACCCTGTGTGGCCGTGGACACAGCAGAGAAGACACGGATGTTCTCCGAGAGCGTGGCGCTGAACCCGCTCGATCCGAAGGACCTCATCCACACCTTCGGCATGATCGGCGTCTGGGTCATCCTCTTCGCCGAGACCGGGCTGCTGGTCGGCTTCTTCTTCCCGGGCGACTCGCTGCTGTTCCTCGCCGGGGTGGCCGCCTCCCCGGTGGCCGACGCCATCTTCGGCGACGGCACCCGCCTGTCCCTGGCCGGGCTGATGATCGGCGGGCCGCTCTGCGCCATCGTCGGCGCGCAGCTCGGGCACTGGCTCGGCGCCCGGTACGGCCGCCGCATGTTCGACAAGCCCAACTCCCGCCTGTTCAAGCGGGAGTACGTGGAGAAGGCCGAGTACTACTTCCAGAAGTTCGGGCCGGCGAAGGCGGTGGTGCTGGCCCGGTTCATCCCGATCGTGCGGACGTTCCTCAACCCGGTGGCCGGCGTGCTCGGCATGTCGGCCCGCCAGTTCTTCGTGTGGAACGTGGTGGGCGCGGTCCTCTGGGTCGACGGCATCCTGCTGATCGGCTACCTGCTGGCCCGGCAGATCTACGACGCCATCGGCGACAAGATCGACAGGTACATCCTGCCGGTGGTCGCGCTGATCATCGTGATCTCGGTGCTGCCGATCTTCTTCGAGTTCCTGCGGGACCGGCGTGCGCGCAAGCGCGGCGAGGCGGTCGCGGTGATCACCGCGGCGACCGTGGCCGGCACCGTGGAGGCGGCTCGCGAGGGCATCGAGGAGCACCGGCCGGGCCACGGAGACGGCGGGCAGCACCGCCGCTGAGCACGGTTCAGACACCGAAGGCCGGCCCTCGGGCGAGGACCGGCCTTCGGCATGACTGATCGAACCGGGTCACACGAACGGCCGCAGCCGTCATCGTGCGCTGATGGCGCCACCCCTCGCACGCCACCGGGCACCCGGCCGGGACGACCCTCTACGGGCCGGCCCGAAAGGTTTCAGCGAGCCTTCTTGGTGGCCCGCTTCCGCGGCGGGGTGAGCAGATCCGCGATCGTGGCGATCGCGGACGGCACCAGCCGGTAGTACGCCCAGACCCCGCGCTTCTCCCGCTCCAGCAAGCCGGCCTCGGTGAGGATTCGCAGGTGGTGGCTGACCGTCGGCTGCGAGAGGCCGAGCGGCGCGGTGAGGTCACACACGCACGCCTCCCCCTCGGGAGCCGACTGGATCAGGCTGAGCAGCCGCAGCCGTGCGGGGTCCGCGAGGGCCTTGAGGACCCCCGCAAGCCGCTCGGCGTCGGCGCGTTCGATCGGCTCGCCGGCAAGCGGCGAGATCTGAGGCATGGTCATTTCAGCCAACGCAGTTCCCACGTATTCCATCCTTCCACCAGCAGCATCGATCCGCCTGCATATCAGCAGATCCGAATCGGCAGACTTTTACGCCACAAGGCCGAGGTCAGCCAACGTATAGGCCGCCCGATAGGGCAATCCGGCGGCTCGCACCGCGTCGCCGGCGCCTCGATCAACAATAACCGCCACACCCACCACTTCGGCCCCCGCCTCGCGTAATGCCTCGACCGCCGTCAAAACACTTCCGCCAGTGGTGGAGGTGTCCTCAACCGCCAGGACCCGGCGACCGGCCACGTCCGGACCTTCGATCCGGCGCTGGAGGCCGTGCGCCTTGCCCTCCTTACGGACCACGAACGCGTCCACCGCGCCGTCGGTGCCGGCCGAGGCGTGCAACATGGCGGCGGCCACCGGATCGGCGCCCAGGGTCAGCCCACCAACCGCGTCGTACGCCCAGTCGGCGGTCAGATCGAGCATGACCCGACCGATCAACGGAGCCGCTTCGTGATGGAGCGTGACCCGGCGCAGATCCACGTACCAGTCCGCCTCGCGGCCCGACGAGAGCACCACCCGGCCGTGGACCACAGCCAGGTCACTGATGAATTTGCGCAGGTCGTCGCGGTCGCCCATGGCCCAAGAGAGTACTTCGCAAGTCTGAGAGCCGTGCTCGGGGTCCGCCCTGGTCAACCCAGTGGGCGACCGATGGGTGGCGATGAGCGGCTACGCTGCGCGACCGTCCATCGAGGTCGGCCGCCGACCGGCCCCGCCGCCGCTCAGCCGCGTCGCCGGTCGACCGCGCCCCGGGTGTCCCGGCGGAAGCCCCGCAGCAGGCGCTTCGGGGCGTACCGCAGCCCGGCGACCGCCACCTTGTACTTCCAGTCCGGGACACTCACGAACTTGCCTTTATGCAGGTCACGGAGCCCTTCGGCGACCACATCGTCGGCACGCAGCCAGGCCCAGGCGGGCAGGCGCGACATGTCGATGCCGACCCGCTCGTGGATGCCGGTGCGGGTGTAGCCGGGGCAGAGCGCCATCACCCGTACGCCGAGCGGCGCGACGGACTGGCCGATCGACTCGCTGAAATTCGTCACCCACGCCTTGCTGGCCGAGTACGTGGATCCCGGCATGGGGACACCGAAGCCCGCAACGGAAGAGACATTTATCACTGCCCCTTGCCCTCGTTCGATCATCGGGCCGAGCGCGGCGTGGGTCAGACGCAGCACCGCGAGCACGTTGAGCCGTACCAGCCGCGCCTCGTCGGCCACCGGCGACCGGACGAACGAGGTGTTCAAGCTGATCCCCGCGTTGTTCACCAGCAGGTCGACCGGTGGGCCGTCGGCAAGCCGGCGCTCGACCGCCGCACAACCGTCCTCGGTGGACAGATCGGCCGCGATCGTCTCCGCGTCGCCGCCGTGCCGGCCGGTCAGCTCGGTCGCGAGCGCGTCGAGCCGGGTGGCGTCCCGGGCCACCAGGACGAGGTCCCAGCCGCCGGCGGCGAGCCGCCGGGCGAACGCCTCGCCGATGCCGAGGCTGGCGCCGGTGACCAGGGCTCGGCGCCGGGAGGGGTGGGTGTCACCGGTCATGGGCGGTCCTCGGGAGGCGGCGGGGCGGCCCACGGCGACGCGGGCGGGGCGGACGCGGGCGGGGCGGACGGCTGTTGCAGGCCGGGCGGCGGTCCCCAGGGCGTCGGCCCGGAGACGGGCGCGCCGGACACGGTGGCGCCGTACCCGGACGGCCGCGCCGGTCCGGTGCCGCTGCGCAGGAACGCGCCGGCCGACGGCAACGTGAGCAGCGCGGCGACCACCAGATAGCCGAGGATCTGCGCCACCGACACCACCGCGTTCACCGGGATCCACCACCCCGGGTAGGCGTCCCCGACCAGCCCGAGCAGGTCGGCGGTGATCCGGTCCTCGGGGCCGAGTTGCAACGGGTCGGCCCGCTGGCCGACCAGCAACGCCAGCCCGCAACAGCCGCAGAGCAGGCCGGTGCCGGCGACGACCCAGGTTCCCACGCGGGCCCCGGACCGGCCGGCGAGCAGGCCGAGCGCCAGCCCGACCAGCAGCAGCGCGGCCAGCACGCCGAGCACGGCGGCGAGGTAGGTCGAGGCGCGCAGCAGGCCGGCCACCTGGTCGATGTCGCCACCGCTCGCGCCGGTCTCGTCCGCCGCGGCGGCCCGGAACCGGTCCACCGTGCCGCCGGTGACGGCGAGGTTCGCCACCGCGTACGCCACGGCGCCGACCGCCATCGCCAGCAGCACCGCCACCGCGGCGAGGACGGCGCCCGGCCGGCGGGGGGCGGCCCGATCGGGGTACGACACGACTGATCCCTCCGGTAGGCGTCGGATGCAACCTACTCGGAGGGATCGTCGGCGTCGCCTCAATCCGGACGTCAACTTCCGGGTGGCGGCTCCGGGTCGCGGCGCTCGCCCGGCTGACCGGCCGGCCCGGCCGACGGCGGCGGACCGCCCGGCGTGGACGGCGGCGGGGTGCCGGGAGCCGGCGGGTACGCCGGGTCGCCGGTCGGGCCCGGGTACGACGGGTACGACGGGTCACCCGCGTGCCCCGGGGCCGCCGGGTACGCGCCGCCCGGTACCGGCGGCTCCCAGCCGGCCTTGGGCTTGCGGAAGAACTCGTTCGCCTTCGGCAGCGCCAGCAGGATCAGCGCGGCCAGCAGGGCGAGCAGCGCCACCAGGCCCAGCAGCAGGTTGACCGGGGTGTACCAGGACGGCAGAGCGTCGTCGAGCCGGCGCTGGATCTCGTCCGGGCTGGGCATGTCACCCGTGGCGGTGCCGCCGGTCATGCCACCGGTGAGGCCGGTGAGCAGCCCGCCGCCGGTGCAGCAGAGCAGGATGCCGCCCAGCACCCAGGTGGTGATCCGGGAGGCGTTCTTGCCCCTGTTGTTCAGCAGCGCGAGCACGACGAGCCCGGCCGCGATCAGCAGCGACACGATCGCCGTGACGATGCTGAACACGTACGCGATGTCGGCGGCCCCCTCGGCCGAGGAGCCCGCGTACGCGTCGGTGAGGACGTCGCGGACGGTGCCCGCGACGGTCAGCGCCACGATCAGGTTCACCACCTGGATCGCGGCGACGAGAATGAGCAGCCAGCTGGAAAGCGTCACCACACTGGGACGCGCGCGGGGCGCGGTGCCCGGAGCATCGGCCATGATTCTCCCTTTCCTGGATCAGGTGACCACCGTAGCGATCTCGCACCAGGTCAGCATGTCGGAACGGCTCACCGGTCCGCGGCGCGGCGCAGCCGGCGGTGCTCGGCGGTGACCACACCGAGCAGCGCCAGGTCGAGCGCGACCGCGGAGACCGCGCCGAACTGGTTGACGGTGAAGTTGAAGACCTGCCCGAACAGCAGGTCGACCAGGAGCGCCAGCTTGAACAGCCGGAACGCCTCGGCCCGGTCGCGGCGCAGCAGCCAGGCGGCCCACAGGCCGAGCACGGCCGTGATCAGCGCGCTGGCGCTGACACCGAGGATCGCACCCCACTCCCGTTCCTCGCCCAGGTGCCCGGTCACGCCGTCGAGGAACACGGCCAGCACGGTGAGCACCGGCTCCACCACCAGATAGACCACCACCGGCCAGATGAGCCAGCGGCGTCCGGCCGCCCAGACGGCGAGACGCCGGGCCCGGTCCGCCGCTCGCTGCCAGAACCGCACCGGCGGCGGCTCCCGGCGGGGTACGGCGTCCAGCAGTTGCGCCACCGCCGTCTCGGTGGCCGGTCCGGTGCCCTGCACGAGACGCAGCACGGCGATCCGCCGCCTGTCGGTCAATCCGCCGGGCAGGCCGCTGAGCACCACGTCCAGCGCGTTGGCGGTGCGTTCGGCGGGGGTGAGCCGGGAGCGGCCGGTGCGCCCGCGTACCGCCTGGGTGAGCAGGACCAGCAGCGCGAACGCGACGTAGATGATGGCGGCGGCGGGGGCGTAGAAGTAGTCGGTGCCGGTGGTGACGAACTTGCCCACCTCGTCGATGAACAGCCCGAACCCGATGCCGCCGATCACCGCTCCGCCGCTGCGGGCGCCACCGCCGAGGAAGACCAGCGGGATGCCCAGACCCACGGCGAGCAGCAGGCCGCCCCAGAGCACGTGCGCGATGTGCAGCCCGCCGCCACCGAGCTGTGGATAGTCGGCGGCCTTCAGGTACGCGCGTACGGCCAGCACGGTGACCACGCCGGAGAGCACGAACGCCTGGAGGTAGGACGCAGCCTGGATCGCCCGGGTCGGCAGCCGGCGGACCAGCCAGCCGATCCCCGGCCGGTAGCGCGGCGATTCGGGTGGCATGCCCCGAAACCTAGTAGCCGCGCCACTCCTCGCGGGCGTAGTCCAGCACCCTCGGTCGCAACAACGTGTTGGCCGGCATGTCCAGCCGGGCCCGGTCGGCGGGGAACGTGGCGGCTGCGGCCACCACCTCCGGGGTGAGGAAACGCAGCGGCGGCCGGTCGTCCGGCAGCGCCAGTTCCGGCGCCACGTCACCCGGCGCGGCGAGCACGAATCCCCAGTCGCCGAAGCTCGGCACGTCGACGTGGTACGGCACGGTGGCGAAGCCGGCCTCGCGGATCGACCGCTCGATCGACCAGTACGACCGGGGTGCGAAGTAGGGCGACCCGGACTGCACGACGAGCCGCCCGCCGGGGGCCAGCACCGGCCGGATCAGCGTGTAGAACTCGATCGTGTAGAGCTTCGCGGTGGCCGTCTCGTCCGGGTCGGGCAGGTCGGCGATCACCACGTCGAAGCGGTCCGTGGCGGTACGCAGCCACGCGAACGCGTCAAGGTTGAGCACCCGTACCCGGGGGTCGGTGAGCGAGCCGCCGTTCAGCTCGCGCAGTTGCGGCTCGCGGCGGGCCAGCTCGACCACTGCCGGGTCGAGGTCGACGAGCGTCACCGAACGCACGTCCGGGTACTTGAGGATCTCCCGCGCGGCCAGCCCGTCCCCGGCGCCGAGCACCAGCACGTCGCCGTGCGCCCCGCGCATCGCCGGGTGCACGAGTGCCTCGTGGTAGCGGTACTCGTCGATCGAGCTGAACTGCAGGTCGCCGTTGAGGAACAGCCGCAGGTCGGTGTCGGAGCGGCCGGGCTCGGGCACCGACCGGGTCAGCACGATCTCCTGGTAGCGGCTGCGCTCGGCGTGCACCACCGGGTCGCGGTAGAGCTGCTGGCGGGTGGTCACCTCGAAGTCGTGGGCGGTCACCCAGGCGTACCCGAGGAGCAGGCCGACCACGGCGGTGGCCGCGCCCAGCGCGGCCCGCGCCCGGCGGCTGAGGTCGGCGCGGAACACGGTGAAGACGAGCACCACCCCGGCGACCGCGTTCACCGCGCCCACCACGAGCGCGCCCTTGAGCTGGCCGAAGGCCGGGATCAGCAGGAACGGGAAGGCCAGCCCGCCGAGCAGCGCGCCCACGTAGTCGGCGGCGAACAGGTCGGCCACCGCGCTGCCCGCGGACTGTTCCCGGATGCGTTGCAGCATCACCATGAGCAGCGGGATCTCCGCGCCGATCAGCAGGCCGAGCACGAACGCGGTGCCGACGAGCGCCGGGCCGTACAGGTCGAGCCAGGCGAACGCGGCGTAGAGGCCGAGCACGGAGAGGCCGCCGAGCAGCGCCAGCGTCAGCTCGATCACCGCGAACGAGACCACCGCCCGGGACTGCAACGGCTTCGCCACCAGCGCGCCGACGCCCATCGCGAAGACCATCACGCCGAGCACGATCGACGCCTGACCGACCGTGTCGCCGATCAGGTAGCTGCCGAGCGCGACCAGCGCCAGCTCGTACACCAGGCCGCAGGCCGCGCAGACGAAGACCGCGAGCAGGACCGCCGCGCGGGCCAGGCGCCACCGCGGCCGTGCGGCCACGTCGGCGGTCACCGTCTGCTCCGGGTACGTCCGGCGGCTCCCGCCCCGGCACGCTGCGCGGGCACCCGTCCCCGGTGGCTGCGGCGCTGCCGCACGCCCACGGCGATGAACAGCGCGGCGAGCAGGAACAGTCCGACCGAGCTTAGGACGTAGATCCAGCGGTCCCGCCAGAAGTCGTTGCCGGCGTCCGGCAGCGGCGCGGCAGCGGTGGACGGCGCGGCGGTGGGCGTCGCGGCCGGTCCGGCCAGCCCGCGTTCGGCGGCGAGCAGCGGCAGGATCGTGGCGGCCCGGGTGACGGCCCAGCCCGGGTCGTCGAGGAACGCGTCCTCGTCCAGCCCGAAGCGACCCAGCCGGGTCTCGATCGCGGCGAGGTCGGCGAACTCGATGTCGTCCGACCCCTTGATCCGGATCGTGGCGGAGTCCTCCGACTCGCTGCTGGACGAGGTGTACCTGACGTTCGCGGAGACCGCGATCCAGCGCGCGCAGCCGGGCGCGTCGACGACTGTGATGCCGTCGCCGAGGTTGGAGCCGACGCTCACCTCGTCGTACACGTCGAGCAGTTCCCAGCCGTAGCAGATGCCCTGGCTGTCGGCGGCGGCCCGGAGGATCGGCACGGTGCCGGAGCGTTCGTCGGCGGCCGGCGCGGGGACGGAAGTGTCCGAGTCGCCGCTGAACGCGCCGACGGCGCAGACGACGACCACGACCCCCACGACCACGGACCAGATCACCGTCTGGCTGCGTTTGTCCTTCCCCGCCGAATGCTGTGCGGGCTTTCCGCTCATCAGATGATTGCGGCTGCGATGATCGCGCCGGTGGCGAGGTGCACGGTGGCCGAGACCCACACCGCCGGGTGCGGCTCCGGATCGACCAACAGCTCACCGAGCTTGCCCGGAGTGGCGGCGTCGAGCAGCATGAACGCCACCGCCATGATCACCAGGCCGAGGATGCCGTACGCGCCCGCGCCGATCAGCCCCAGCCGGAAGTCGTTGTCGCTGGCCACGATCGCGGCCACCACGATGGTGCCCACCCCGACCAGGTTCGACGAGAGCAACAGCGCCGCGTTGCGGTTGCGCTCGACCCAGATCAGCTCGTGAAGCTTGCCCGGGGTGGCCACGTCGACCAGGACGTAACCGATGGCCATCAGAACGACGCCGACCACGCCGTACGCGAGGGTGACCAGCAGATCGGTGACGAGATGCTGCACAGAAGACTCCAGGGTGAGGGGGCGAAGGGGGCTACTTACCGGAACCGGGGCCGCCGCCCCGGACCGTGCTGCCTCGGCCCCAGCCCCAGCTGTTGCCGACGACGGTGTGGTAGCGGGGGTAGGCGGTGGTCATCTTCTCCAGCAGGATCACCGAGCCGACGGCGAGCGGGAGGATCACCACCGAGTCGTCGTCGTAGCGCAGGTAGACCCCGCTGCCGTCGACGTACTGGTCGGCCGGCTTCCAGGCGTCGGTGATCTGCTTGGACACCTCGCTCGGCGTCTTCCGGGAGGTGTACGCGATCGCGTTCGAGCCGATGTCCCGCCCGGAGGCGCGGGAGAAGTTGTCCTCCACGTAGCCCCGGGGCGAGAAGTTGCCGTAGAAGATCGTGAAGGTGGCGATGAGCGCGCCGATGACGGCGACCGCCACGCCCACCACGAACCACCGTCGGTACGTCACAGCTCCTCCACCACGGTCTCGGTCAGGACCAGCTCGTTCGTCTGGGGGTAGACGTGCCAGGTACGCCAGGCGAGCACGCCGTCCGGCGGCCGGGGCCGGACGGAGAGCGCGGTGACCGCGTCCTCGTCGCCGGGGAAGACCCCGATCAGCGCGTACGGGTCCTCGGCCAGCTCGGCGCGCAGCGCCGCGACCCGGGTACGCAGGCCGTCGCCGTCCGGCCGGAGCACAGCGGCCATGAACCGGTAGCCGGTCGTCTCGTCGTGCAGCGCGTCCGGCAGGTGCGGCGGGCGGCCGGGCAGGCAGGCGACCGTCTCCGTGAGCCCGCCGAGCACCACCTGGTGGGAGGCACCGAGCAGGCGCAGCCGCAGCCGGGGCAGCCCGGGCAGGTCGATGTCGCGTACGGCGAGCGCCGGCAGCTCCGGGCCGCCGAGGGCCAGGCTCAGATCGGCGGCGCTGGTGTCGACGTAGGGCGCGTCCAGGCAGACGAGCACGTCAGCGCACCGTCTCCGGGCCACCCTGCGGGTAGATCATCACCTCGGCGCGGCGCAGCTCCTCACCGAGGTTGACCTCCCAGCCGGCCTCCCCGTACGCCTCGAACGACAGCCGCGCGCCGCCCGGCGCCTGGTAGTCGTAGTAGCGCATGGTGCCGTGCGGATCGAGGCCGGTGCCCTCGGTCGCGGTGTACCGGGCCTGGCCCGACTCGTCCCAGTTGTAGCGGCGGCCGGCGATCTCCAGCGTCGGGGCGCCCGGCGTGACGGTGGCTGACGGCTCGCTGGTCCAGAGCACCAGCTCCAGGTCCGGGTCGGACTCGACGGAGAGCCAGCGCTTCACCCCGCCCGCGTCGTCGAGCAGGTGCTCCGCCCAGCTCCAGCCACCCTCGACCAGGTGCACCGAGCCTCGCACGGTGTACGGCACCGAGCGGATCTCGACGATGTCGCCGGGCTTGAGCGCGCGCGGGTCGCCGCGCAGCGCGTCCGCGTCCCGGTCCCGGAACGGGTCACCCGGCGCCGCCTTCGTCTTCGGGCGGGACTCCGACCGGGATTTCCGTACCGCGATCACGGCGATCACCACACCGGCCACCCCGACGAGGCACCCCAGCGTGGTCACCACGTACGCCAACGAACCGTTCACGACCGCCTCCCCCAACCTGCTAGGCGGGAACGGTAACAACCGCATGCACGCCTTCTGAAGTCCCGTTCGCTGAGTGTGCGGTCAGCTACTGCTCGCCGCCGGCGAGCCGGTCGGCGGCGTATTCACCCAGCGTGGCGCGGCCCATGAGGCAGCCGGAGAACGTGGTGAACTCGCCGTCGTCGTCGCGCAGCCGCGCCCAGGCGTCCCGCCCGGCGGCCGGGTCGACCGCCTCCAGCAACGTGGCCGCGTACGCCCGGCCGGCCGGGGAACCCTTGCGGAGCAGCTTGTCGACCCGCTTGCGGGCCGCCTCCGGGTGCTCCCGCAACCCCTGTTCCAGCCGTCGGTACGCCTCGGTCGCGGGCAGCACCTGCCCCGCCAGTCCCACCCCGCCGAAGGCGAGGGTGTCCGCGCCGTCGAGTTCCCGCGCCGCCTCGTCCAGTTCCCGCTCCCACACACTCATGCCCCACTATGTGCCCACCCCGCCACCCCCTCCAACCGCAAGGAAGGGCCCCCTTTTAACGCCTCCGGTAGAGGAAGGGCCCCTTGTTAACAACCTCCACGAGCAGGGCGCGGCCGGGAACGGCGAAGGCCCGGCCAAGACGGCCGGGCCTTCGCAGGAGCGGGTCAGGCGGCGGTGACCGCCAGGGACTCCTTGGTGTCGGACAGGTCGACGCGCACCGTGTCGCCGTCGCGGATCTCACCGGCCAGCAGCGCCTTGGCGAGCTGGTCGCCGATCGCCGACTGCACCAGCCGGCGCAGCGGGCGGGCACCGTAGATCGGGTCGTACCCGTGCTCGGCCAGCCAGGTACGGGCCGCTTCGGTGATCTCCAGGCCCAACCGGCGGTCCGCCAGTCGGCGGCGCATCCGGTCGAGCTGAATGTCCACGATCGAACGCAGGTCCTCGCCCTGGAGCGCGGCGAACACCACGATGTCGTCGAGCCGGTTGAGGAACTCCGGCTTGAAGTGCGACCGGACCACCGCGAGCACACCTTCCCGGCGCTCGTTCTCGGTGAGCGTCAGGTCGCTGATCACCGACGAGCCCAGATTCGAGGTGAGGATCAGGATCGCGTTGCGGAAGTCCACGGTGCGACCCTGACCGTCGGTGAGCCGGCCGTCGTCGAGCACCTGCAGCAGTACGTCGAAGACGTCCGGGTGGGCCTTCTCCACCTCGTCGAGCAGGATCACCGAGTAGGGCCGGCGGCGCACCGCCTCGGTGAGCTGGCCACCCTCCTCGTACCCGACGTACCCGGGCGGGGCACCGACCAGGCGGGCCACGGAGTGCTTCTCGCCGTACTCGCTCATGTCGATGCGGACCATGGCCCGCTCGTCGTCGAAGAGGAACTCGGCGAGCGCCTTTGCCAGCTCGGTCTTGCCGACGCCGGTCGGGCCGAGGAACAGGAAGCTGCCGGTCGGCCGGTCCGGGTCGGCGACACCGGCCCGGGCACGGCGTACCGCGTCGGAGACCGCGCCCACCGCCTCGGCCTGGCCGACCACGCGGGCCCGCAGCGACTCCTCCATCCGGAGCAGCTTGGCGGTCTCGCCTTCGAGCAGCCGACCGGCGGGGATGCCGGTCCAGGAGGCGACCACTGCGGCGATGTCGTCCGCGCCGACCTCCTCCTTGAGCATCGCGCCGTCGGCCTGGAGCCGGGCCAGTTCCTCCTCGGCCTGCTTCAGCTCGGTCCGCAGCGCCGGGATCCGGCCGTACCGCAGCTCGGCGGCGCGTTCCAGCTCGCCGTCGCGCTCGGCCCGCTCGGCCTCGCCGCCGAGGCGCTCCAGCTCCTCCTTGGCGGTGGAGAGCTTGGTGATGTGGCTCTTCTCGGTCTGCCAGCGCTCGGACAGCGCGGTGAGCTGCTCGCGCTTGTCGGCCAGCTCCTTGCGCAGTCGCTCCAGGCGCTCGGCGGACGCGGCGTCCGGCTCCTTTGCAAGCGCCATCTCCTCGATCTCCAGGCGGCGGACCGCCCGCTCGATCTCGTCCACCTCGACCGGGCGCGAGTCGATCTCCATGCGCAGCCGGGACGCGGACTCGTCCACCAGGTCGATTGCCTTGTCCGGCAGGAACCGGTCGGTGATGTAGCGGTCGGAGAGCGCGGCGGCGGCGACCAGCGCGGCGTCGGTGATGCGTACGCCGTGGTGCACCTCGTAGCGCTCCTTGAGCCCGCGCAGGATGCCGATGGTGTCCTCGATGGTGGGCTCGCCGACCAGCACCGGCTGGAAGCGGCGCTCCAGCGCGGGGTCCTTCTCGATGTGCTCGCGGTACTCGTCGAGCGTGGTCGCGCCGACCATCCGCAGCTCGCCGCGCGCCAGCATCGGCTTGAGCATGTTGCCGGCGTCCATCGAGCCCTCGCCCTTGCCGGCGCCGACCACGGTGTGCAGCTCGTCGAGGAACGTGATGACCTGGCCGTCGGAGTTCTTGATCTCCTCCAGCACGGACTTCAGCCGCTCCTCGAACTGGCCGCGGTACGACGCGCCGGCGACCATCGCGCCGAGGTCGAGCGAGACCAGCTTCTTGTCCCGCAGCGACTCCGGCACGTCGCCGGCCACGATCCGCTGGGCCAGGCCCTCCACGATCGCGGTCTTGCCGACGCCCGGCTCGCCGATCAGCACCGGGTTGTTCTTGGTACGCCGGGACAGCACCTGGATCACCCGGCGGATCTCCGAGTCCCGGCCGATCACCGGGTCGATCTTGCCGTCGCGGGCGCTGGCGGTGAGGTCCACGCCGTACTTGGCCAGGGCCTGGTAGGTCTGCTCCGGGTCGGCGGTGGTGACCCGGCGGTCCCCGCCCCGGACGGTCGGGAACGCGGCGACCAGGTTCTCCTCGGTGGCGCCCGAGTTCTTCAGCGCGACCGAGACCGCGCCGCCGACCCGGGCCAGCCCGGCCAGCAGGTGCTCGGTGGAGGTGTACTCGTCGCCCAGAGGCCGCGCGATCTGCTCGGCGGCGCCGATGGCGTTGACGAACTCGCGGGCCAGCGTCGGCTCGGCGATGCTCGACCCGCGGGCGGCGGGCAGCGCGTCGACCGAACGCTGGGCGACTCGGCGCAGCTCGGCGGGGTCGGCCCCGACGGCGCGCAGCAGGCCCGCGGCGGTCGAGCCCTCGGTGTCCAGCAGTGACAGCAGCAGGTGCCAGGGCTCCGCGGTGGCGTGACCGCGCTGGTTCGCCAGCGCGACGGCACCGGTGATGGCCTCGCGGCTCTTGGTGGTGAGACGTTCCGTGTTCATGGGCTCCCCCGGATCGGCGTGTCCACTGGACATGACACAACCAGAGTTGAGTCTATTCCGCTCAACTCCACCCCTGTGACCTGAGTCACCCTCCGCCGGCAAGGCCGGGTAGATCTTGGTACGAAACGGCCCTCATAGGGGCGCTTTCGTACCAAGATCTCAGCGACGCGGGAGGCGCGCGAGGCAGGGCGTCTCGTGGTCGGCGCGCAGCACGCAACGCCGGCCGCCGTCCAGCTTGCGGTCGCAGAAAACCCAATGGCGTACGGCCTGGTCGTCCTCCGTCGACACGGTGATCCCGCCCAACTCCACCACCGCGAGGAACGCCAACGACCGGCCGGCCGTGCGACCGAGCATCTTCGCCCGGGCCAGATCCGCCGCGCGCACCGGCAGATGGATCACGTACCGCCCGGTCACGGCCGCCCGGCCAGGTCGCGCATTGAGGGAGCCTGACGGGACTGCCACTCGCGCAACGCGCCCTTGATCCGCGCCGTCTCCTCACGGCTCCGGGCGACTTCGGCGTACGCGGCGGCGAGGTCACCGGCCACGCGGTCGAGGAACGCGGCGACCTCGGCGGGGTCCAGCCCCCGGCGGCGCGTCGCGAAGCGGCGGCCCCGCACCTGCCAGGGCCGGAGCGGAAGGTACGACGCGGAGCGGTACGCGGCGCCCGGCGCGGAGTCGGGCGGGCGCGCGTTCCGCCGCTTCGGACGTATTCGCAGGAGATTGCGCACGACACTGTCCCTTCTTCCAGGCCAAGGAGACGGGTAAGGCGACACGACTGGCCGCGCACGACCAGTCGCGCCGACCACGGGTGCCAACCGGAGGGCCGGTTTGCCTACCAGGCGTTCCGCCGAGGGCATCCGCACGAGCAACATACAATGCAAAGCATTGTATGACAAGGAGTGAGCATGCTTAGCACGCGAAGTGTTGGCTGACCGGTCTGACTCGTGGGAAGATCTTGGGGCCTACCAGGAGTTGCCGCCATGCCCCGAGTTTCAGACCGTCAGAGAATCGCGCAGGACATCAGAGACAAGATCGCTTCGGGCGAGTACGGCCCCGGCGACAAACTCCCCTCCCTGCGTGAACTGATCGCGCACTACCAAGTGTCCGCAGAGCCGGTCCGGTCGGCGCTGTTGATCCTTCAGGCCGAAGGTCTCGTCGAGGGGCACCAGGGCAAGGGCACCTACGTAACCGGTCGGGACGAGACCCCCTGATCGCACGATGACGGGCGATCGATCGACCCCGGACGCAGCAGGTGCGCGCCCGGAGTAGCCTCACCCGCGTGCGAGTACGTGTCGAACAGACCGCCCTGCCGGGTATCGGCGTACGTCATGACCTGATGACGGAGTCCGGCCGCCGGCTCGGCGTGGTCTCCCACCGCAATGGCCGTCGCGACCTGGTCCTCTACGACCCGGAAGATCCCGACTCCTGTCAGCACGACATCCCCCTGACGGACGACGAGGCGGAGGCGCTCGCCGACATCCTCGGCGCGTCGCTGATGCTGGGTCAGCTCTCCGGGCTGCGCGAGCAGGCCGCCGGGCTGCTGACCGAGCAGATCGCCATTCCGGCCGGCTCGAAGTACGTCGGCAAGCGGCTGGGTGACACCAAGGCCCGGACCCGGACCAGCGCGTCGATCGTCGCCGTGCTGCGTCAGGGCACGGTGAACGTCTCGCCGGATCCCACTTTCCGGTTCGAAGCCGGCGACGTGGTCGTCGTGGTCGGTACCCGCCAGGGGCTCGACGGCGTGACCGCGATCCTCGCCGAGACCGACCCGGACGTCTGACGCGTATGCACGAAACCACAATCCTGCTCATCGAGGTCGGTGCGCTGCTGCTCCTGCTCGGCCTGCTCGGCCGGCTGAGCCGTCGCGTCGGTGTCTCGCCCATCCCGCTCTACCTGCTCGCCGGCCTGGCGTTCGGGCACGGTGGCCTGCTGCCGCTCAACGCCAGCGAGGAGTTCTTCGCCGTCGGCGCCGAGATCGGCGTGATCCTGCTGCTGGTCATGCTCGGCCTGGAGTACAGCGCCAACGAACTGGTGGGCAACCTCCGCTCGGCCGCGCCGGCCGGTCTGATCGACGCGGTGCTCAACGCGCTGCCCGGCTTCGGGTTCGCGCTGCTGCTCGGGTGGGGCTGGGTCGCCGCAGTGGTGCTCGGAGGCGTCACCTGGGTGTCGTCCTCGGGCGTGATCGCCAAGGTGCTCGGCGACCTGGGCCGGGTCGGTAACCGGGAGACGCCGGTGATCCTCTCCGTCCTGGTGATCGAGGACCTGGCGATGGCCCTCTACCTGCCGCTGGTCACCGCGCTGCTCGCCGGGGTCGGCCTGATGAAGGGCGGCATCGCGCTCGCCATCGCGGTGTTCACCGTCGTCGTGGTGCTGGCCGTGGCGATCCGGTACGGCCACCTGATCTCCGCCGCGCTCTCCGCCAAGGACCCGGAGGCGCTCCTGCTCGGGGTGCTCGGCCTGACCCTGCTGGTCGCCGGTATCGCGGCCAAACTCCAGGTCTCCGCCGCTGTCGGCGCGTTCCTGGTCGGCATCGCGTTGTCCGGGCCGGTGGCGCACCACGCCACCGAACTGCTCTCCCCGCTGCGGGATCTCTTCGCCGCTGTCTTCTTCGTGTTCTTCGGGCTGGTCACCAACCCGCTGGACATGCCGCCGGTGCTGCTGCCGGCGCTGGTGCTGGCAGTGGTCACCATGGCGACGAAGGTGGCCACCGGCTACCTGGCCGCCCTCCGGGCGGGGATCGCCGAGCCCGGTCGCTGGCGGGCCGGCCTGGCGCTGACCCCGCGCGGCGAGTTCTCCATCGTCATCGCCGGACTGGCCGTCGCGGCCGCCTACCCGGTGAACCCGAAGCTGGCGGCGCTCGCCACCGCGTACGTGTTGATCACGGTGGTGACCGGGCCGCTGCTCGCCCGGCTGCCCGACACCCAGTGGTTCAAGCAGTGGCTGCGCTCCCGCGCCGCCGCCGCCCGTGCGGCAGCGGCGTTGCCCGCGCCGACCGGGGACTGACCCGCGCCGGGCCGGACCTGCCACAGGCAGATCCGGCCCGGCGTTGTCAAATTGATCCCCGGAAGGTCTACCACTGCTCCGCTCAGCCGCGTTAACGTTTCGGCCCAGCAGCCAGGGTCCGCGGGTGGCCGGTGCCCCCGCCAGCGCAAGCGGAAGGTCGGCCGGTGAGCGTGCAGGAAGATACGTTCCACGGCTTCGCCAATCCGGTCGATCCCTCGCCCGCCGAACTCCGGGCGTGGGCCTATCAACCGGATTCGGTGCCGCTGACCTCGATGCCGCCCGACTGGGACCTGCTGGTCGCCGGTGACCATCTGGTGCAGACGCTGTTCGACCTGGCGATGGACGAGCGCTGCCCGGCCCGGCGGTTCGCGCTGCACTGCCTCTACATCTACGCCGCCGACGGCATCCGGACGAACTTCCGCGCCCATCCCAAACGCCGGTTCCGCAAGCTTGTCGAGCAGGCCGAACGCGCCGGTGACGACCTGATGCGCAACTGGGCGCACAACAGCCGCGTGCTGCTCGCCCGGCCCGACCTGTTCGTCTACCGGGACTGGTGCGAGGGCGGCCTGGTCCGCGAGAACCGCCGCCTCTGACGCGAACGGCGAACGGGCCGGGATCCCCCGTGGATCCCGGCCCGCACGTCGGCGGATCGTCAGGTCGACCCGCCCTGCTTCTTGCGCCTCTCGTCGTCCCGGGCCCGGTCTACGCCGTGGTCCGTCTGGTCGGCGAAGCGCCCTTCCTTGACCTTGTCGCTGAAGCGTCCCTCGGTGACCCGGTCGAACCGCTCGCGGACGTTCTCGGCCACCTTCTCCAGCCGTTCCTCGGCGCGTTCCGCCACCTTCTTAGCCGGTTCCGCCATGGCTCCCCCTGCCAACTCGGCGTCCGATTTAGGGGTTTTGGCCCTACCGGCGAGCCTAGTCGACAGCGCCCTGCCGCATCCCGCTTTCCCCGACGAGCGCCCCGAACCAGGGACGCACGAGGGCCGGACGTACGAAGGCCGGCGCGGCCCCGGGGGAGCGGGGCGCGCCGGCCTTCCGGTGAAAGGTCAGCGGTCGGGAGCGCGGCGTGGTCGCCAGACGACGAGCGCGGTGGACGTGCGGTTGGTCGGCACGAGGTCGCCGCGGGCAAAGCCACCGAGCGACTCCAGCTCGGCGATCCGCCGGTACGCGGCGTCCAGCTCCGCCTCCAGCCGGGCCACCCGCTGCTGTGCCTCTTCGAGCAGCCGCTCCAGCCCGATGATCCGCTTGACCCCGGCCAGGTTGATCCCGTCGTCCTGGCTGAGCCGCTGCACCTCGCGCAGCAGCACCACGTCCCGGACGCTGTACCGGCGGCCACCGCCGGACGCCCGGCCCGCCTGCACCAGGCCCAGCCGGTCGTACTGGCGCAGCGTCTGGGGGTGCATCCCCGCCATCCGCGCAGCCACCGAGATCATCAACACCTTGGCCTCGTAGGCCGGGTCACCCGAGCCGACGTACTCCTCCGACATGCCCGCTCACCTCCGCTGCCGCCGTCAACTGAATCGACGTACCCGCGCGTCGAGATGTTCCCGCGCGGCGGGCGGAGTCTGCTCCGCGAAGGTCTCCAGCGCCGCCCGCGCCTCGTCCGAGACCTTCGCCGGGACCACCACGTCGAGCGTGACCAGCAGGTCACCGGCGCGGCCGTCCTTGCGTACGACGCCCTTGCCGCGGGCACGCAGCACCCGCCCGCTGGGCGTACCCGGTGGCACCCGCAGCGTCACCGTCCCGTCCAGGGTCGGCACGCGCAGGTCGGTGCCGAGGACCGCCTCGGCGTACGTGATCGGGACGTTCAGGGTCAGATCGTCCCCGGTACGCCCGAACAGCTCGTCCGGGCGGACCTTCACCTGCACGAACAGGTCGCCGGCCGCGCCGCCCCGCTCACCGGGCTCACCCCGGCCGGCCAGGCGGATCCGCTGCCCGTCGGCCACCCCGGCCGGGAAGCGCACGTTCAGCGTGCGGGTCTTGGTGACACCGCCGGTGCCGTGGCACTCCGGGCACTTCTCCTCGACGATCGTGCCGACGCCCTGGCAGTTGCGGCACGGCTCGGAGAAGCTGAACGACCCCTGGTTGCGGGTGGTCACGCCGGCGCCGTGGCAGACCGGGCAGGCCACCGGCTGGGTACCCGGCTTCGCGCCGTTGCCGTGGCAGGTGTCGCAGACGCCGGGCGCGCGCAGCGTCAGCGGCAGCGTGACGCCGCGTACCGCATCCTCGAAATCGAGCGCCACCTCGGTCTCGACGTCCCGGCCCCGCGCCGGACCGCGCGGACGCGCCGCGCCGCCCCCGCCGCCGCCGGAGAAGATCGAGCTGAACAGGTCGGTGAAACCGCCGCCGCCGAACCGGGTGTCCCCGCCGCCCGCGCCGCCGCCGAACAGGTCGGAGACGTCGAACGGCACGCCGCCCGGCTGGCCCGCGCCGCGGGCGCTGCGGCGGAAGGCGCCCGAGCCGAACAGCGAGCGCATCTCGTCGTACTCGCGTCGCTTCTTCTCGTCGCCCAGCACCGCGTACGCCTCGGAGACGGTCTTGAACCGCTCCTCGGCCCCGGTGTCGCCGGGGTTGTGGTCCGGGTGCGACTCCCGGGCCAGCTTGCGGTACGCCTTCTTGATCTCGTCCGAGGAGGCGGACTTCTCCACGCCCAACGCGGCGTAGTAGTCCTTCTCGATCCAGTCCTTGGAACTCACCGGTCCACCCCCTTCCACGGGTCGAAGCCCGGCCGTCCCGCCCGCCCGGTGGGGGCGGGCGGGACGTCACGGGTCGGCACTACTCCGGGTCCGCGACCGCGACCATGGCGGGCCGCAGCAGCCGCTCGCCGAGCTGGTAACCGCGGCGCATGACCTGTACGCAGGTCGACTCGGTCACGTCGGCGGAGGTCTGGTGCGCCACCGCCTCGTGCCGGGTCGGGTCGAACGGGTCGCCCTTCTCGCCGAACGCGGTCAGGCCGAACTTGCCCAGCGCGGCGGTGAGCTGCTCGGCCACGCTGCCGAACGGGCCCACCAGATCGCCGTGCTCACGGGCCCGGTCCAGGTCGTCCAGGATCGGCAGCAGCGCGCTGAGCACAGTGCCGGTGGCCTGCTCCTGGACCAGGTTGCGGTCCCGGTCGACCCGCTTGCGGTAGTTGGCGTACTCCGCCGTGACCCGCTGGAGGTCGCGGGTGCGCTCCTCCAGGTCGGTGCGGAGCGACTCCAGCTCGGCGCCGAGCGGCGCGGTCGCCTCCGTCTCCCCGCTCGGCTCGGCCGGGGAGTCGACCACCGTCGGCCCGGTGACCTCGGCCTCGCCGCCGATCTCGTCGACCACGACCTCGGCCTCCTCGACCAGCCCTTCGGCGGGCGCGTCGGCAGCGGCGTCCGCCGCCGAGGCGTCGTTCGCCGGCTGCTCGGTCACCTTGCCGAGCTTGCGCTTGTCGCGGATGACGACCCGGGGTTCGTCGCCGGCGTCCTTGCCGGCGCCCGCCGACCCGGTGGCACCCGGGTCGGCCGCGCGTGGCTTGTCCGTCATGCGGTTACCTCATCCCTCTGCCGTGCGAATCGTGTCCGGGACCGGATGTCACTTCTTGTCCTCGTCCACGATCTCCGCGTCGACCACGTCGTCGTCGCCGCCGGCCTTCGGGCCACCGGTCGCGCCCGCGCCCGCGCCGGCGCCCGGCCCGGCCGCGCCACCCGGCGCCGCCTGCTCGCCCTCCTGCTGCTGGGCGTAGAGCAGCGAGCCGGCCTGCTGGGAGACCTGCGCCAGCTTCTCGTGCGCGGACTTGATCTTCTCGATGTCCTGGCCGCCGAGCGCGCTGCGCAGCTCGCCGAGCGCCTCGTTGAGCTGGTCACGGTTCTCGCTGGGCAGCTTGTCGCCGCTCTCGGCGAGGAACTTCTCGGTCTGCCACTGGAGCGCCTCGGCCACGTTGCGGGTCTCGGCCTCCTCGCGGCGGCGCTTGTCCTCGTCGGCGTGCTCCTCGGCGTCCCGGCGCATCCGCTCGATGTCGTCCTTCGGCAGCGAGGAGCCGCCGGTGATCGTCATCTTCTGCTCCTTGCCGGTGCCCAGGTCCTTGGCGTGCACGTTCACGATGCCGTTGGCGTCGATGTCGAACGTGACCTCGATCTGCGGCACGCCGCGCGGGGCCGGCGGGAGGCCGGTCAGCTCGAAGGTGCCGAGCTTCTTGTTGTAGGCCGCGATCTCCCGCTCGCCCTGGAACACCTGGATCAGCACCGACGGCTGGTTGTCGTCGGCCGTGGTGAAGACCTCGGAGCGCTTGGTCGGGATGGTGGTGTTGCGCTCGATGAGCTTGGTGAAGATGCCGCCCTTGGTCTCGATGCCCAGGCTCAGCGGGGTCACGTCGAGCAGCAGGACGTCCTTGACCTCGCCCTTGAGCACACCGGCCTGGAGCGCGGCGCCGACGGCGACGACCTCGTCCGGGTTGACGCCCTTGTTCGGGTCCCGGCCGGTGAGCTGCTTGACCAGGTCGGTGACGGCCGGCATCCGGGTCGAGCCGCCGACCAGGATGACGTGGTCGACGTCGGAGATCTTGATGCCGGCGTCCTTGACGGCCTGCTCGAACGGGCCCTTGCAGCGGTCCAGCAGGTCCTGCGTCATGCGCTGGAACTCGGCGCGGCTGAGCGTCACGTCGAGGTGCAGCGGGCCGGCCGAGCCGGCGGTGATGTACGGCAGGTTGATGTTGCTGGTGGTGGCGGCGGACAGCTCGATCTTGGCCTTCTCGGCCGCCTCCTTGAGCCGCTGCATGGCCATCTTGTCCTGCGAGAGGTCGATGCCGTGCTCACCGCGGAACGTCTTCACCAGGTGGTCGATGATGCGCTGGTCCCAGTCGTCACCGCCGAGCTGGTTGTCACCGCTGGTGGACTTGACCTCCACCACGCCCTCGGCCAGCTCCAGCAGCGACACGTCGAAGGTGCCGCCACCGAGGTCGAAGACCAGGACGGTCTGCTCCTTGGAACCCTTGTCCAGGCCGTACGCCAGGGCGGCCGCGGTCGGCTCGTTCACGATCCGCAGCACGTTGAAGCCGGCGATCTCACCGGCCTCCTTGGTGGCCTGGCGCTGCCCGTCGTTGAAGTAGGCGGGGACGGTGATCACCGCGTCGGTGATCTGCTCGCCCAGGTACGCCTCGGCGTCCCGCTTGAGCTTCATCAGCGTGCGGGCCGAGATCTCCTGCGGGGTGTACTTCTTGCCGTCGATGTCGACGGTCCAGTTGGTGCCGATCTCCCGCTTGACCGAGCGGATGGTCCGGTCGGGGTTGGTCACCGCCTGGCGCTTGGCGACCTCACCGACGAGCACCTCGCCGTTGCGGGCGAACGCGACGATCGAGGGAGTCGTACGCGAGCCCTCTGCGTTGGCGATGACGGTGGGCTCACCGCCCTCGAGAACGCTGACGCAGGAGTTCGTCGTGCCGAGGTCGATGCCGACCGCACGTGCCATGTTCGCTTCCTCGCTTCGTAACGGGTGAGCAGGTCAGACGGCCTGCCCGGGAGGGCCGCCCGGAAGCGACCGCACCACAAGTTGAGTGAACTTGACTCAATAGTGCCACGCCATCGCCAATCCGCAAGTCGAGGTTGAGCCGACCCGGCGCAACCCGACCGTTACTACTGTCCGGTTGTCTTACCTTGCGTCGGTCGGGCACGCTTTAGCGGTGACGACGCATGGCGATTCCGCCACCCGTGCCGGCGCGCCCGCCGTCGCAGCCCGCACCGGAGCCACCACCGGCGCCGACCAGCCTGCGCACGCCGCGGAGGGCCTGCCCGCCGCGCTCACCGGCCTGCGGTCGGCGATCGGCGCGGCCCGCTTCCCGCTCGCCCTCCCGTCGGCCGAGCCGGCCCGGCACGCCGCCACGAGCCTCACCGACCAGCTCGACGACTACCTGCTTCCCCGGCTGGCCCGGCTCGACGCCCCGCTGCTGGTGGTGGTCGGCGGCTCCACCGGCGCGGGCAAGTCGACGCTCGTCAACAGCCTGGTCCAGGCACGGGTCAGCGCGGCCGGGGTGCTCCGCCCCACCACCCGCTCCCCGGTGCTGGTGTGCAGCCCGACCGACGCGGCCTGGTTCCGGCAGGGCGAGCTGCTGCCCGGCCTGACCCGGACCACCGAGCCGAGCGAGCAGCCGGGCACCCTGCACCTGGTCACCGCACCGGCGCTGCCGCCCGGCCTGGCCTTCCTCGACGCGCCCGACATCGACTCGGTGGTCGACGCCAACCGGGCGCTCGCCGGGCAACTGCTCGCCGCCGCCGACCTCTGGCTGTTCGTCACCACCGCCGCCCGGTACGCCGACGCCGTCCCCTGGGAGCTGCTGCGCAGCGCCCGCGCCCGGGGCACCGCAGTGGCGATGGTGCTGGACCGGGTCCCCCCGGAGGCCGCCGACGAGGTCGCCGCCCACCTGTCCGAGATGCTCGCCGAGCAGGAGCTGGGCGCCGCGCCGCTGTTCGTGCTGCCGGAGACCTGGGTGGATGGGCAGGGGCTGCTGCCGGACCGGATCACCGCCCCGCTCAGTGACTGGTTCGCCCGGCTCGCCGCCGACGCCGACGCCCGCGCCGCGGTGGTCCGGCAGACGCTCGACGGCGCGCTGGCCGCGCTGCACCCGGTGGTGGAGGCGCTCGCCGAGGCCGCCGACGAGCAGTGCACCGCGGCCGACGCGCTGGACGAACGGGTACGGGCCGCGTACCGGGGCGCCGAGCGGAGCGTCGACCAGGGGCTCCGGGACGGCCGGCTGCTGCGCGGCGAGGTGCTGGCCCGCTGGCAGGAGTTCATCGGCACCGGCGAGTTCTTCCGGGGCCTGGAGGCACGCATCGGCCGGCTGCGGGACCGGGTCGTCGCGGCGGTCACCGGGCGGCCCGCGCCCGCCGCGGAACTGCGTACCGCGATCGAGTCGCAGCTCGTCACGCTGCTGCGCGGCGTGGCCGCCGAGGCGGCGGAGAACGCGTACACCGGTTGGAAGGCGCACCCGGCCGGCGCGGCGCTGCTTGAGCCGGACCTGGCCCACGCCTCGGCCGACCTGCCGGAGCGGGCCGAGCAGCTGGTCCGCGACTGGCAGCGCGGCGTGCTGGAACTGGTCCGGGTCGAGGGCGGCGACCGGCGGTTCGTGGCCCGCACCGCGGCGTACGCGGTGAACGCCACCGGCCTCGCCGTCATGATCGGCGTGTTCGCCTCCACCGCGTTCATCCCCACCGGGCTGGAGGTCGCCGCCGGCACCGGCACGGCGGTCGCCGGGCAGACCGTGCTCCAGGCGATCTTCGGCGACCAGGCGGTGCGGAACCTGGCCCGCAAGGCCCGGATCGACCTGCTCGACCGGACCGGCAAGCTGCTGGCCGAGGAGGCCGAGCGCTTCCTGGCCCGCACCGAGGCCGAGCGCCCGGCCGACAACGCGGGAGCGGCGCTGCGCTGGGCCGCCCTGGAGGTCGAGCGGGCCCGGCACCGTAGTGGTCTGTTTCCGAGCCCCGAGCAGGACGGACGCCAGTGAGTAACGTCGTCGGACGGATGCGGGACGCGCTGCGCGGCGAGCAGCGGGTCGACCCGGACGTGCTGATCGAGCGCCTCCAGGCGATCCAGCGGTTCCTTTCCGCGGTGGACGGCGATGTGCCCGACGCTCAACTGGTCGCCGCGCACACGGTGGTCGAGCGGGCCGGTGACCGGCTCGCCCTCTCCGGCCGGCACACGGTGGTCGCGCTGGCCGGCGCGACCGGCAGCGGCAAGTCGAGCCTGTTCAACTCGCTGGCCCGGCTCGACCTCTCCCCGGTCGGGGTGCGCCGGCCGACCACCGGCGTCGCGCACGCCTGCGTGTGGGGTCCGCTGGACGGCGCGGTCCGGCTGCTCGACTGGATCGGCGTGCTGCCCCGGCACCGGTTCGTCCGGGAGAGCCCGCTGGACGCCGACGACGAGTCGACGCTGCACGGCCTCGTCCTGCTCGACCTGCCCGACTTCGACTCGGTGCAGCACGGTCACCGGCTGGAGGTCGACCGCCTGCTGGGCCTGGTCGACCTGGTGGTCTGGGTGGTCGACCCGCAGAAGTACGCCGACCGCGTGATCCACACCAGCTATCTGCGCGAGTTCCACAGGCACAAGGACGTCACGGTCGTGGTGCTCAACCAGGCCGACCGGCTGCACCCGACCGAGCTGCCCAAGGTCCTCGAGGATCTGCGCCGGCTGCTCGACGAGGACGGGCTGGGCGGGGTGCCGCTGCTGCCCACGGTAGCGGTCGACCCGAACGGGCTGAGCGGCCTGCGGGCCGAGCTGGAGCGTACGGTCGCCGAACGGCAGGCCGCCCTGCGCCGGCTCTCCGGCGACGTGGACGCCGTGGTGGCCGATCTCGAACCGCTCGTCGGGCCGGAACCGCCGAGCAGCAAACCCGGCGACGCCTCGGCGCAGGAGCTGAACCGGGCGCTGGCCGGGGCGGCCGGGGTGCCGACTGTGGCGGCGGCGGTCGAGGGGGCGTACCGGCACCGGGCCGTCAGCAACACCGGCTGGCCGCTGCTGCGGAGCTGGCGCAAGCTACGACCCGACCCGCTGCGCCGGCTGCACCTGCCCGGGCGGGACCCGGACGCGCCGGCGGACAGCCTGGTCGCGGCCACCTCCGTACCCGATCCGACAGCCGCGCAGCGCTCGGCGCTGACGCTGGCGATCCGCGCGGTGGCCGACCGGAACGGCGCCGGTCTGCCGGCGCCGTGGCCGGCCGCGGTGACCGCGGCGGCCCGGTCCCGGCAGGCCGACCTGCCGGGCGCGCTCGACCACGCGGTCGCCGCGACCGACCTGGGCATGGACCGCCGGCCGGCCTGGTGGCGGGTGGTCGGCGTGCTCCAGTGGGTGGTCACCCTGGCCGCGCTGGCCGGCCTGGTCTGGCTGCTCCTCGGGTACGCGGTGCGCCTGCTCGGCCTGCCCCCGCTGGAACACCCCACGCTCGGCGTGGTGCCGTGGCCGACGGTCCTGCTGCTCGGTGGCCTGCTGGCCGGGCTGCTGATCGCGGCGCTGACCCGGCCGGTGGTCGGGTGGGCGGCCCGCCGGGCCCGGGCGCGGGCCGAGCGACGCCTGCTCACGTCGGTGGGCAGCGTCGGCGAGAAGTACGTGCTGGACCCGGTGTGGGCGGTGCTGACCCGCTACGGCACGGCCCGGGAGGCGCTGCGCGAAGCCGTGCGGCGCTGAACCCGGCGTGCTGACCGGTGTGGGGGCGGCCCGCGCGGCGTAGGGTCGATGCATGGCCACGCCACAGACCCCCTACGACGCGGTTCTGCACGCCGCGCGCGACGTGACGAGGCTCGACTCGGCCCTGGACGCGGAGATGCTCGGCGCCGCGTTGCTGGGCAGCGTCTACGCCGTCGCGGAGCACGACCGGGAACAGGCCGTCCGCGAGTTCGTCACCGGCTTCCTCGCCGCCACGTCCCGGCGGCGCAGCGCCGCCGCGACCACACTGCGCGCCGTCTTCGCCGCCCTGGTGCCCGACGCCGAGGGCGCCGCCCGGGTCCGGCCCGGCGCGTACGCCCCGACGTGGGCCGGCCAGCTCGGCCGGGTGCACGTCACAGGCGCCTGGGCGTACGGCGACGTGTACGGCGACCAGACGTCCTACCTCGCCACGTTCGCGTACGACGACGAGGAACAGGGCGGGCCCGAGCACGCGCTGGTGGCGCTGGTCGACCACAACATCGGCATCACCAAGGACGTCTTCGTCGGCGGCCCGGCGGCCCGGATCGTGGAGCAGGCCCGGGAGATCTGCACCGAGGACGAGTTCACCTGGTTCCGTACCGAGGACCCGGCCCGGATGCACGCCGAGGTGAGCCGCCACCTGGCGGTCACCGACGACCTCGCCGAGCTGCCCGCACAGGGCTCGCTCGCCACCGACCGGGCGCTCGTGGGCGCACGGCTGGCCGCGCTGCCCGGGCCGACCCCGCCGGCCGGTCCGGCGGTCGTGCCGCCGCCCACCGACGAGGAGCGCACCCGCCTGGTACGCGCATTCCTCGACTCGCCCGAGGCGTCCCGGTTCGGCCTGCCCGAGGTCGCCGACGGCGAGCTGGCCTCACTGCACTTCTGCCTCGGCCTGCTGCTCGACCACGCGGCCAGCTTCCCGGACGCCGACCCGATGCGGTGGAGCCCGATGGTCGCCGAGCTGTTCCTGCTCGACTGGGTGCACCGCCGGGCCGTGCTGGACATGGACGACGCGGCGATGCTGCCCCGGGTGCTGCGCGCCTGGGCGGCGTACGCGGCCCGGCAGCGCGGGCTGTCGCAGTCGGCGTCCGCCCGGACGGACGAGGCGATCACCGAGATGGTCCCGGAGTTCGCGCGGCTCTACAGCACCGGTGAGCGGCGCAGCCCGGCCACCGCGGCGGTCGCCCAGCTGATGGCGGACGGCGTGGACCCGGACGACCCGGAGGCGCTCAACGCCTGGATCGAGGCGAACCGCCACCGCCTGACCGACGACCCGGCCTAGGCAGTCGCACACGCATGATCGGCACCACCTCGGCGAGGTGGCGGCATCACCCCGGCCGGAACCACACCACTACGCCGTACTGGTGTCGATCATGCGGGCGCCGGCCCTCGGTGGCCCCGCCCCTCGTTGATCCACGCCACCTCGCCGAGGTGGCTGCATCGAGCCGGCCGGAACCACACCAGCACGGCGTAACGGTGTCGATCATGCGGCCCTGGGTGCCCCGCGCGAGGGGCCTCCCCGAACCTCCTTGATCGACACCAGCACGGCGAAGTGGTGTCGATCATGCGCCTGCCGATGCCCTGACCAGCCGGACCTCGGTTGATCCACACCACCTCGGCGAGGTGGCTGCATCGGACCGGCCGGGACCACACCAGCACGGCGTAACGGTGTCGATCATGAGGCCTGCCGTCCCCCGACCACCCCACCCCGGAACGAGGGCACGCCCCCCAGACCCCTGTTGATCCACACCACCTCGGCGAGGTGGCTGCATCGGACCCGCTGGGACCACACCACCACGCCGAAGTGGTGTCGATCATGAGGTGCGGGACACCGATGGGCGGACCAGGCCGGAAGGAGCGGACGCGGCGGACGACCCGGCAGGACCCGACGGCCCAGCAGAACCGGACGGATCGGCAGGACCCGACGGATCAGCAGGACCGGACGGCTCAGCGGGACCCGACGGCCCAGCGGAACCGGACGGCTCGGCAGGACCCGACGGATCAGCGGGACCGGACGTACCCGATGGGCCGGACGGGTCGGACGAACCTGCCGAGGGCGTCGGCTCGACGGACGTGGCGGACGGCTCGGGGCTGGGGCTCGGCTCGGGCGTCGGCGTACCCGGGTCGGACGGCGGGTGCGACGGCGACGGTGAGGGCACCGGCGAGGGGTGCGGCGGGCGGACCGGGGTGGGCCGGACCGGCGTGGACGGTGGCGGCGGCGCGGCCACCGGGCGGGACCGGTGGCGGGCGGCGAGGTCGCTGTCGTCGGGCAGGCTCGGCGCGGCCGGGAGCACCGGCCGGGCCGGGGGTACGGAGGTGACGTCGGGGGTGGGCGTGGACGGCACTGCGGGCTGGGTCGCCTGGGGCGGCGGGATCACCACCGGCCCGATCGAGGGTGTCGGCAGGAACGGGGTGCTGGTGTCGGGGAGCGCGCTGTTGCCCACCGTCGCCGATCCGGTGCTGATGGCGGCGAGGATCGGCATCGACGCGGTGCCGGCGAGCAGCGCCACTGTGAGCAGGTAGCCCCGGCTGGGGGCGCCGGCGCCGGGGGCGCGGTGGGCGCCGACGACCCGGCGGTACGGGGAGGCGGGCAGCGCGCGGTGCCGGCCGAGGAAGGGTGAGCCGGGGGGACCCTCTGGTTCGGACACCGGCACACTCCTCACGCGCGAACGGGGACGGGAGAGCACGCGCGGATATTCGGACAAATGCCGCGCAACAGCTCACCGCAAGCTTGACCCAGTGACGCTCAGTTCACCAGTCGCAACCGCGTGTCGACACACATTTTGTACGTCAGCCGATCCCGCCACTGGGGACAAAGACGGCTATCCGTCATGAAGACGATGGAACCTCACCCACCAAGGAGGCCATACTGTGGGCCCGCTCACCTCCTCTGCAATCATTCAGACACGACGGCAACGCAGCCGCCACCTCCGCGTACCCCGCGGCTGGTGCGGAACGGCGCCGGCGCTCCCGGGCCTGGGTCTGTCCCCGACCGACTCCGGCTCACGCCGCGCGGCAACCCCTACCGGGGTCAGGCGCGGTCGCCAGGGACCGACCCGGCATCAGCCGGGCGGGCGCACGAGGTGCTCGGCTCGGGTAACCCCCGGCGCCGGCGCAGACAGACAGGGAGAGACGGATGGCAAAGGGCGACCCCGGGGCCGCCACCCGCAGCAAGCGGGCCGCACCCCGCACCAGGCGCGCCGCCGCGGCCGGTGAACCGGAACTCGTACAGCTGCTCACGCCGGAAGGTGAGCGCATCGAGACCGCGCTCGGCCCGGACGGGACCGAGTACCGCGTCGACTTCACCGACGAGGAGTACCGCGGGCTCTACCGCGACCTCGTGCTGGTCCGCAAGCTGGACGCCGAGGCCACCGCGCTGCAGCGCCAGGGCGAGCTGGGACTGTGGGCCAGCCTGCTGGGCCAGGAGGCGGCGCAGGTCGGCTCCGGCCGGGCGCTGCGTACGCAGGACATGGCGTTCCCGACCTACCGCGAGCACGGCGTGCTCTACTGCCGCGGCATCGACCCGATCATGCCGCTGGGCCTGTTCCGCGGCGTCGACCAGGGCGGCTGGGACCCGAACGAGTTCAAGTTCAACATGTACACGATCGTGATCGGGGCGCAGACCCTGCACGCGACCGGGTACGCCATGGGTGTCGCCATGGACGGCAAGACCGGCGGCGAGGACGGCGAGGCGGTCATCGCCTACTTCGGTGACGGCGCCACCAGCCAGGGCGACGTCAACGAGTCGTTCGTCTGGGCCAGCGTCTTCAACGCCCCGCTGGTGTTCTTCTGCCAGAACAACCAGTACGCCATCTCCGAGCCGCTGGAGCGGCAGACCCGCGTGCCGCTGTACCGGCGGGCCGGCGGGTTCGGCTTCCCCGGCGTCCGGGTGGACGGCAACGACGTGCTCGCGTCGTACGCGGTGACCCGGCACGCGCTGGACAACGCGCGCAACGGCCAGGGCCCGAGCCTGATCGAGGCGTACACCTACCGGATGGGCGCGCACACCACCTCCGACGACCCGACCCGCTACCGCATCGCCAGCGAGGTCGAGGCGTGGCAGGCGAAGGACCCGATCGCCCGGATGAAGGCGTTCCTGACCAAGCAGAAGATCGCCGACGAGTCGTTCTTCACCGCTGTCGACGAGCAGGCCCGCACCGAGTCGGTGCACCTGCGCGAGCGTGTGCTCGCCATGCCCGACCCGCAGCCGGTGAGCATGTTCGACCACGTCTACCCCAACGGCTCTCCCGAGCTGGACGAGCAGCGGGCCCGGTTCACGCAGTACATGGAGTCCTTCGAGGGGAGCGCGCACTGATGGCCACGGAGACGCTCACCCTCGGCAAGGCACTGAACACCGGCCTGCGGCGGGCCCTGGAGAACGACCCGAAGGTCGTCATCATGGGCGAGGACGTCGGCAAGCTCGGCGGCGTGTTCCGGATCACCGACGGCCTCCAGAAGGACTTCGGCGACCAGCGCGTCATCGACACCCCGCTGGCCGAGTCCGGCATCATCGGCACCGCTGTCGGCCTGGCCATCCGCGGTTTCCGGCCGGTCTGCGAGATCCAGTTCGACGGTTTCGTCTACCCCGCGTACGACCAGATCGTGTCGCAGGTGGCGAAGATGCACTACCGCTCGCAGGGCAAGGTGCGGATCCCGATGGTCATCCGCATCCCGTTCGGCGGCGGCATCGGCGCGGTCGAGCACCACTCCGAGTCGCCCGAGGCGTACTTCGCGCACACCGCCGGTCTCAAGGTGGTGAGCTGCGCGAACCCGCAGGACGCGTACGTGATGATTCAGCAGGCGATCGCGTCGGACGACCCGATCGTGTTCCTGGAGCCGAAGCGGCGCTACTGGGAGAAGGGTCCGGTGGACCTGGACGCGCCGATCGCCGACGCGTACCCCCTGCACTCGGCCCGGGTCGCGCGGCCCGGCACGGACGCGACGGTCCTGGCGTACGGCCCGATGGTGCGCACCGCGCTCGACGCGGCCACCGCCGCCGCCGAGGACGGCCGCGAGCTGGAGGTCATCGACCTGCGCACGATCTCGCCGCTGGACCTGACCGCGGCGTACGAGTCGGTGCGGCGCACCGGCCGCTGCGTGGTCGTGCACGAGGCCCCGGGCAACCTGGGTCTCGGGTCGGAGATCGCGGCCCGGATCACCGAGGAGTGCTTCTACTCCCTGGAGTCCCCGGTGCTGCGGGTGACCGGCTTCGACACCCCCTACCCGGCCGCCCGGGTGGAGGAGGAGTACCTGCCCGACCTGGACCGGGTGCTCGACGCCGTCGACCGCACGTTCGGCTGGTGAGCGGCATGTCCCGGATCAAGGAGTTCAACCTTCCCGACCTGGGCGAGGGCCTGACCGAGGGCGAGATCCTCGCCTGGCTGGTCAAGGTCGGCGACGACATCGAGCTGAACCAGCCGATCGTCGAGGTGGAGACCGCGAAGGCGGCGGTCGAGATCCCGGCGAAGTGGGCCGGCCGGGTGCAGGCGATCTTCCACCCGGAGGGGTCCACTGTCGAGGTCGGCGTGCCGATCATCGCGATCGACACCGACCCGGGCGCCGGGCCGATCGAGGAGTCGACGACCGCTACCCCCGCGTCGGACCTGCCCGCTCCGTCTGCAGCGTCGCTCGCCGCGGTCCAGGTCGCGCCCGCCGAGGGCATGGTCGAGCCGGGCCTGATCGGTGGTGTGGCCCCGGGTGGGCGTACCGCCGTGCTGGTCGGCTACGGCCCGCGCAACGCCCCGGCCAAGCGCCGCCCGCGCAAGGGTGACGCGCCGGCACCGGCTCAGGCCGCCGCCCCGGTGGCGCCCGCGCCTGTCGCGCCCGCCCCGCCCGCTCCCGCCCCGGCGGTCAACGGCAACGGCCGGGTCTCCGGTCCGGTGCTGGCCAAGCCGCCGGTCCGCAAGCTGGCGAAGGATCTCGGCATCGACCTGGCCACGCTGACCGGCTCGGGTCCACTCGGCTCGATCACCCGTGAGGACGTACAGCGGGCGGCGACCGCGACCCCGGCGGCGGCCGAGCCGCTGACGGTCACGACGCCGGCCGCGTCGGCCGCGAGCTTCGGCGCGGACCGCGAGCAGCGCATCCCGGTCAAGGGGGTACGCAAGCTCACCGCGGAGAACATGGCCCGCTCGGCGTTCACCGCCCCGCACGTGACGGAGTTCCTGACCGTCGACGTGACCCGGGCGATGAAGGCGCTGGACCGGCTGCGCGACCGGCGGGAGTGGCGCGACGTGCGGGTCTCGCCGCTGCTGCTGGTCGCCAAGGCGGTGCTGCTGGCGGTCAAGCGGCACCCGATGGTCAACTCGACCTGGGCCGGCGACGAGATCGTGGTGAAGGAGTACGTCAACCTCGGCATCGCGGCGGCCACCGAGCGCGGCCTGATCGTGCCGAACATCAAGGACGCCGGGCGGCTCTCGCTGCGCGAGCTGGCGGACGCGATGACGGACCTGGTGCAGACCGCGAAGTCGGGGAGGACGTCCCCGGCGGACATGTCCGGCGGCACGTTCACCATCACCAACGTCGGCGTCTTCGGCGTCGACACCGGTACGCCGATCCTGCCCCCGGGCGAGTCGGCGATCCTCGCCTTCGGCGCGGTACGGGAGCAGCCGTGGGTGCACAAGGGCAAGGTGAAGCCGCGCCTGGTGACCACGCTCGGCCTCTCCTTCGACCACCGCATCATCGACGGTGAGCTGGGCTCGAAGTTCCTCCGCGACATCGGGGACTTCCTGGCCGACCCGGAGGCGGCGCTGCTCGCCTGGACCTGACGCACCACCGCTCCGGTCACGGCCGGTGTGCCACGGGTGAACGCCCGGCACACCGGCCGTAACCGTTTCGGGAACAGAATCATAGGATCTGAGGGCAGGCTGACCTACGATCCTTAGGTACGTGGTTCAGCTCACCTAATAATCGATGGCGATGGGCGGCCTGGTGCGCTTAAATAGAGACATCAAGGGGCTGACAACCGAATAGCCAGGAGGAGAGACCCAAGATGAGCATGATCGAGCGAATCCGCACCCGCCGCGACGCCAACCGCCGCGCCCGCGCCATCGAGCACGCGCTGCGTTCCGCGAACTCGCCCGCGGTCCGCGAGGAGCTTCTCGCCATCGCCCAGCGTCACATGAGCTGACGCCACAGACCTTTCTCACCTCCTCCAGTCCGAAGACCCGCCCGACACCGGGCGGGTCTTCGGCGTATCGGCATCGGTCGGCACCGGGATTCCACCTCGCCGCACCGCCCGGTACGGTTGGCACGGTCGCCAACCGGTGGTTCCGGGCCGACGCGGGCAAGTGAAACCCATCGACGTCGTCCGGTGACTTTCGGTGACGGCCGATGCTCCCCCGGGCGGCTCCGGGCAACCACCGGATACGGTGCGGGGAGCCCGCACGGCCGGTACCCGCCGGCGACGCCGGCAGCCATGCCGACGGTTCCCCGGACCGGCATCGGCGGCCGACCTGTGATGGAGGAGGCGCACCCATGACGTCCGAGGCTCCGCACCGCCCCGGCCAGGAGCCGGGCGAGGTGTCGCCGGGCACCGGCGGACCGGTGCCGTACGGCGATCAGCCGGCGCAGCAGGACAACGGGTACAACGGAGCGCCCGACCTCGGCTGGGCGCCGCCCCCGCCGGCCGGTCGGCCCGCGCAGCCGGCCCCGGCCTGGGCCGCTAACGACGAACAGCCCCCCGCCTGGGCCCCGCCCGCGGGCCAGCCGGTGACCGGCCGGGCCACCGCCCAGGTCCCACCGCCCGCCGACCGTGGGCAGCAGCCCGCCTGGGGCGGCACCGACCAGGGCGCCCCCGCCTGGGCCGGTCCCGCCCAGGGCAGTCCCGTGTGGGGCGCTCAGGAGCAGCCCGGCCCGGACCGCGCCGCCGACCCGGCGCCGCCCGCGTGGGCCGCCACGCCGCCGGGCAGCCCGGTCGAGCCGACGGCGCCGGCCTGGGCCGCCGAGCAGAACCGCCAGGGGTGGGGCTCCGGTGAGCAGCCGGCCCGGTCGCCGTCCGGCGACCCGGCCGCCCGCAGCACCGGTTACGTCCCCGCCCCGGCCACCGTGCCGAACGAGACCTCGGTCACGCCCGCCCCGCCGGACGACCCGCACCGCTCCGGCGGCTTCGCGCCCACCGGCGGGCAGCACGACGACGCTCCGGGACACGCCGGTGGCTGGTCCCCCGCCGCGCCGCCGGAGGATCCGAACCGCTCCGGCGGCTGGAACCCGCGTGACGAGCAGCCCGCCGCGGCCGACGACCCCGGCCGCTCCGGCGGCTGGACGCCGCGTGAGAGCCAGCCGGCTTGGGCGCCCCCGGGTCAGCAGACCGGCGCCACCTGGCCGCCGGCCGACCCGCCCGCCCGTGCCGCCGCCGCGGTCTCCGTGCCCGGCGTCACCCGGCCGGACAACGCGTGGTCCACTCCGGAGCAGTCCGATCAGGACAACCGCTCCGCCGCTGGCGAGGACGACTCCCACCGCTCGGGCGGCTGGCGTCCGACCGGTGGACAGCACGACGGCGGATGGCCCGCCCCGCAGGCCGAGAACCGGCCGGGGGGCTGGGACGAGCCCGCCCGCCCCGACGACCCGGACCGCTCCGGCGGCTGGGCCGCGGGCCGCGCCGCCGGCCCCGCCGAGGTGGCACAGCCGGGCGGCTGGGGTGAGCCGGACCAGGGCCGGCAGCCCGGTGGCTGGGGCGCCCCCGCCGTACCGCAGCAGCGTGACTCCGAGGAGCAGGCCGGCGCCTGGAGCGGTGCCGCGTCCGTGCCGCAGCAGCAGGAGAGCGGCCGGTCGGCCGAGGAGCCGGCACAGCCCAGTTGGGGTGCCGCCGCACCGGTCGATACTCCGGCGGCCCGCGCGAGCGTCTCCGTACCGGCGCCCGACGCCGGCTGGGGCGGCAACCAGAACGACCGCCCGGCCGTACCGGCCGCCGAGCCGTGGTCGCCCGCCGAGGCGTGGGGCCGCTCCGAGGACTCCGCCCCGGCGTACCAGCCCGCTCCCGCGCCGGGCATCTCGCCCGGCAACGCGGTGCCGCTGCCGGCGCAGCAGCAGCGCGTGCCCGGAGCCGCGCTCGCCGCGTCGCCGCCCGCCGACCAGCCGCCCGCGCCGGCCGAACCCCAGGGGTACGAGCCGGAACGCGGTGACGGCGCGTGGGGCGAGTCGCAGTCGGCCTCCGTGCCCGGCCCGCGTACCTCCCCGGAGGGCGGCCCGGTCTCGGCCAGCGCGTCGGTCCCGGTGACCAGCCGGGTCACCCCGCCGTCCGACCAGCCCCTGCCGACCGGCACCCCGGCGCCGCAGCCCCGGGTGTACGGCCGGCCCGCCCGCCCGGAGCCCGAGGACACGCCCGAGCAGGACGGTCACGGCTTCCCCGAGCAGGACGGGCCCTCCGGATTCGGCCCGGACAACGGCTTCCCCGGCCCGCAGTCCCGGACCGAGGACGCCGACGGGCCGCACGGGTACGCCGCCGTGCCGCCGTCCTCGCCGGCCGCGCCGCCGCCGTTCCCGGCCGGTGTGCCGTCCTTCATGGACCCGCCCGCCAACACCCGCCCCGCCAACGGGGTGCACCCGGGCGGCGAGCAGCCCGGCGCGGTCCGGGACCCGTTCGACGGCCCGCAGAGCCCCTACGGCACCCCGGGTGGCAGCCAGGACCCGTTCGGCCCGCCCGGCGGCCATCAGGACCCGTTCGGTGGCCCTCAGGGCGGCCGCCAGGATGCGTTCGGCAGCCCGGCCGGCCGGCCCGAGCCGTTCGGCGGCCAGCCGGACCAGTTCGGCCCGCCGGCCGGTGGGCGCGCCTCCGTCGCGGTGCCCGGCCAGGGCCGGCCGGGCGAGACGAGCCCCTTCCCGGCACAGCAGGCCCCGCCGGCCTGGTCGCAGGACGCGCCGTCCGGTGAGCCGGAGCAGGGCCGGTTCGACGCGTTCAAGCCGGACGCCGCCGAGCCGCAGACCGAGGCGCCCCCGCCGAAGGTACGCAACGGACGGGTGCTCGCCGCCGTACTGATCGCGGCGGTGCTCATCCTCGCCGTACCGCTCGGTCTGCTCACGCTGCTCGGCAAGGTCGGCGACGACAAGCCGGCGGGCTTCGACCCGGCGGTCGGTTCCTGCGTCAAGCAGTCCGGCGAGACCGCCGTTCCCGCCGACTGCGGTGAGCAGGGCGCGTTCAGCGTGGTGTCGAAGGTGGACAACAAGGACAAGTGCGCCGATCTGACGCAGCCCACCGTCTCCGTCGAGAACGGCGGGACCACCCGGGTGCTCTGCCTGAAGCCGGCCGGCCAGTAACCACACGCACGCGGAGCGTCCACCCCTCACCGGGTGGGCGCTCCGCGCCGTTCCGGTGTGCCTCTGTTCACCCCGGGTTCGCCGCGAGCGCACCCGGCCGGTGCGGCACGATGGGGGCATGAGCGCGCGCGTACGGGCACCGGAACTGCGGGGTCGGGCCTGGCTGAACACCGGCGGCAAGGCCGTCACGCTGGCCGACCTGCGCGGCAAGATCGTCTTGTTGGACTTTTGGACCTTCTGCTGCATCAACTGCCTGCACGTGCTGGACGAACTGCGCCCGCTCGAAGAGAAGTACGGCGACGTCCTGGTCGTGATCGGGGTGCACTCGCCGAAGTTCGAGCACGAGAAGGACCCGGCGGCGCTGGCCGCGGCCGTCGAGCGGTACGGCGTGCACCACCCGGTGCTCGACGACGCCGACATGGACATGTGGCAGCAGTACGCGGCCAAGGCGTGGCCGACCCTGGCCGTGGTCGACCCCGAGGGGTACGTGGTCGCCACCATGGCCGGCGAGGGGCACGCCGAAGGGCTGGCGCGGCTGATCGACGAGTTGATCGCCACCCATGAGGCGAAGTGCACGCTGCACCGGGGCGAGGGCCCGTACGTGCCGCCGGCCGAGCCGGACACCGTGCTGCGGTTCCCCGGCAAGGCGCTGCCGCTCGACGGCGGGAACCTGCTGGTCAGCGACTCGGCCCGGCACTCACTGGTCGAGCTGGCCGCCGACGGCGAGACGGTGGCGCGCCGCATCGGCGCCGGTTCCCGGGGCCGTACGGACGGCCCGGCCTCCGCCGCCACGTTCGCCGAGCCGCAGGGGCTCTGCCTGCTGCCGCCGCACGTGGCCGAGGTCGCCGGTTACGACGTGGTCGTCGCGGACACCGTCAACCACCTGCTGCGCGGCGTACGGCTGTCGTCCGGCGAGGTGGTCACGATCGCGGGCACCGGGCGGCAGTGGCGCTCGACCGTCGACGACCACGCGCACGACGCCCGCGCCGTCGACCTGTCGTCCCCGTGGGACGTGGCCTGGTACGGCGATCGGGTGATCGTCGCCATGGCCGGCATCCACCAGCTCTGGTGGTTCGACCCGATCAAGCGGACCGCCGGCATGTACGCCGGGACCACAGTCGAGGCGCTGCGCGACGGCCCGCTGCCGGACGTGTGGATGGCCCAGCCGTCCGGGTTGTCCGTCTCCGTCGACGGGACACGGCTCTGGGTGGCCGACAGCGAGACCAGCGCGATCCGGTGGGTCGAAGGCGGCGTGATGCACACCGCAGTCGGTCAGGGCCTGTTCGACTTCGGGCACGTCGACGGCCCGGCCGACCAGGCGTTGCTCCAGCACCCGCTGGGCGTGTGCGCGCTGCCCGACGGTTCGGTGCTGATCGCCGACACGTACAACGGGGCGGTGCGCCGCTTCGACCCGGAGACCGGCCAGGTGGGCACCGTGGCGGACGGGCTGGCCGAGCCGAGCGACCTGGTGCTGACCGGCGAGGGCGACGTGCTCGTGGTCGAGTCGGCCGCGCACCGCCTGACCCGGCTGGCGCCGGGCGCGCTGACGTCGGCCGGGGCGAACACGGTGGACGGCCCCCGGCACCGGCTGGAGCGCAAGCCGACCGACGTGGCGGCCGGGGAGCTGACCTTGGACGTGATCTTCACGCCGGCGCCGGGGCAGAAGCTCGACGAGACGTACGGGCCGTCGACCCGGCTGGTGGTCTCGGCGTCCCCGCCGGAGTTGCTGGTCGAGGGCGCGGGCACCACCACCGACCTGTCCCGCAAGCTGGTGGTCAGCGGCGACGTGACGCAGGGGGTGCTGCAGGTGACCGCCCAGGCGGCGACCTGCGACGCCGACGTGGAGCACGCGGCCTGTCACCTGACGCGGCAGGACTGGGGCGTGCCGGTCCGGGTGGTCACCGGCGGCGCGACCCGCGTGCCGCTGGTGCTGCGTGGCATGGACGCCTGACAGCGCGTGTTAAGAAGGGGCCCTTCCTCTACCGGAGGCGTTAAGAAGGGGCCCTTCCTTTCACGCGAACGGAGTGAGCGTGACCCCCGCGTCGATGAGCGCGGCGCGGACCAGCTCCGCGCACCGCACCGCGCCGGGCGTGTCCCCGTGCAGGCAGATCGACTCGACCGGGCAGGCGATCACCGTCCCGTCGACGGCGACGAGCGTCTGCTCGACGGCCATCCGTACCGCCCGGACGGCCACCTGCTCCGGGTCGGTCACCAGCGCGTCGGGGGAGCTGCGCGGCACCAGCGTGCCGTTCGGGAGGTAGTTGCGGTCGGCGAACCCCTCGGCCACCACCCGCAGGCCGGCGCCGGTGGCGAGCTGCGCGAGCACGCTGCCGGGCTGGCAGAGCACCGGTAGCTCGTGGTCGTACCCGCTGATCGCGGCCACCAGCGCGGCGGCCTGGGCCTCGTCGCGGGCCGCCGCGTGGTAGAGCGCGCCGTGCGGTTTGAGGTAGCGGACCCGGGTGCGGTACAGCCGGCAGAAGGCGTCGAGCGCGCCGAGCTGGTAGATCGTCTCGTCGCGCAGCTCGGCGAAGTCGTACGCGATGTGCCGCCGACCGAAGCCGGCGAGGTCCCGGTAGCCGACCTGCGCGCCGACCGCGACGCCGCGTTCGGCGGCGGCGGCGCAGACCTGGTGCATGGTGGCCGCGTCGCCGGCGTGGAAGCCGCAGGCGACGTTCGCGGAGCTGATCAGGTCGAGCAGCGCGTGGTCGTCGCCGAGCCGCCAGCTTCCGAATCCCTCGCCCAGGTCAGCGTTGAGGTCCATGGAACGTCACCGTAGTGCCTGGCCGAGCCTGGGCGAGCGCTGTCACGTCGTCCACCACTCCGACGACCGGGTAACCGCCGGTGGTGGGGTGGTCGGCCAGGAAGACCAGCGGCTGGCCGTCCGGCGGGACCTGCACCGCGCCGAGCACCAGGCCCTCGCTGGGCAGTTCGCCGGCGACCGCGCGGGGCAGCGCCGCGCCGGCCAGCCGCGCGCCGACCCGGTTGCTGTCCGGGCTCACCGTGTACGCGGTGCCGCACAGCAGGTCCAGCGCCTGCGGGGTGAACCAGTCCTGCCGGGGGCCGGGGCGCACGGTCAGTCGCAGCGCGTCCGGGACCGGCGGCGGGACGGCGAGGTCGACCGGGGGCGGCGGCCGGTCCGGGGTGCCGAGCGGCAGCCGGTCTCCGTCGCGCAGCGGAGGCGGCCCGAGCCCGGAGAGCGTGTCGGTGGATCGGCTGCCGAGCACCGGTTCGACGGTGATTCCGCCGCTGACCGCCAGCCAGGTGCGTACGCCGGCCCGGGCCGGTCCGACGCGCAGCACCGCGCCCGCCGGTAGTGCGAGCGGCAGTCCCACGTCCCCCGGCCGGGTGTCCCCGGCCGGCCACTCGACGGCCACGTCGGCCGGGGCGCCGGTGAGCGCGAGCGCGACGGCCCGGGTGAAGCGCAGCACGCAGCCGGTCATGGTGATCTCCAGCCCGGCGGCGTGCTCGTGGTTGCCGACGAGGCGGTTGGCCAGGCGCAGGGCGGCCGGGTCGAGCGCGCCGGAGCGGGGTACGCCGAGGTGCGCCCACCCCGGTCGGCCCTGGTCCTGCACGGTGGTGAGCGCCCCGGCCCGCAGTACCTCGATCACGGCGTGTCGACCAGCCGGACCCGGGTGCCGGGGGTGAGCCGGGCCGGCGGGTCGGCGCGCACGTCGAACAGCGGCAGGTCGGTCCGGCCGACCAGCAGCCAGCCGCCGGGTGACGCGGCGGGGTAGATGCCCGCGTACGGGCCGGCGAGCGCGACCGAGCCGGCCGGCACCCGGGTACGCGGTGTGGCGAGCCGGGGCACTGCCAGCTCGGGCGGCAGCCCGGTCAGGTACGCGAACCCGGGCGCGAATCCGCAGAACGCGACCCGGAACTCGGTACGCCGCAGCCGGTCGATCACGGCGGGCACGTCGGTGTCCCAGTGGGCGGCGACGCGCGGCAGGTCCTCGCCGTCGTACACGACTGGCACCCGGACCTCGGCGGTGGTCGCGCCGGGGCCGCCGGTCCGGGGCCGCCAGCCGGCGATCCGGTCGGCGGCGGCAGACGGGTCCGGTACGCCGTCGAGCAGTACGGTGACCGCGCCCGGGACGATCTCGGTGGCGGTCAGCTCGCCGTTCGCGCGCCGGTGCCACAGTTCGGCCCGCCATGCCTCGACCTGCTCGGGGTCGTCGCAGTCGAGCAGCAGGGCGTGGGTCCCGACCGGCCGGATCCGCATCCCGGTCATCCTCCCGTCGGCTGACGTGACGGTCCACACTACTTGCAAGTAACCTACGCTGTCGTAACCTGTTGACGTGACCACATCCGCACCGTTCCGGCTCCGGCCGGCCGACATCGGGAAGCCGCGCATGCGCGGCTGGCTGCACGCATACGCGTTCTTCGCCGCTCTCGTCTGCGGCATCGTGCTCTGTTCGATCGCCGCCGGCCGTCCCGGCTGGGCGCCGCTGGTGAGCTGCCTGATCTACAGCTTCACCGTGTGCGGGCTGTTCGGCACCAGCGCGCTCTACCACCGGCGGGTCTGGTCCGAACGCGGCTACCAGATCATGCGCCGGATGGACCACTCGATGATCTTCGTGTTCATCGCCGGCACCTACACGCCGTTCTGCGCGCTGCTGCTGGACACCCGGCAGGCCACGATCATGCTGAGCCTGGTCTGGGGCGGCGCGATCGCGGGCGTGGCGGTGAAGCTGATCTGGCCGCACGCGCCGCGCTGGGTCTCCGCCCCGCTCTATCTCGCGCTCGGCTGGGTAGCGGTGGCCATGCTGCCGCAGATCCTGCACTCCGGCGGCGTCACCGCGCTGGTGCTGCTGGCGGTGGGCGGCGCGATCTACAGCGTGGGCGCGGTGTTCTACGCGCTGCGCCGCCCGAACCCGTGGCCCACGGTCTTCGGCCACCACGAGTTCTTCCACGCCTGCACGCTCGTCGCGGCGATCTGCCACCACATCGCGATCTACTTCGCCCTGTTCGCCTGAGCCGAGCCGGCCCCGGACACGCGCGAGGGCCCCGCGCCGTTGCGGGGCCCTCGGGTTCGGGGGTACGGGATCAGGCCGGGTAACCCGAGCCCGGACCACGCACCTCGCGGTACTCCTCGCGTACGACGCGGTCCTCCCGCACCGGTGCGACCGGCTCGGCGACGACCCGCTCACGCACCGGCGCCGCCACGACCCGGCGGCGGCTGTTCCAGAAGTAGAGCGTGGTGAGCAGGCCGGCGACGCCGGCGAGCATGAGCACCCAGCCCACCACGTTGAGGTTCAGCCATCCCAGATTGGCGTCGACGGCGAACGCGAAGATCGCGCCGAGCGCGATGAGAAAGATGCTGGCACCGATGCCCATGACGTCGCCTCCTTGGCGTCCTGCTGGCGTTTCCTGCCCGCCGCGGCCATGGATGAGGTAGCGGCACACATCGACATACCCAGGCGCTTTGATCGTCAATCAGGCAAGCTGGGCGGTATGACGGACGGCAGGAACGGGCAGCGGACGCTGGTGCTGCTGCGGCACGCCAAGGCCGAGCCGTCCGGGGACCTCCCGGACGTGGAGCGGTCACTCACCGCGCGGGGGCACGCCGACGCGGCCACCGCCGGGGCCTGGCTGGCCCGGCACGGGCTGCTCCCCGACGTGGTGCTCTGCTCGCCCGCCCGGCGTACCCGGCAGACCTGGCACGACGCGGCGATGGGCATGAGCGGTTCGCCGACGGAGAGCGGTCCGGCGGGCTCGGCGCCCGCGGTGCGGTACGAGGCGAGCGCGTACGACGCGCTTCCGGATCAGCTGCTGGAGCTGCTGTGGACCGTCGAGCCGACCGCCGGCACCGTGCTCCTGGTCGCCCACAATCCGGGGATCTCACTGTTGTCGGCGCTGCTCGACCCGCAGCGGGCCGACCCGGACGGGCTGCGGACCAGTGACCTTGTGGTGCACCGGCCGACGACCCGCTGGGCCGACCTCGGGCCGGGAACCGCGCCGATCACCGGCCGCCACACCGCCCGCGCCTGATGCTCACCCGACGCGGGTGTCGTACGCGGCCCGGTTGGCGAGCACGTCGTCCATGTGCGCCTCCGCCCAGGACTTCAGGCCGCGGATCATCTCGTGCAGGGAGAAACCGAGGTCGGTCATCTCGTAGGTGACCGTCACCGGCACTGTCGGCTCGACGGTGCGGGTGATCAGACCGTCGCGCTCCAGGGCGCGCAGCGTCTGGGTGAGCATCTTCTGGCTGACCCCGGGCAGCGTGCGGAACAGCTCGGAGTATCGCCTCGGTCGTGGGTCGCCCGCGCAGTCCGCCCCGAACCGGTGCGAGCCGTCGCTGCGCAGCGCGGCCAGCACGAGTGCGACCCACTTGTCGGTGATCCGGTCGAGCAGTTGCCGGCTGGGGCACCCGGCCAGGAACGCGTCGTACTCGGCCTTGCTCATCTTCTGCTCCTGCCGCCCGGTGAGCTACGCACTTTCAGGTGCCTACTTCCCACGAGAAAGTAACACCCCGATAGTGGAGGGCGGCCGCCGCGACCCGGCGGCGTCGCGTAACGACGAGAGGTACACGCATGGCCCCCACCACCCTTCCCGGCGGCACCTGGACGCTGGGCGACCTGACCGTGACCCGGTTCGGCTACGGCGCGATGCAGCTCGCCGGCCAGTGGGTCATGGGACCACCGGCGGACCACGAGGGCGCCCTCGCGGTGCTGCGCGAGGCGGTCGCGCTCGGCATCACCCACATCGACACCAGCGCGGCGTACGGGCCGTACGTCACCAACCGGCTGATCCGGGAGGCGCTGCACCCGTACCCGGAGTCGCTGCACGTCGTCACCAAGGTCGGCGCGGACCGGGACGAGCAGGGCGGCTGGCCCACCGCGCGCGACCCGCGCAGCCTGCGCCGGCAGGTCCGGGAGAACCTGGAGACGCTCGGCCTGGAGAGGCTCGATCTGGTCAACCTGCGGCTCGGCGACGCCACGGGCCCGCAGCCCGGCTCGCTCGCCGAGCCGCTGGAGACGCTCGTCGCGCTCCAGCGGGAGGGCCTGATCCGCCACCTCGGCCTGAGCAACGTGACGCCGGCACAGGTCACCGAGGCACAGGCCATCACGCCCATCGTCTGCGTGCAGAACCACTACAACCTGGCGCACCGCGCAGACGAGGACCTGATCGACGAGCTGGCCCGGCAGGGCGTCGCCTACGTGCCGTACTTCCCGCTCGGCGGCTTCACCCCGCTGCAGTCCTCGGCGCTGTCGGCAGTGGCCGCGCGCCTCGGGGCGACACCGATGGGCGTCGCCCTGGCCTGGCTGCTGCGCCGTTCCCCGAACATCCTGCTGATCCCCGGCACGAAGTCCGTCGCGCACCTGCGCGAGAACGTCGCGGGCGCCGGGCTGGCCCTCTCCGGCGAGGATCTCGCCGAGCTGGACCGGATCGGCAGCTGAGACGCGGCGTCAGGACGGCGGCGCCGTCGGCGGCGGCGGGTCGGGCGGCGGCGGCATCATCGCGGTCGGATGCGAGAGCCGGTTCTCCTCCACGATGAGCGTGCGGGCCCGCTTGCGGCGGTCCTGCCAGAACCACAGCGTGGTCAGCAGGACGCCCAGCCCGGCCAGGATGAAGACCCAGCCGACCGCGCGCAGGTCGATCCACCAGACGTTGGCCCGGATGGCGAAGGTCATGATCGCGCCGAGCGCGATGAGAAAGATGGCGCTACCAATGCCCATGTGCGCTGCACTCCCCCGTGCGATGGCCTTGGGCGTACTCCGGTCGTGGTCCGCGACGGTTACCCGCCACCGGGCCGCCTATCCGCCCGGGGCGCACGCACGACGACGGCCGGCGGGCTGGGGCCCGCCGGCCGTCGTCATGAGGGGGAGAGTGACGCTTCAGGGGTGAAAGCCCCCGGAAGGGCTCAGAAAGCCTCCTCCGGGAGGTCCATGATCTCCAGGTCGGTGCCCTCGATGATCCGCCGGTCCGCGCCGATGCGGGGCAGCACCTCGCGGGCGAAGAACCGGGCGGCGGCGACCTTGCCGGTGTAGAAGGACTTGTCGGCCGCGGAGACCTCGGCGGCCAGCGCCTTCAGCGCCACGTCCGCCTGCTTCTGCAGCAGCCAGCCGACCACCAGGTCGCCGATCGCGAGCAGGAACCGGCGGCTGCTCAGGCCGACCTTGTAGAGGGCGCGGGTGTCGCCACCCTGGGCCTCGCCCAGCCAGCCGGTCATCACGCCGAGGATGTTCTGGATCTCGGCGAGCGCCTTGCCGAGCGCCTGCCGCTCCTCCTTGAGCTGGCCGTTGCCGGCCTCGGAGGTGATGTGCTCCTGGATCTCGGCGGCGACCGCCATCAGGGCCTTGCCGTTGTCCCGGACGATCTTGCGGAAGATCAGGTCCAGGCTCTGGATCGCCGTGGTGCCCTCGTACAGGGTGTCGATCTTGGCGTCCCGGACGTACTGCTCCAGCGGGTAGTCCTGGAGGAAGCCGGAGCCGCCGAAGGTCTGCAGCGCCTCGTGCCCGAGCAGCTCGTACGCCCGCTCCGAACCGACGCCCTTGACCAGCGGCAGGAGCAGGTCGTTGACGCGCTTGGCCAGCTTGGTGGCCTTCTCGTCACCGGCCGCCTCGGCGATCGTGACCTTATCCTGCCAGGTCGCGGTGTAGCAGACGAGCGCGCGCAGGCCCTCGGCGTACGACTTCTGCAGCAGCAGCGAGCGGCGCACGTCCGGGTGGTTGGTGATGGTCACCCGCGGCGCGGTCTTGTCGGCCATCTGGGTGAGGTCGGCGCCCTGCACCCGGTTCTTGGCGTACTCCAGCGCGTTCAGGTAGCCGGTGGAGAGCGTGGCGATCGCCTTGGTGCCGACCAGCATCCGGGCGTACTCGATGATCATGAACATCTGGCGGATGCCGTCGTGCTTCTCACCCAGCAGCCAGCCCTTGGCCGGCACGCCGTGCTCGCCGAAGGTCACCTCGCAGGTGTTCGAGACCTTCAGGCCCATCTTGTGCTCGACGTTGGTGGCGTAGACGCCGTTGCGCTCGCCCAGCTCGCCGGTCTCGGCGTCGAAGTGGTACTTCGGCACGACGAACAGCGACAGGCCCTTGGTGCCCGGGCCACCGACGCCCTCGACGCCGACCGGGCGGGCCAGCACGTAGTGGACGATGTTGTCGCTCAGGTCGTGCTCACCGGAGGTGATGAAGCGCTTCACGCCCTCGATGTGCCACGAGCCGTCCGGCTGCTGGATCGCGCGGGTACGGCCGGCGCCCACGTCCGAGCCGGCGTCCGGCTCGGTGAGGACCATGGTCGAGCCCCACTGCTTGTCGATGAACAGCCGGGCCCACTTCTTCTGCTCCTCGGTGCCCTCGACGTGCAGCACGTGGGCGAAGGACGGGCCGGAGGCGTACATCCAGATCGGGGCGTTGGCGCCGAGCACCAGCTCGGCGAGCGACCACCAGAGGGCACGCGGGGCGTTGGTGCCGCCCAGGGACTCCGGCAGGTCGAGGCGCCAGAACTCGGAGTCCATGAACGCCTTGTACGACTTCTTGAACGACTCCGGCAGCGGCGCGGTGAACGTCGCCGGGTCGAAGACCGGCGGGTTGCGGTCGCTGTCCGTGTAGCTGGCAGCCAGGTCCTCGCGGGCGAGACGGTCGACCTCGCCGAGGAAGCTGCGGGCGGTGTCGACGTCCAGGTCCGTGAACGGGGCCTGGCCGAGCGTACGGTCCGCCCCGAATACCTCGAACAGGTTGAACTCGAGGTCCCGCACGTTGCTCTTGTAGTGGGTCATGCTCGCTGGCCCCGCTTCCGGACAGGTGTTACCGATCAGTAACTCCAGACTGTATTACTCACCGGTAGGCAACGACAAGCGGATCTCGGAAGTGACAGCGATTACACACTTCCCGTTCATCCGTCGGCGGCGCCGACCTCCCAGCTCGGCACCGGCGTCGCGGTGGCGCTGTACGGGCCGGCGTACTCCATCAGGACCAGCGCGATGTCGTCGTCGAGCCGGCCGTGCACCCACTCGACCAGGGCGGTCTCCAGCGAGGCCAGCCCGTCGGCGACGGTGCCGTGGCCGAGCAGCCGCCAGGCCCGGTCGGCGGTGGGGAAGAACTCGCCGTCCCGGCGCGCCTCGCCAAGCCCGTCGGTGAACAGCAGCAGCCGGTCGCCCGGCTCCAGCCGCTCCACGCGCGGCCGCACCACCGGCATGAAGCCGAGCGGCGGCGCGGGCGCGGGCGGCTCCAGTGGGATCACCGCGCCCCGGCGCAGCAGCAACGGCGGCGGGTGCCCGCAGTTGACGATCGTGAGCGTGCCGCCGCGCTCCTCGACCAGCGCCGCGGTGACGAAGTCCTCGTCGCCGACGTTGCGGGCCACCGCGCGGTCCAGGTCGGTCACCACCGCGCGCAGGTCGGCCCGCTCGTAGGCGACGTGCCGGTAGGAGCCGAGCACGATGCTGGCCAGGCGGACCGCGTCCAGCCCCTTGCCCCGGACGTCACCGATGATCATGCGGACGCCGTACGGGGTGTCCATCGCCTCGTACAGGTCGCCGCCGATCTCGGCGGTAGCGGTCGAGGAGATGTACCGGGCGGCCACCGCGAGCGTGCCGACCTGCGGTCCGAGCGGGCGCAGCACCGCCTGCTGGGCCACCGAGGCGAGCCGGGACAGCTCCGCGATCCGGTCCACCTGCCGCTGGCGTACCGCCGCCGTGGCCGCGGCGACGACAGTCCCCACCGCGATGGCTGTCACGTTCACGGCGGTCACCAGCGTGGTGCCCCGCTCGGCGAGGGCGAAGGCGACACCGACGGCGGTGGCCAGCCCGCCCATCGCGAGCACCACCCGCCAGGAGGCCAGCGCCGCCGCCAGGAACGGCGCGATGACCATCAGCGCGAGGTAGTGCGCCGGACGGCCGTCGGCCAGTTCCGCCGCGGCGACGATCGCGAGCAGCCCGAGGGCCGCGCCGAGGCCGGCGCGGGATCCGGGGCTCAGCGGGCGACGGCCCGGCTGGAAGGGTTGCGTGCGTACATCGGACAGCATGCCTGATGGACGTGAACGGGAGAATGAACCTGGCCCGTCGGCCGTGGAAGTTCTGGCCGAGTGGACGGTCAGCCGAGGACCTCGTACCGGACCTGGATGTGCCCGAGACCGGTGGCGGCGATGGACGCGAACGCGGCGCGGGACAGGTCCAGGCACCGGCCCTCGATGAACGGGCCCCGGTCGTTGATCCGCACCACCACCGACTTGCCGTTGTCCGGGTTGGTGACCCGGACCTTCGTGTTGAACGGCAGCGTCTTGTGCGCGGCGGTCAGCGCGTTCGGGTTGAACGACTCGCCGTTCGCGGTCATCTGACCCTCGGCGTAGAAGGACGCGCCGCAGGAGCCGCTGTCCACGACCTTCGGGCTGCTGGTCTTCTTCGCCGTCGGCGACGGGGAGGCGGTCCGGGCCTTGCTCCGGGAGGCCGCCTGGGTCCGGCTCGACTTCGGGCTCGCGGTGGCCTTCGGCGACGGGCTGAGGCTCGCGCTCGGCGAGGCCGAGGCGCTCGGCGAGGGGGCCGCCGAGGTGGGGGCGGGCGTGCTGGGCAGCGTCGCGACCGCGACCGGCTCGGCGGGCGGCTCGGCGGAGGTGAGCCGCACGGCGCCGACGGTACCGCCGACCGCGAGCGCCACGCCGACCGCCGCGGTCGCGGCGATGGCGGCGGGCGAGGAGAACTTGCGGGTACGAAGGTGCCTAGCAGCCACCGGCCCGGTCCTTTCGTCAACTGAACAAACCGGCCCGGACCGTAGCGAGAGAAGCACTTCCGAAGTCAACGTGATCATGGTGCTATGCCCGTATTTACCCCGGTACGTGTAGCCGATCACGCCACGCTCGATCGGCCGAACGGCCCACCGATCCGCGAGGATGGAAACCGTGCTGAACCGTCGCCTGGTCGAGCTGTTCCGGTGGATCGACCCCGGCCCCGGCAGCACCCACCTGGTCAGCGACACCTCCGGCTGGTGGCGTGACCCCGAGGTGCTCGCCCAGGTCGGCCCGGCGCTGGCCGGGCTCTTTCCGGACGCCCGCCCGACCGTCGTGATCGCGCCCGAGGTGACCGGGCTGCTGCTCGGCCCGCTCGTCGCGGTCGCCGCCGGAGCCGGTTTCCTGCCCGCGTACAAGGACGGCGGCGAGCGACGCCGGGCCGGGCCGACGCGCTGGGCGCAGACACCCCCCGACTACCGGGGCCGGCGGCTGCGGGTCGGCGTGGACAGCAGGCGGCTCGGCACCGGCGACCGGGTGCTGCTCGTCGACGACTGGGTCGACACCGGCGCGCAACTGGACGCGCTGTGCCGGGTCGTCCGGGACGCCGGGGCCGACCTGGTCGGCGCTGCCGCGCTCGTCGCGACCTGCCCGCCCGAGGTCGCCGCGCGGCTGAGGCTGCGCGCCCTGATCACCGGCGCCGACCTGCCGTGAGCCGCCGGCGGTGGCGGAGCGTGCCGTAGCGTCGGCGGCATGTGGCCCCGCATCGGTGGATTGCGCGCACTCGCCCTCGGCACGCCCGGTGAGCTGCGCACCCGGCTCAACACCCTCGTGCTCTCCGGCGTGAAGACCGCCACCGCCGGCCTCGTGCAGGAGTACGACGACGAGAACGAGGAACTGGAGTACGTCGGCGAGCGACTGGTCCTGGTCGACGACAACGACCGGTTCGTCGCCGTGATCGAGGTGACAGGCGTCGAGGTGGTGCGCTTCGCCGACGTGCCGTGGGACTTCGCCCGCGCCGAGGGCGAGGGCGACAGGTCGATCGAGGAGTGGCGCGAGGGCCACGGCGCCTACTGGGCCCGGCAGGGCACGCCGGTCACCGACGACACCCGGATCGTCTGCCTCCGGTTCCGGGTGGTCTCCACCGAGGGCAGCGTCGGCACCTAACCGGCCCGGCGCAGCTCCGGCAGCAGCGCCGCCGCCTCCACCAGCACCGCCTCGTCGCCCGCGTACCAGCTGCTGGCCCGGGGCCAGTGCGTCACCACGTCGGTGAAGCCCAGCCGGGCCGCCCGGGCCACCTGCTCGGCGAAGAAGTCGGCGCTGGTCAGCGAGAACATCGGAGCGGAGTCGAGCGAGAGGTAGCGGTCCAGCGTCGCCGGGTCACGGCCGGCCTGCTCCAGCGTGCGGTCCATCCGCTCGGACAGCTCCGTGACCGTCCGCCACCAGCTCTCCACATCGTCGCTGCCCTGCCCGATGGTCACCCAGCCCTGCCCGAACCGGGCGGCCAGCCGCATCGAGCGGGGACCGTTCGCGGCCACCACGAACGGCACCCGGGGCTGCTGGACACACCCCGGGTTGTTGCGCGCGTCGACTGCGGTGAACCAGTCCCCGCGCCAGGTCGTGCCGTCCTCCCGCAGGATCGCGTCGAGCAGCTCGATGAACTCGGCGAACCGGTCCACGCGCTGCCGGGGCGGCAGCGTCTCGCCGCCGAGCACCGCCGAGTCGAAGCCGATGCCCCCCGCGCCCAGGCCGAGCAGCACGCGGCCGTCGGACACGTCGTCGAGCGCCGTCACCTGCCGGGCGAACGCCACCGGGTGCCGGAAGTTCGGCGAGGCCACGAGCGTCCCCAGCTTGACCCGGGACGTCACGCCGGCCGCCGCGGTCAGCGTCGTCCACGAGTCGAACCACGGCCCGTCGACAAGGTCACGCCAGCCCAGGTGGTCGTAGGTCCAGGCGTGGTCGAAGCCCCACTCGTCCACCTGGGCCCACCGCCGACGTGCTTCCGACCAGCGCTGGTCAGGCAGGATCACGATGCCGATTCGCATGCCCGCCAGGGTACGACCCGGGTCGGACACTCCGACCCGGGTCGCGGTGATCACGCCGCCAGATCGGCCACCACGCAGGCGATGTTGTCCGGTGCGCCGGCCGCGTACGCCAGCTCCACCAGGCGCTCGACGGCGCTCTCCGGGTCGTCCGCCTCGGCCAGCGCGGCGTGCAGCGCGCCCGGGTCCACCACGGCGGAGAGACCGTCGGAGCAGAGCAGGTAGCGGTCGCCGGGCAGCGCGGTCCGCAGCGCCAGGTCCGCCTCGACCTCCGCGCCCGCGCCGAGCGCCCGGGCCAGCAGCGCCCGCTGCGGATGCGATCCCGCCTCGGCCGGGGTGAGCCGGCCCTGGTCGACGAGCGTCTGCACGTACGTGTGGTCCTGGGTGAGCCGGGACAGCTCACCGCCGCGCAGCAGGTACGCCCGGCTGTCCCCGACGTGCACCAGCGCGAGCCGGGTGCCGCGTCGCACGAGCGCGGTGAGCGTGGTGGCGGGCTGGTCCGCGTCGGTGGCGTGCGCGCGTACCGCCCGGTCGGCCCGGGTCACCGCGTCGGCCAGTGCGGCGAGCAGATCGGCCTGCGGCGTGTCCGCCTGCTCCAACGGCCGCAGCGCGTCCACCGCCTCCGCACTCGCAGTGGACCCGGCCGGGCCGCGTACGCCGTCGGCGACAGCGAGCAGCGTGGCGCTCGCGTAGGCGGTGTCCTCGTTGGAGTCGCGGACCGTGCCGGTCTCGCAGCGCGTCGCGTACCGGAAGGTGGTCTCGGACATGGTGGTGCCCCTCTCGCTGAGCCTGTCGACGAGGAGCGCGACGGTCCGGCCGCGCGCCGCGGTGTCCGCGCTGACCCGCCGCCACCAGTCGTCGAGCGCCTCGGCGGCGGCCGCGGGCGGCAGGCCGCAGACGGTACGGATCTCGGCCAGCGGCATCCCGGCCCGGCGCAGCCCGGCGATCAGCCGTGCCCGGTCCGCCTGCTCCGGCGCGTAGTAGCGGTAGCCCGAGTGCGGGTCCACCGCGGCCGGGGGCAGCAGCCCGCAGTCGTCGTAGATGCGCAGCGCCTTGGCGCTCAGGCCGGTCGCGCGGGCGAACGCGCCGATGGTCAGCAGTCGCACCGTGCCTCCCTCGCGCTCCTCGTGCCGGTCACCGCGACCGGCACCGACCACGCTGGGCCTTGCCGCAGGGGACGGGTCAAGGCGCGTCCGGCAGCGGGTTGGCGTCGGCCGCCGCGCGGACGAACTCGCGTACCCGGGACGTGGTGTTCCCGGCCGGCCACACCGGGCCGCGACAGATCGGCGGCGCGTCGTGGATCGGCACGTAGGCCACGTCCGGACGGGCGTAGAACTGCCGGGTCTGCTCGCCCACCGGCAGCACCCCGCGCCCCAGCGCGACGAGCGCCAGCATCTCGGAGAAGCTGCCACCCACCGGGCCCTTCGGCACCGGACGGCCGGACGGGGTGCGGTCCGGCGTGCGGTCCTGCTTGAACGCGGTCGACGTCACCGCCGGGTACTGCACCACCGGATGGTCGCCCAGCACCTCCAGCGACACCGACTCCTCGGCCGCCAGCGGATGGCCCGCGGCCACCGCGAGCACCCGGCGCTCGCGCAGCAGCACCGGGCCGTTCGCCATGCCGTCGAAGGGGTACGAGGCGATCAGGACGTCGATCGTGCCGTCCAGCAGGCTCGACCGGGTGCTGGCCAGCGGCGCCTCGTGCACGTGCACCTCGCAGTCCGGGTGGCGCTCGGTGAACAGCGCGACCGCCCGCAGCAGCACCGGCGCTGTCGACTCGCCGACGTACGCCACCCGCAGCTCGCCGGTGAGCCCGCGGCCGGCGTCCACGGCCCGCTGCACCGCCGCCTCGATGCCGGCCACCAGCGGGCGCATCTCCTCGGCCAGGCGGGCACCGATCGGGGTGAGCCGGACGACCCGGCTGGTGCGCTCGAACAGCGGCGCACCGATGCGGCGTTCCAGCTTGCGCACCACGTGGCTGACCCGTCCGGTGCTCACCCGCAGCCGCTCGGCGGTCCGCCCGAAGTGCAGCTCCTCGGCCAGGGTCAGGAACGTCTCGATCTCGTACCGCTCCAGCACACGGCACCTCCGTCGTTGCCCGTGAGTCAACGATCGTAGTGCGATCGGGGGTTGGTCCCGCCGCCGCGCCGGGCCAGAGTTGACGGCATGCGGAACGATCTCGTGACGGTGACCGGGTTCGACCATCTCGTGCTATCGGTGAGCGACGTCGAGCGTTCCCTCGACTTCTACTGCGGCACGCTCGGGCTGGCCCCGGTGCGGGTCGACAGGTGGCGGGCCGGCGAGGTGCCGTTCCCGTCCGTACGGGTCGACGCCGGCACCATCATCGACCTGATCGCGGGCGACCCGACCGGGTCCAACGTGGACCACTTCTGCCTCGTCGTGGAGCCGGTCGACTGGCAGCGGGTGGTCGACTCCGGGGTGTTCACGGTGCTGACCGGCCCGGTCCCGCGCTTCGGCGCGCGGGGCACCGGCACCTCGATCTACGTCAGCGACCCGGACGGCAACACAATCGAACTGCGTTCCTACCCGGCCGACGCCTAACCTGGCCCGATGCCGGAGCTGGAACGACTCGCCGCCCGCCACGCGCCCGCCGTGCTGCGGTTCGAGCGGGAGAACCGGGCCTACTTCGCCCAGTACGTCCCCGACCGGGGCGACGGCTTCTTCACCGGCTACGCCGCCCGGCACGCGGCCCTGCTGGCCGAGCAGGACCGCGGCACCTGCCACTTCCACGTGCTGGTCGGCGACTACGGCGCCGTGCTCGGGCGCTTCAACCTGGTCGACGTCGCAGGCGGCAGCGCCGAGCTGGGCTACCGCGTGGCCGAGCGCGCCGCCGGGCGCGGGCTCGCAGGCGAAGGCGTACGGCGCGTCTGCGAACTGGCCCGCAGCGAGTACGGGCTGCGCCGGCTCGTCGCCTCGGCGGCGCTGGCAAACCCGGCCTCACTGGCGGTGCTCACGCGTGCCGGCTTCGTACCGGACGGTCCGGTGGAACTGGACGGGGAGCCCGGCCTGCGGCACACGCTCGACCTCGACGTGCCCTACGCGGCCGCGTCGCCGTAGGCGGGCGCGCCGGCCGGCTCGTACGTCAACTGGAGCGTGCCATGGGCGTGGGTGACCGACTCGGTGAGCCGCAGCGCGGTCGGCACCGTGCCGTCGCCGAACAGCCGCTTGCCGGTGCCGAGCAGCACCGGGTACACCCACAGGTTGAGCCGGTCCACGAGACCGGCGCGCAGCAGCGACTGCGCCAGGTCGAGGCTGCCGATCACGTGCACCTCGTCGTGGCGGGCCTTGATCTCGGTGACGCGCTCGGCGAGGTCACCGTTCACCAGCGTCGAGTTCGCCCAGGCCAGCGGCTCGGTGAGGGTACGGCTGGCCACGTACTTGGGCACGCCGTTGAGCAGGCCGGTGAAGGGGATCTCCTCCGGCGCCTTCGGCCAGTAGCCGGCGAAGATGTCGTACGTCTTGCGGCCCAGCAGCAGCGCGTCCATGCTGCTCGCCTGCTGGAACATCACCGTGCCGGACTTCTCGTCCAGCAGCGGCATCTGCCAGCCGCCGTGGTTGAAACCGCCGTCACGGTCCTCGTCGGGCTCGCCGGGCGCCTGCGCCACGCCGTCGAGGGTCAGGAACTCGGTCACGATCAACGTACCCATGGGTCTGCTCCTCCGGTTTTCGCTCGTCCCCCGACAGACCCGTCAACGACCCGCAACTCATCGCCGAGGTGTACGTGATGGATTTCGTGGAGCACGGCTCCCACCTCGATGTCGACGTCCTTGTGACGGCGGACCGACAAGCCGTCCTGGACGCTGTCTTCGGGGTGCTCGCCGCCTTGGACCTAGGCGGCGTCCCGGGGCACGTGAGCGGCCCAGGCGGCGAGCCGCCGCATCAGGTCCGCGAGCAACATCTGGTACTCGTGGCGCACCTGCGCATCGGCGCCCACCAGTGAGCCTGCCGGAAGCTCTGCCCAGAACTCCTGGGTGAGACGGCACGAGTCGGGCCCGAGCGGCACAACGGTGAGCACGCCGCCGCTGGGACAGCCGGCCGTCAGGTTGCGGGTGACGGCGCGGCGTCCCGGTTCCACCTCGACCACCTCGTGCATCATGCCCGTTCGACCGCCGGGGCTCCGATCCACGAACGCCTGGATCTCGCCGACTCCCTTCGGGCCGGGCAGCGTCACGCCGAGCTCCGTCGAGTCGTGCAGCGCCACCGACGACGCCGGATCCTCCATGAAGCCGAAGGCTGCCTCCGCACTCGTGGGCAGGTCGACGGTGGCCGCCTCCCGTACCTGGACCGCAGACGTCGTCACCCTGATCAACCGCAGACGCGAGCGCACGCCGCATTGTGTCAGTCGATCCGCCGACGGTGGGGGCGAGATCAGCGCTACGGCGCCCTCCCTAGCGGGCTCCGCTCGGTGCGAACACGGCATAGAAGTACCGGAGGCTGTCCTCCGGGCCGTTCTCCAATCGCTTGAAGGCCTTCGCGATCGGATTGCACCAGCGCTGCCCGCCGAGCTCCACCACCATAGGCCACCCGACGACGGTCAGTTCGTCTGCCGCCGTTGCGCGCCACCGTCCACCGGCATGCCGGTTCAACACCTCGCCGACGTAGCAACCGAAGCCGAAGAGAGTCTCCGCCACCTGCCCAGCCATGAGGCCCTCGGCCCGAAAGCCGTCGAGGATGGCGTCCACGGATGCCAGGCTGTCCGGCGTGTAGTCCAGGTGCACACCGCTGACCTGGGCCGCTGACACCACGATGTCGCCAGCGAACCGGGCTGCGTTCTCCGGGACGGGCGCGTACTTCAGGCGCAGTTGCACGGTTCTCTCCGTTAATCAACAGATGGGGATCTTGCGATCGTACCGACGACGGCCGACAAGCAGCGGCCTCGCGACGGCTCGCAGGACGCCGGACGAGCACGACGCCGTGGTCTGGTTCGCGACGTCCGATCTCGCCGGCCTGCGTCTCAACCATAAGCCGCTTCTCCCGATGCTCACCGCCCTGCTCGCCGGGGTCAGCAGCCCTATCTCGTCCGCACGTCAGGTGCGAACCGGCGGCTCGCCGAATCTGCCACCACGAACGACGGAATCGGTCTCGACTTCCTGAACCGTCCAGACGTGACCGACGAAGTCGTCCACTGCGACGCCACCGCGTCCGAGCAGCGTCCGGATCGCTGCCACTGCGTCCTGCCGCCGCGACAACCGGTAGTTCACCTGGACCGCCCACGGCGGCCGCTCGCCGACAACGCGCTCCAACTCCGCCACCATCTCGCGCTCCCAGTCGAGGTACAGGTCACGGTGTTCCTCCACCAGCCAGAGGAAGACCGAGCCCGGCGCGACCCACTGATCAGACTGGGTCTCACCGAGGGAACCCAGGAGCCGCAACACGTCCGCCCTGGACACGGCCGGGAAGACGAACGCGTTCTCACTCATGTGCAGAACCATAGGCGCCGGCTTCGTCGCCCTCGATGCTGAGAAGAAACTCGGCCACCTGGTGGCCGTCCGGGTGGGTTATCGTGAGGGCGACCCGAATCTCGTCGTCGATCCGGATCATGGCCTCGTCATCGGCCGCGTCGAGGGCGGCGTTCCGGGCGACGAAGAGCGGACGCAGCGGCTCGAATGCAGGCAGCGGACGGAATCGGCCGTACGTCCACGGGAAGTCGTGAGTCTGCTCATCGATCTCGCCGGCCAGCTCGCCCCGGCGGTACAGCCGCCACACCCTGCCCGCGTCCATCGCGACAGCGTAGGCGGCGCTGAGCGGTCAGTTCCGGTGCGGTGTGGGTGAGGCCGGAGGGCCGAGGGCAAGCCGGCGTAGCCGGTGCGGCAGCCGATCGCCGAAAGCTCGACGGCCGCCAGCCACCTTGGCGATCGTCATTGCCTGGCCGCGATCGACTGTCTGCCCGATGCGGGCGTGGCAACCCGTCGGCTGTCGGCGGCTTGCCGCCGGGCGGACCACCGGGCCCGCACTCGTGGAACATCGAAGGCCCTGACCGGGACTGACGTCCTGATCAGGGCCTTCACGCTGGAGCGGGTGACGAGAATCGAACCCGCACTGTCAGCTTGGGAATCAGGCTCAATCACGAATAGATGGCAGTCTTTGTACTTTTTATTTGACCGTGATTGGACTGGCGGCCCTTGCCTGGAACCTCGCCTTGACCTCTGTTGGCCGCCCGAACGGGCATGCCACGGGCACGTGAGAGTCGAAGACTCCGGCTCGTTACTGGTAGCGTTCGCCGGTGCGCGTTGGAGTGTATGTCGATGGGTACAACCTCTACTACGGTGGCCGAGGGCTATGCGGACAGGGAACCCCTGGCTGGCGCTGGCTCGACATCCGGGCCCTTGCAGAGCGCCTGCTAGCCAACGTGCCGACCTGGGCTGGTGCTCAGGCGCACCGAATCGTCTACTGCACTGCTGTAATCGACGCGGCTAGCAACCCCTCGGGCTTCATCGATCAAGACATCTACCTCAAGGCTCTGATGGCGTCATCGAGCGTCGACCTCATCGAGTACGGCAGCTATGTCTCTCGCGTGAAGTACGCCCCGCTTGCAGTAAAGGCCCAGAGCCGCAGCGCAGGCCCCCAGCTCGTAACCTCGCAGTGGCCGATCATGGTTCAGGACGCGCAGGGCAATCCAGTACAAAACGCGACATTCATGGTGTCGTACGCCCACCGAGAGGAAAAGGGTTCCGACGTCAACGTGGCTTCCCACCTCCTGGTCGACGTACTCACGTCGCAGGTAGACGCGGCCCTCGTGATCTCCAACGACAGTGATCTTAAATTTCCGGTGTCATATGCGAGGACACTCGTCCCCGTCGGCACGATTAACCCCTCGCGGAACTACCTGGCAGGAGCCTTGAAGGGACAACGAGGGGACGGGGTCGGCAGCCACTGGTGGAAGCAGCTCACGGCGGGAGACCTCCAAGCCTGTCAGCTCAGTGACCCTGTAGTGAGCCCTGCCGGCACCTACGCGCGCCCAGCCGGCTGGTAGCTCTATAGTCTGTCTCGGTTGCAGGTCGAACTAGGCTGCGCTACAGTTCACCGCATATACCACCCGGTTCCCCTAGAGGGGCCGGGTTTTTTTTGGGCCGAAGCACCCAACCCCTCGACGCTTCCATGCTCTGACCTGCGGGTATGCAACCGCCAGGGCCGGCAAGGCGGGGGTTCGCTTCGCACCAAACCGGCCTACAGGAGCCTGCGACAAGAGGGCGAAAGAGGGAGCATCCACTACGCTCAGGCCGCCCGTTGGGTGCAAGCATCGCGGAGCGACGGCCTGAGCGTAGTGGATGCTGTCAAGTCCCGCGCACCCGGCCCCGACTAGGCTCCGGCGCTCAAAGGCTAGGATAGCTAGCCGGAGCCTAGTCGGGGCCGGGTGCTTCAAAGACGCGACACGCCGGGGAAATTTGTGACATTCGTCACTCTGCTTATCCTCGCCATCCGGACTTTCTGCCGTCGATCCGGCCTCGCGGGGGCAGGCCGCTGCCCGACCCGCCAACTTCAAGACGGACTTGACGCACGAACGGCCCCTCCCCCGGCAGGCCCAGTCGCCGATGCCGACATTCGGACCGTCACCATTCCCGACGCGATCCGCCGTGACATCCGCCCACACCTGGACGACTTCGTCGACGAGGACCAGGACGCGCTCGTCTTCACCGGCGCGAAGGGTGCTGTCCTGCGCCGCTCCAACTTCCAGACCGCCTGCAAGTGGCGTGACTGCGTGGCTGCGGCTGGCCTGCCCGGCTTCCACTTCCACGACCTGCGGCACACCGGTAATACCCTGGCGTCCCGGACCGGGGCGAGCCTTGCCGACCTCATGGCCAGGATGGGTCACGCCTCGACTCGCGCGGCATTGATCTACCAGCACACCGCCAAGGAGCGCGACGAGCACATCGCGAGCGGGCTCAGCGAGCAGATCAAGAAGGGCCGTGATCGGGCACGTAGCGGGCACGGCCAGCGCAAGAAGCGGTAGCAACGAACGAGGCCCCAGCCAGGAAACCTGTCCTGAGCTGGGGCCTCACGTTGGAGCGGGTGACGGGAATCGAACCCGCACTGTCAGCTTGGGAAGCTGATGTTCTGCCATTGAACTACACCCGCAGGCGGCACCACTCTACCTGAAGCCCCCCACCCCCGTGCACTCAGGTGCGCGCGCCACCTCGGCGAGGTGGCGGCATCGGCGGGCGGTTGACCCAGCCACCTCCCCGAACTGGAGTGGATCAAGCACTCACCGGAGCCGGCAGGCGCGAAGTTGCACGTCGGAAACGTATGGGCATTCTCAAATGCATCGATGGGATGTAACGTCTGCCCCACGTTTCCGCACCGGCGTGACACACCCCCTGGCACGCCGTCAGAAAGAGGTGGGCCCATGGGACTCCGTCCCAACCTGCTGACCCGGCGTACCGCCGGTGTCGCGACGTCGACCCTCGCGCTGCTGCTCAGCACCGCCGCCGTCGGCGTCGTTCCCGCTGCTTCGGCCTTCTCGGCCGCCCCGGCCGGCGTCTGCGCCGAGCCTGCTGACGCCCACGCCGACGAGCACGCGAACGCTCGCGTCGCGAAGGGCGGCAACGCCAAGCTCGACCCCAACCACCTGACCGCCAAGCAGGTCCAGGACCGGGAGGCCGACCTCGCCGCCGCGCAGCGCGAGCGGGCCAACTTCCGGACCGGCGCGGTCACCCCGCTGGCCACCGTGACGATCCCGGTCGTCGTGCACGTCATCCAGGAGAACAGCACCCGGGCCGGCGGCAACATCACCGACTCGATGATCAACCAGCAGATCACCGTGCTGAACCAGTCGTACGCGGGCTCGACCGGCGGCGCCGCCACCGCCTTCGGCTTCCAGCTCACGAAGATCAACCGGGTGACCAACCCGTCGTGGTACCCGATCGTGCAGGGCTCCTCCGCCGAGCGCTCGATGAAGACCTCGCTGCGTGAGGGCGGCAAGAACACGCTGAACATCTACCTCGGCGAGCTGAGCGACAGCCTGCTGGGCTGGGCGACGTTCCCGAAGCGGACGCTGGACAAGATGGACGGCGTGGTCGTGCTCAACGAGTCGCTGCCCGGCGGCACCGCCACCAACTACAACCAGGGTGACACCGGCACCCACGAGGTCGGCCACTGGCTGAACCTCTACCACACCTTCCAGGGCGGCTGCTCCGGCTCGGGCGACAGCGTCTCCGACACCCCGGCCGAGGCGTCCCCGGCGTACCAGTGCCCGACCGGCCGCGACACCTGCTCGACCGCCGGCAAGGACCCGATCACCAACTTCATGGACTACACGTACGACTCCTGCATGTACCAGTTCACCGCCGGCCAGGCGAGCCGCATGCTCACCGCGTGGAACGCCTACCGCGCAGCCTGACCGCCTCGTACCGCGTACCGGTGCCGGCCCTGTCCTCGGACGGGGCCGGCACCGCTCGTTTCGGGGTCGGGGTCAGGCGGCCGGGCGGCGGGTGTCGAAGCCGTGCCGGCCGCGCCGGCCCTCCGCGCCCACCGGCTCACGCCGGGCCGGTTCGGCCCCGAGCGGGTCGAGCCACACCCGCACCTGCGGCGGAGCGGCGCCGGGCTGGGCGACAGGGTCGCGCCGGGTCAGCATCGCCGCCTCGACTGTGAACTCGAACAGCCGCCAGTCACCATGTGGCGACGCGCGGGCGATCCGGGCCAGCCGCGTCACGGTGGCCGGGTCGGTCACCGGCCGCGCGCGCCCCGCGACGTACGCCTCGTCGTCGCTCTCCTCGGGCGGGAACGAGTGCAGCGCGTAGCGGCCGTCGCGTTCGAGGTCGCGGCGCTTCGGCGAGTCGATGACGAAGCACCATAGGCCGTCGTCGGTGAACACCGGGGAGACCGGGTGCACGCGGGGGCCGCCGTCGGCGCGGACCGTGGCGAGGTAGCCGAAGCCCGGCCCGTACTGCTGCATCAGGAGGCGGATCTCGCCGGCGAGGCGGGGCTCGTCGGCGGCGAATTCGGACCAGGAAGCCATGCGGACATCCTATCGAACACGTGTACGAAGAAGTAGTGCGACACGCAGGTCACCCATACCGGTCGCTATGGTGTTCCGATGCTGCTCTCCGACCGCGACCTGATCTCCGAGATCAAGGCCGGCACGCTCGCGCTGGAGCCCTTCGAGCCCACGCTGGTGCAGCCGTCGAGCATCGACGTACGCCTGGACCGGCTGTTCCGGGTCTTCAACAACCACCTCTACACACACATCGACCCGTCGGTCCAGCAGGACGACCTCACCTCGATGGTGGAGGTGCCCGAGGGCCAGCCGTTCGTGCTGCACCCGGGCGAGTTCGTGCTCGCCTCCACGCTTGAGGTGATCTCGCTGGGCGACCAGCTCGCGGGCCGAATCGAGGGCAAGTCGAGCCTGGGGCGGCTGGGTCTGCTGACCCACTCGACAGCCGGTTTCATCGACCCCGGCTTCTCCGGCCACGTCACGCTGGAGCTGTCGAACGTGGCGAACCTGCCGATCACGCTCTGGCCCGGCATGAAGATCGGCCAGCTCTGCATCTTCCGGCTCTCCTCGCCGGCCGAGCACCCGTACGGCTCGGCCGTCTACGGCTCGCGTTACCAGGGGCAGCGCGGCCCGACGCCGAGCCGGTCCTGGCAGAGCTGGCGCACCTGGCCGACGCGCTGACGCCGGGCGCAGTTGTTAAGAAGGGCCCCCTCCTCTACCGGAGGCGTTAAGAGGGGGCCCTTCCTTACACGCGGCCGTAGCTGTTGATGTCGCCGTCGTCGACCCGCTTCATCGTGATGGGCTTGCCGGACTGGGAGGCGTGCACCACCCAGCCGTCGCCCACGTACATCGCCACGTGGTGCAGGTCGCTGTAGTAGAAGACGAGATCGCCGGCGCGCAGCTCGGCCCGGCTGATGCGCTTCGTCACGCCGTGCTGCTGGCGTGCGCTGTGCGGCAGCGAGACGCCGCCCTTGGCCCAGGCCGCCATGGTGAGGCCCGAGCAGTCGAAGTGGTCCGGGCCGGCGGCGCCCCAGACGTAGATCTTGCCGATCTGGGCGCAGGCGAACTTCACCGCCGCTCCGGCCGGGCCGCCGGGATAGCCGGCCGGGCAGGGCGCCGGGCGCAGCGGGCCGCCGCCGCCCTTGCCGTACACCTTGAGCCGCAGCTTCTCCAGCTTGGCGATCTCGGCGTCGATCTGCTTCTTCTTCGCCGCGAGCTGGGCCTCGGTGCGCGCCAGGCCGGCGATCATCTCGTCCAGCGGCTTCTTCTTCGCCGCCAGCTCGTCGCGCAGCGCGGCGACCGAGCGCACCTGCTCGTGCTGGCGGTGCGCGAAGCGGTCGAGCAGCTCCAGGCCGTCGACCAGGTCACCGGGTGAGCGGCTGCCGAGCAGCGCGTTGACCGTGGAGAGGTTGTCGGCCTTGTAGGCGTCGGCGGCGAGGCCGCCGACCTGACCGAGCGCGGCGTCCACCCGCGCCTGGAGGGGTGCGATCTGGCGGCCGAGCGCGTCGGCCTGCCTGCGCCGCGCGGCGAGCTGCTCGCGTACGTCGTTGACCTGCTCGATGACCGGTTCGAGCTTGTTCCAGTCGCGGTCGATCTGGGCCTCGATCTCGGCGACCGAGGGTTCGGCGTGTGCCGCAGTGGCGCCGCCGGTCAGTACGACGGCGGTGCCGACCAGTGCGGCGAGGGCGGTGGTGAAGCGGGACCAGCGGGAACGCGGCGCGGCGCTGGACCGGTCGACCGACCGGTTCGACGACGGCCGCGGGGCATGGAGTGCCACCGGGCGTCCGTACTCCTTCTTCCGTACCGCCTACCGGGTTAGCTGACGGATTCGGGCGGGAAGGGAGCCGCCCTACCGCAGCAGCGCTGCGGATTCACCCCAGGTACCTGGTTCCCCGGCTCGCCCGGAGGCGACTCGGCGGTGTCGGACCGTCACCGACCGGGTTGGACGGTGAGACGTGCGGCCGACGATTCACCAGAGTAGGGACCACCGTTATCGATCCGCAACTTCCAGCGCCGTGACACTCCGTACGCGATCCAGCGCCACACCGCGCACGGAGGTGAAATTTTCTTTCACGACTGATTACTTACTGGAAAGGTATTGACCGTCGCGGGTGTGCGGAGTGAGGGTGGAAACGCAGTGACCCCCATCCCTGTCCAGGAGGTTCGATGCATCTCTCCGCCCCGCCGTCGGGCAGACGGATACTGCTCGCCGCCGCCGTGGCCACGGCCACCGCGCTGGCGACCACCGGCCCGGTTACCGCCGCGCCGGACACGTCCGCGCCCGCGAGCGACCGGCAACAACAATACGCCGCCGCCGCGGCCGAGTACGGCGTGCCCCAGAACGTGCTGCTCGGTGTCTCCTATCTGGAGTCCCGCTGGGACACCCACCCGGGTCAGCCCAGCACCAGCGGCGGCTACGGCCCGATGCACCTGACCGACGCCGCGCACATCCTCGCCACGCCGGGCAGCGCCCACGTCGACGAGGACGAGGACCCGCGCGGCGACGACTCCCGGCCGCTGAAGCTCGACCCGGCCACCGCCGCCGCGCCGACGCGGGAGACGCCGCTGCCGAGCGCCTCGCTCCAGACGCTCGACGCGGCCGCCGCGCTCACCGGGCTGGACGCGGGGACGCTGCGCACCGACCCGGCCGCGAACATCCGCGGCGGCGCGGCGCTGCTGTCGTCGTACCAGAAGGCTCTGGGCGGGCCGGTCGGCGCCGGCACCGACCCGGCGGCCTGGTACGCCGCGGTGGCCCGCTACTCCGGCGCGGACACCGCCGACGCGGCGGCGGCCTTCGCCGACGAGGTCTACGACCAGCTCGGCCAGGGCGCCACCCGGACCACCGACGACGGCCAGCGGGTCACGCTCGCCGCCACCGCCGCGAAGCCGGACCGCTCCCGGCTGGCCCGCCTCGGCCTGCGCACCGCGCAGCGGCCGGACGGGCTGGAGTGCCCGGTCCGGCTGGCCTGCGAGTGGATTCCCGCGCCCTACGAGCAGCTCAGCGACGACCCGGGCGACTACGGCAACCACGACCTGGCTGACCGGCCGAAGCAGCAGAAGATCGAGTACATCGTCATCCACGACACCGAGGGCTACTTCGGCCCGAGCGTCGACCTGGTGAAGCGGGCCGACTACCTGGGCTGGCACTACACGCTGCGCTCGGTGGACGGCTACATCGCCCAGCACATCAAGACCAAGGACGTCGGCTGGCACGCCGGCAACTGGTACGTCAACGCCAAGTCCATCGGCCTGGAGCACGAGGGCTTCGCCGGCCAGGGCACCTGGTACACCGAGGCGATGTACCGCACCTCCGCCAAGCTGGTCCGCCACCTGGCGCTGAAGTTCGGCATCCCGATGGACCGGCAGCACATCATCGGCCACGACAACGTGCCCGGCATCACCGCCGCCAACGTGGGCGGCATGCACTGGGACCCGGGGCCCTACTGGGACTGGTCGCACTACTTCGACCTGATGAAGGCGCCGTTCCGCGGCACCGGCACGGCGAAGACCGGCCTGGTCACCATCGACCCGGACTTCGCCACCAACCGGCCCGCGTTCACCGGTTGCAACCAGCAGCCGCCGGGCGTCCCGACGCCCACCCCGCCGGCGCAGCCGTGCCCCTCGCGCGGCTCCTCCGCGGTGATCCTGCGGACCGCGCCGAGCCCGGACGCCCCGCTCGTCAACGACCTCGGGCTGCGCCCGGACGGCACGCCGGACACCATGTACATCTCCGACCACGGCGCCCGCGCCTCGGCCGGCCAGACGTACGCGCTCGCCGGCCGGCAGGGCGACTGGACCGCGATCTGGTACCTCGGCCAGAAGGCGTGGTTCCACAACCCGGCCTCCGCGCCCACCGCCAAGTGGGCCACCGGCTTCGTGGTGACCCCGCGGCCCGGCAAGGCCACCATCCCGGTGTACGGCCGCGCCTACCCGGAGCAGTCCGCCTACCCGGACACCATCCCGTACCAGGCCATCTCTCCGCTGCAGTACACGTTCGCCGCCGGCCAGCGGTACGCGGTCGGCGGGGTGCTGCCCGGCGAGTACTACCGGGCGGTCTCGTTCGACGGTTCCGCGCCGGGTGACCGGACCGTGGTACGCGGGAAGAACCAGTACGTGCAGGTCCAGTTCGGCCACCGGATCATGTTCGTGAACCTGGACGACGTGCTGATCCTGCCGTCCCCGGTCGGCGCGCCGCGCTGACCTCTCCCCGAGAACGCGAAGGCCCCCGGTCCGTGCGGACCGGGGGCCTTTCGGTGTGACCGAGGTCAGGTGACCCGGACGAAGCCGGCGAGCGGCTGGGTGTTGATGCTCGACACCTGGACCGGTTTGCCTGTCCGGGGCGCGTGCACCATCACCCCGTTGCCGAGATAGAGCCCGACGTGATGCAGATCGGAGCCGAAGAACACCAGGTCACCCGGGCGCGCCTCGGAACGGGACACCTTGCGGCCCTCGTTCCACTGCGCGCCGGTGAAGTGGGTGAGCGAGATGCCCGCCGCCTTGTACGCGTACTGCGTGAGGCCGGAGCAGTCGAACGCGTTCGGGCCGGTGGCGCCCCACACGTACGGGTCGCCGACCTGGGCGCACGCCGTCGCGATCGCGGTACGCGCGGCGCTGCTCACCACGCCGTCGATCTTCGGGCAGCCCGCCGGGCGGATCGAGGTCACCGGCAGCATCGCGGTGAGCCGCTTGATCTCCGAGTCGATCTGCTTCTTCTTCGCCGCGAGGTCGTTCTGCTGCTTGGTCTCCAGCTCGATCAGCTCGTCGAGCTTCTCCTTCTGCCTGTTGTACTCGTCCCGCACCTTGAGCACACCGGCGATCTGACGGCGCTGGTCGTCGGCGATCCGGTCCAGCATGACCAGCTGCTCGGCCAGCGTGCCCGGCTTGGTGCTCACCAGCAGCGCGCCCAGCTCCTGCGACGGGCCCTGGATGTAGTAGCGGGCCGCGATGTCGCCGACCTTGTTCATGGCGAGCGTGGAGGCCAGCTCCAGCGGCACCATCTTGTCCTTCAGCGCCTTGGACTTCTTCTGGTTGGCGCGAAGCTGCGAGCGGACCTTGTTGAACTGCTCGATGGTGGGTTCGAGCTGCTCCCACTGCTTGTCGATCTGCGCGTCGATCTCGTCCACCGACGGCGCCGCGTGCGCCGGAGCCGTCAGCATCCCGGCGCCGACCGCGGCGGCCGCGACCAGGGTGACCAGACGGCGTGCCATCCGGTGGAACCCGGCACGTCGGCCGGGTGGAGCGCTCGGGGCGTGACGTTGAGGGGGCGTGGTTGCCACCGGCACGGACTCCTTTGCAACCGACCGCCGGGCGCCTCGCGAGAGGGAAGATCGAGGCAGACGACCCACAGCGGTCGGTGCCCCACATTAGGGAAGGCGTCCGGTGGAATCAAGGCGACCGTTTGTTCAATCACGTATCCGCAATCGATTGCACACCAAGGGTATTCATTTCATCTTCCGACGATGGCTGTCAATACGTCGTCGAGCGTCACCACGCCCATCGGCCGCCGTCCGTCGCTGACCAGCACCATGTGGCGGCGTTCGCGGCGCATCGCGAGCAGCAGGTCGGCGAGCGTACGGTCCGGCGGCACCACCGCCAGCGGCCGGTAGACAGCGGCCGGCACGGGGGCCCGGCGACTCGCGCCGGCGTAGCCGAGCACGTCCTTCACGTGCACGAAACCGAGCACCCGGCGGGTGGACCGCTGCACCACCGGGAAGCGGGACCGGCCGGTGCGGGTCGCCAGCACCTCCAGCGACGCCGGTGAGACGTCCTCGGCGACTGTGGTGACAGTGGACCACTGTTGCAGCGCGTCCGCCGCCGTACGGCTGTGCAGGGCCAGCGCGCCGGTGATCCGGGCGTGCTCCTCGGCGTCCAGCAACCCCTCGGTACGCGCCTGCGAGACCAGCCCGGCCAGTTCCTCGGCGGTGAACACGGTTTTCACCGCGTCTGTCGCCTCCACCCGCCACCACCGCAGCACCTGCCGGGACGCCCACTTCATCGCCAGCAGCAGCGGCTTGGTGACCAGGCAGAACGCCAGCATGGCCGGGCCGAGCCAGAGCGCCGAAGGCTCCGGACCGGCCAGCGTGATGTTCTTCGGCACCATCTCGCCGACCACCGTGTGCAGGAACACCACCACCGCCAGCGCGATGACGAAGGTCACCGGGTGCACCGCCGAGGCGGGCATCCCCAGCGCGGCGAACGGCCCCTCCAGCAGGTGGGCCAGCGCCGGCTCGGCGATCGCGCCGAGGCCGAGGGAACAGACGGTGATGCCGAGCTGCGCTCCGGCGATCATCAGCGGAATCTGGTTCATCGCTGCGAGCGCCCACCGGGCCCGCTTCGACGTCGCCGCAAGCGGTTCGATCACCGTACGGCGGGAGGCGATCAGCGCGAACTCGCTGCCCACGAAGAACGCGTTGCCGAGCAGCAACACCACCGCCACGAGTAGCTCAGGCACCGTCGTCGGGCTCCTCGGGGCGCACCACCCGCACCTGCTCGATCCGGTGCCGGTCGACCTCCACCACCGTGAACTCGTACCCGGCCTCGTCGACCGTCTCGCCCGGCACCGGGATGTGGCCCAGCCGCGCCATCAGGAAGCCGCCCAGCGTCTCGTACGGCCCGTCGGGCAGCCGGAACCCGGTCTGCTCGACCAGTTCGTCGGCGCGCAGCACGCCGTCGGCCAGGACGGTCCGCTCGCCGCCCGGCACGGTGAGCTCCACCGGCCCGGCGTCGTCGACCGCGTCCGGGTCGAACTCGTCGGCGATCTCCCCGACCAGTTCCTCGACCAGGTCCTCCACCGTCACCACGCCGTCGGTGCCGCCGTACTCGTCCACCACGATCGCCAGGTCCGCCCCGGCGGCCTTCAGCGCGGCCAGCACCCCGTTCAGGTTGAGGCTCTCCGGCACGTACACCGGTTCCCGGGCCACCGCGGCCACCGAGGTGACGGCCCGGCGGGCCAGCGGCACCCCCAGCGCGTCGGGCACCCCGGCGACGCCGGTGACCAGGTCGAGCGTCTCCTCGTAGACCGGGAACCGGGTCCGGCCGGTCTGCCGGGAGAGGTCCAGCAGGTCGGCGACGGACGCGGTGGCGCGCAGCGCTGTCACGTCCACCCTGGGCGTCATCGCCTCGGCGGCCCGCTTGTCGCCGAAGCGGATCGTGCGCCGCAGCAGCATCGCGGTGTCCGGCGGCAGCGCGCCGGCCCGCGCCGAGATGGCCGCGAGCAGGCCCAGCTCCTCCGGGGAGCGGGCGCTGGCCAGCTCCTCCTGCGGCTCCACGCCGAGGCGGCGCACCAGCCGGTTGGCTGATTCGTTCAGCAGCCGGATCAGCCAGCCGAACATGCGGGAGAACGCGCGCATCGGCGCGGCGGTGGCGAGCGCCGCCGGCATCGGGCGGGCCAGCGCCAGGTTCTTCGGCACCAGCTCGCCGAAGAGCATCGAGATGAGCGTGGCGAGGGCCAGCGCGAGCAGGCCGGAGAAGCGTTCCGCGCCGCCGAGCGGATGCAGCAGCGGGGCGAAGATCCGGGCCAGCGCGGGTTCGGCGAGGTAGCCGGTGAGCAGCGCGGTGAGGGTGATGCCGAGTTGCGCGCCGGAGAGCTGGAAGGACAGTTCGCGCAGCGCGCGGCGTACCGTGGCGGCCCGGCCGTCGCCCTCGCCGGCCCGCCTGTCGATCTCCGCCCGGTCCACGGTGACGAGGGCGAACTCGGCCGCGACGAAGAAGGCGTTGCCGGCGGTCAGCAGCACGAAACCGACCAGGGGCAACAGCGTCAGAAGAAGAAGGCCGTCGATGGGCGTGATTGTGGCACGCGAGCGCCGACGGTGGGCCCCCGTGGCGCGCGACGGCGGCGGCACCGCACGGGTGCCGCCGCCGTCGTGGTCCGGCTTCTGCCGGGGTACGCCTCAGCTCGCGCTCGGCGCGACCTCCGGCTCGCCGGCCGGGGCCTCCGGCTTGACCGAGCGCAGCAGCACGCTGGCCACGTCGACCACCTCGACCTGCTCGCCCGCGCCCTTGCCGTTCACGCCGTCGTTCAGCATCGTCGAGCAGAACGGGCAGCCGACCGCGATGGTCTTCGCCCCGGTGGACATGGCCTCCTCGACCCGGTCCACGTTGATCCGCTTGCCGATCTTCTCCTCCATCCACATCCGGGCGCCGCCGGCGCCGCAGCAGAAGGAGCGCTCGCTGTTACGCGGCATCTCGGTCAGCTCGCCCTGGATCGAATCGCCGAGCACCTCACGCGGCGCGGCGAAGATCCGGTTGTGGCGGCCCAGGTAGCACGGGTCGTGGTAGGTGACGCCGCCGTCCACCGGCTGCACCGGGGTGAGCTTGCCGGCGCTGACCAGGTGGGCCAGCAACTGGGTGTGGTGCACGACCTCGAACTCGCCGCCGAGCTGGCCGTACTCGTTGCCGAGCGTGTTGAAGCAGTGCGGGCAGGTGGCGACGATCTTGCGCTTGCTCTTCTCCCGGCCCTCGAACGCCTCGTTCAGCGTCTCGACGTTCTGCTGGGCGAGCATCTGGAAGACGAACTCGTTGCCGATGCGGCGGGCCGGGTCACCGGAGCAGGTCTCGCCCTCGCCGAGGATGGCGAAGGAGACGCCCGCCTCGTTGAGCAGCGTGGCGACCGCACGGGTGGTCTTCTTGGCCCGGTCCTCGAACGCGCCGGCGCAGCCGACCCAGAACAGGTACTCGAAGTCGTCGACCTCGCCGACCCGAGGCACCTCGAACCCGAGGCCCTTGGTCCAGTCCTCGCGGGTGTTCTGCGGGGCACCCCACGGGTTGCCCTTGTTCTCCAGGTTGCGCAGCATGACGCCGGCCTCGGACGGGAAGCTCGACTCGATCAGCACCTGGTAGCGGCGCATGTCGACGATGTGGTCCACGTGCTCGATGTCCACCGGGCACTGCTCGACGCACGCGCCACAGGTGGTGCAGGACCAGAGCACGTCCGGGTCGATGACGCCGCCCTCTTCGGCGGTGCCGATCAGCGGCCGGTCGGCCTCGGCCATGGCGAGCACGTCGACGCCGGCCAGCTGATCCTGCGTCGCCTTCTCCTCGCCGGTGAGGTCCTTGCCGCCGCCGGCCAGGAGGTAGGGCGCCTTGGCGTACGCGTGGTCGCGCAGGCTCAGCACCAGCAGCTTCGGCGACAGCGGCTTGCCGGTGTTCCAGGCCGGGCACTGCGACTGGCAGCGGCCGCACTCGGTGCAGGTGCTGAAGTCGAGCAGGCCCTTCCAGCTGAACTGCTCGACCTGGGCGACGCCGAACTGGTCCTTCTCCGGGTCGGCCTCCTCGAAGTCCAGCGGCTTGCCCTCGCTGGTCATCGGGCGCAGCGGGCCGAGGCCGGAGCCGGCCGGCTTCTCCGGGTCGCGCTTGAAGAAGATGTTCGGGAAGGCCAGGAAGCGGTGCCAGGCCACGCCCATGGTGACGTTCAGCGAGATCACGATGAGCCAGGTCATCGAGATGCAGATCTTGATGAGCGCGGCGACGCTGACGCCGGCCTCCCAGTTCGGGAGGACCGAGCCGATCGCGTGGCTGAGCGGGGCGGCCCAGACCGGGTACTCGAAGTGGTCGGTGGCGACCTTGAAGCCCCGGATCACGAACCCGAAGATCAGGACCAGCAGGACGACCCACTCGACGAAGTAGCCCTGCCACATGCTCGAACCGGTGAACCGGGAGCGGTTCTCCGCGCGGCCCGGCCGGTTGCGCAGGCGGATCGCCATCAGTACCAGGATGCCGACCAGGCCGAGGATGCCGATCCACTCGGTGACCAGGCCGAAGATCGTCCAGTGCCCGATGATCGGCAACCCGCCACCGGTCGAGACGACCTCGAAGTAGGCCTCCAGCACCAGCAGCGACAGCACGATGAAGCCGACCATCACGAACCAGTGGGCGGCGCCGACCACGCTCCACTTCAGCATGCGGGTGTGACCTGCGGTCTCCACCAGCATCTTCTTGGTACGCGCGCCCTTGTCGCCGAAGCGCTCCGGCGCGGGCTGACCGAGCCGGATGACGGCGGTCATCTTCATGACCGCGCGCACCGCAAGCCACACCGCGACAGCGGTGATGGCGGCCGCGAGGATCGTGGTGACGATCTGGACGCTGCCCATCGAGTTGGCCTCCCGGTCTGCTGCTTGTCCGTGCAGCCTACGCGCAAGGTTACCCAGCAGTAACGTGAGTCTTCTCGCACCAGGCCACGCCGCCCTGCGCACACCTTAGGTGTAGCGGCGACGAAGCGCCTGGCAGGGGCGGCGTGGCGTGACCTACGCCGGGTCGACGGGCGGCCGGCTCAGCGCCAGCGGGAGAGCAGGATCAGCGAGGAGACCATCGCGCCGAAGCCGACAGCGAGGTTCCAGTAACCCCAGGTGGCGACCGGGTACGCCTGCTCGGACAGGTAGTAGAGCACCAGCCAGCCGATGCCGATCACGATCAGCGCGACCGCCGTAACCGGCAGCCAGACCGGGCTAGGCTTGCGCGTCGACGCCGTCGCCGTCGGACGAACGTCCGTGGGCGGGGTGTACACCTTCTTCTTGCGGACCTGAGACTTGGGCACGACGCTCTCCAGAGGGGGGTACGACCTCGTCCGGCCTGACAACCGGGCGCGAGGGCGACGGTCCATGGCCAATAATGTTCGACAGCTAGCGTAGTCCCGACGGACCGTCCAGGCCACGAATGGGGCCAGGCCGGTGCACTCAGTAACCGGAAAGAGCGGACTTTCCGGGTCGATCAGGTCGGTTCGCATCGGCGCGAGCCGGAACGAGACGACGGGAAAGGGAACGCCCGGTGGAGTACACGTCCGGCGCCGCCTCCTGGCAGAAGGTCCTCCGCCGCGCGGCAGCCGCCCTGCTGCCCCGGCGCGCCCGCCAGCGCCGCCCGGGCTGGTCGATCGGCGTACCCCTGATCGCCGCCGCGGCCGGGCTGCTGTTCACCACCACCGCCACCACCGCGGGCGGCACGCCGCTGCGCGAGGACCGCCGGCCCCAGCTCACCCAGCTGATCGAGGACCGCCGGGAGCAGGTGGCGGCGAGCGAGGCGAAGGCCGCCCGGCTCCGCACCGAGGTGGAGGAGCAGACCGCCGCGCTGGCCGGCGCCGACGGGCCGATCAAGACCGAACGGGACCGGGCCGCCGCGAGCCGGCAGGCCGCCGGGTTCACCGCGCTCACCGGCAGCGGCGTGACGGTCGAGCTGAACGACGCCGACCGCCGGCCCGACCAGCCGCTGCCCAAGGGCGCCAGCAACGACGACCTGGTCGTGCACCAGGGCGACGTCCAGGCGGTGGTCAACGCGCTCTGGGCCGGCGGCGCGGAGGCCATGTCAATCATGAACGTCCGCGTGCTCAGCACCAGCGCGGTACGCTGCGTCGGTAACACCCTGCTGCTGCACGGCCGGGTGTACTCCCCTCCTTTCAAGATCGTGGCAATCGGCGACCCCGCGGAACTCCAGCGGGCGCTCGCCGCCTCTGAGGGAGTGCGGGTGTTCAAGGAAGTGGCTGAGCACTACCAACTCGGCTACGTCGAGCGCGTCTCCACAGTCACCGTGCCGGCGTTCGAGGACTCCACCGCGTTGCAGTCGGCGACGGTGCCCCGGTGAGCGGCGGCGACCCCCGGGACCGCCGCGGCCACGACCGCCAGGAGGAGCCCACCGCGTTCCTCCCCAAGGTCGAGCGCCCGGCCCCCGCCCCGGCGTCGCCGCCCCCGCTCGACCTGCCCTGGCCCGACGCCGGACCGTCGCACACCTCTCCGGCGCGACGGGGCCCGTTCCCACCGACGCCCGCCCCACCACGGAGCGCCCCGCCACGGACCGCCCCGCCGTCGACCGCCCCACCGTCGACCGCCCCGCCACCGCCCGGCCCGCCACGGTCCGCTCCGCCGCCCTGGCCGGGCAACCAGGCCCATCCGCCGGCCGGCCCGCACCGCGCCGAGGCCGACAGGCGGTTCCGCCCCTCCGCCGGCGGGATTCCCGAATCCGGGTTCCAGCCCTCCGGTGGCAGAGTTCCCGAGTCCGGGTTCCAGCCTTCCGGTGACGGGATCCCCGAGTCGGCGCACCGATCGCCCGGCCGTCCGGGCGCGGGCGGGTCCGGCCCGGCGCGTTTCGCCGGGCCGGCCGGACCCGGCACCGGCCAGCCGGGCGGTCCACCGCAGCACACGGCCGCGCCCCAGCGCGGGCCCGGGATGCGTCCCGCCACGCCGGCCGACGTGCCGCCCCGGACGGGCGAACGCACGACGCGACCGGGCGACGTCCCACCCCCGGCGGGTGAACGCCGGACGCGACCCGGCGACGCCCCGCCCGGGACGGGTGAGCGGCAGATGCGGCCGGGCGCGTACGGACCGGCGGCGCACCAGAATCCCGCCCGCCCGGCCGGCGGCGCGCTCCCGCCGGAACGCGGTGTGCGCGGGGCCCAGCCGCCGCACACCGGCCCGCAGCCGTGGGAGAACGGAGGACGTACGCCGGGGGGCGAGGGACGGCAGGCGGCCGGTGCGCCCGGCGTACCCCGGTTCGGCGGCCCGGCCGACGCGGACCGGACCCCGCCGGCCGACCCGGGAGCGACGGCGGTGCTGCCCGCCGTCACCCGGCCGCCCGCGGACCCCCGGATGGACGCCACCGGGCTGATGGGCGCGGTGCCTCCGGCGCCGGACGCGGCGGACAGCGGCGACGAGCCACCGGCCGAGCCGCCCCGCCCCCGGCGCGGCGAGCGGGTGGTGCAGTTGCGGCCCGAGCAGACCGGCGAGGGCTACCGGAGCGTCTACTCCGAGCTGACCCGCCCCAGCGCCGGCTCCCGGCTGCGCACCGTCGTACGCGGCGCCGGCGAACTGCTCATCACGTTCGGCCTGGTGGTGCTCCTCTTCGCCGGCTACGAGATCTGGGGCAAGGCGGTCATCGTCGACGCCCACCAGAGCGACCTGAACAGCCAGCTCGCCCAGGAGTGGGGCGCGGACCCGACGGTCGCCCCGACCACCGGGCCGACCGTGAAGCCGAAGCCGCCGGCCAACGGAAAACCGGTCGCCGGCCTCTACATCCCCAAGTTCGACAAGCACTGGGTGGTGGTCGAGGGGGTCACCCCCAACGACATCCGGTACGCCCCGGGCCGCTACCCGGACAGCGCCATGCCCGGCGAGGTGGGCAACTTCGCCGTGGCGGGCCACCGGATCCGCTCCACGTTCTGGCGGCTGGACGAGCTGAAGACCGGCGACGCCATAGTGGTCGAGACCCGCACCGACTGGCTCGTCTACCGCGTGTACGAGCAGCGCATCGTCAAGCCGTCCCAGGTCGAGGTGGTCGCGCCGGTGCCGGGCAAGCCGGGCCAGAAGCCCACCGAGAAGCTGCTCACGCTCACCACCTGCAACCCGAAGTTCGACAACTACCAGCGGCTGATCATCCACGCCCGGCTGGACACCGTCCAGGCCAAGTCGGCGGGCCGCCCGGCCGAACTGGAGACGTGAGCCGTGTACTCCTGGATCTGGCGGAAACTTCCCTTCGGGCTGCCCGGAAAGCTGATCGGCTCGCTGCTGCTGGCCACCGCCACCGTCGCGCTGCTCTGGTTCGTGGTGTTCCCGTGGGCCGAGCCGCTGCTGCCGTTCGACGACGTGCAGGTCACCCAGGACTCCGGCGTACCGGGTGACGGCGGGCTCACCGAGCCGACCGGGCTGCCCGGCGACGAGGAGCTGCCGTACAGCACCGAGACGAACAACGCCCCGCCCCCCACCCCGAACAGGTGACCCCGATGCGTGTCCTGGTGATCGACAACTACGACTCGTTCGTCTTCAACCTCGTGCAGTACCTCGGCCAGCTCGGGGCCGACTGCGACGTACGGCGCAACGACGAGATCGACGTCGCCGAGGTGGGCCGCGCGGGCGCCGGTGGCATCCTGCTGTCGCCCGGTCCGGGCAGCCCGGACCGCGCCGGCATCTGCCTGGACGTCATCCGCGAGTACGCCGGCAAGCTCCCGATCTTCGGCGTCTGCCTCGGTCACCAGGCGATCGGCGAGGCGTTCGGCGCCACAGTGGCGCGCGCGCCGGAGCTGCTGCACGGCAAGACCTCAGAGGTACGCCACGACGGTGTGGGCGTGCTCGCCGGCCTGCCCGACCCGTTCACCGCCACCCGCTACCACTCACTCGCCGTACTGCCCGAGACGCTGCCGGACGAGCTGGAGGTCACCGGCCGGACCGGCTCCGGCGTGGTGATGGCGATGCGGCACCGGACGCTGCCCATCGAGGGCGTGCAGTTCCACCCGGAGTCGGTGCTGACCGAGGGCGGTCACCTCATGCTGGCGAACTGGCTGGCCGCCTGCGGCTTCCCGGAAGCGCTGGAGCGTGCCCCGGAGCTGGCCGCCGAGGTCGACGCCCGCCGCCGGGCCGCCTTCGCCGCAGCCTGACCCGCCCG